>CAYFVU010000103.1:0-11576 GCA_964346645.1 uncultured Spirochaetaceae bacterium | reverse complement strand
TCGACGTGCTCAACCCGATCGACTACCGCCGCTTCATCCTTCCCGACTACCTCGAGCGCAACATTGCAGAAAAAATGATCAAGGCGGACATCTATGTGGGACAAAACGGCAGCCTCGAGCTCGCCTACGTCCCCTTCTTCCACACCGACGAGTACGCCACCACCGGACGCTGGAAGCCGCAGCGCCTCGATACTCTCTCTGAGGCGCTCTGGCCCGGAGTAAGCTATGAGGACACCGTCATGAATAACCTCTCCGAAGAGCTCGAGGAGACGGAGCTCGGCGAGGGCCAGTACGGAGTCCGCTACTCAGGCAGCGCCGGCGGCTTCGACTTCGGCGCCACCTACTACTACGGCTACGACCGCACTCCAGTGGTGAACAACAAGACCGGCGAGATAGACTTCAACCGCCACCACCTCTTCGGCGTGGAGGGGGCGACGGTCGTCTCCGGCTTCAATCTGCGCGCAGAGGCAGGCTACTTCCTGACCGAAGATTTCGAGGGGGACGACCCACTGCTGCGCAACAACCACATCGAGTACATCGCAGGCTTCGACCGCAGCATTCCCCTCAGCAACCTGAAGCTCCAGCTGCAGCATGTCGGGTCGTACATCATCAACAGCAGCGAGATAGAGGAGCCTGTAAGTCCGACTAACCCGGACCCTGATCCCATGGACAACGAGTACGACGAGGACGGCGACTACACGAGCAACACCGTCACCGCCCGTCTCTCGGACGACTACGCCAACGACAGCATACGGGTGGAGATCCGGGGCAGCTACAACATAGAGAAGGAGGACTACATGATCACGCCGGAGCTCGAGCTGGTGCTCAGAGACGACGCCACGGTGACTGTATCGGCTCCCGTCTTCGAGGGCGACGAGAACGGCCAGTTCGGTCAGTACTCCAACAACGATCTGCTGAAAATCGACTTCAGCTACAAGTTCTGACCGGAGAGCTTCGATCAGCGCAGATCTAAGACTGAGCGGTCCACGAGTCGATAGTCTCCTCGACAGCCTTCAGACGCAGATCTACGCTCTTTTTTGCCTCTTCGAGGGTCTCTCCCCTCTTTCCTCTGCAGGAGGCGTAAAACTTTATCTTCGGCTCGGTTCCCGACGGCCGCGCAGTCACTATGGTCTCGTCCTCGAGTATGAACTGCATGACGTTCGACGGAGGAAGCTTGATCTCCTCGATGAGTGAGCCGTCTTCGCGCCGGAAGGCCCGCCTCTTCTTGTAGTCGCGCACCTCCTTTACGCCTATTCCACCGATTTCCGCAGGCGGCTCTTCCCGCAGCCGCTTCATCAGCTCGTCCATGACCTCCTTTCCCTTCTGGCCCTTGAACGTGCGGCTCAACAGGATCTCCTGAAAGTATCCGTACTCCTCGTAGATCTCTTCGAGTCTGTCGAGGAGGGTTTTGCCCTGGGTGCGGTGATACAGTGCCATCTCTGCGGTAACGAAGGCCGCCGAAATCGCGTCTTTGTCCCTCACCCTGTCGGTGACGAGATAGCCGTAGCTCTCCTCTCCGCCGAACACGTAGGTTTCTCCCGTTTTTTCGAATTCCCCGATTTTATCGGCAATGAACTTGAAACCGGTGAGCACATCGTAGCTTCGGGCACCGTAGGCCTCGGCGATGAGCCGCTGCAGCTCGGTGGTGACTATCGTCTTAACGAAGGCAGGCTCCTGAGGCATGGAGTCTGTCTCCGCCCTCGTCGAGAAGATATAGTCTGCCAGAAGCACCCCGAGCTGGTTTCCCGTTACCAGCTGGAGTTTCCCGGAGTCATCCGGAACGGCTATGCCGAGCCGGTCGGCATCGGGATCGGTCCCCATTACCAGGTCCGCCTTCCTCTGCGCACCGAGATCGAGAGCCATCTTCATCGCGGCACTCTCCTCGGGATTCGGCTTCTCGACGGTAGGAAAGTTTCCGTCGGGCTTGTTTTGCTCCTCCACGGAAATGACCTCGACCCCCATCTCGCTCAACACGCGGGGGAGCCCCACCGAGCCGGTTCCATGAAGCGGTGTAAAGACCACCTTCAGATCTTTGCCGTGCTCGCGAAGGAGCTCGGGACGCAGGCTGCAGGATTTCACCATCTCTCTGTAGGGGGCGTCTATTATCTCGTCTATTACCTCGAGAAGCCCCTCCTTCTCGGCATTGCTCTTTTCCATGAGCCGAATCTCCTTGCCCACCGAGCGGACCTCTTCGATGATGCCGCTGTCGTGGGGCGGGACGATCTGTCCGCCGTCGGCCCAATAGACCTTGTAGCCGTTGTATTCGGGCGGATTGTGGCTTGCGGTCACCACTATACCCACCGTGGCACCGAGCTCACGCACGGCAAAGGAGAGCTCGGGAACCGGCCTGAGGGAAGAGAAGAGCCAGACGTGCATGCCGTTGGCGCAGAACACCTTTGCCGCCTCTTCGGCAAAGAGGTCGGAAAAGTTCCTCGAATCGTACGCGATTACCGCAGATCCACCGGATACCTGCTTCTTTACGTAGTTCGCGAGTCCCTGGGTGGCCTGCTGTATCATGAAAGGATTTATACGGTTGTAGCCGCCGCCTATGACACCGCGAAGACCTCCGGTCCCGAAGCTGAGACTCGTGTAGAACCTGTCGTTCAACTCGTCTGTATCATCCGCCTCGAGAACCTTTTCCAAATCTTTCCTGAAATGGGGATGGGACTCCAGTCTAAGGTACTCATCCGCCTGTTGTTTCAGTTCTTCCACATTCATCAATGCACCTCCTTCTCTTCAGTATAATAAGCTTACTCGTTTTCTGTCCAACCGATTGCTTCCGGTCTAGTCAAACCGGAGGGAAGAGCGAGAGGAGCTCCTCCGGCTCGCTGAGGAGGAACTCGGCCCCCGCCCCTTCGATCTCCTCCAATGTTTTGTATCCCCACAGCACTCCTGCCGGATACATTCCGGCTCGCACCGCCGTTTCCATATCGACTCCGCTGTCTCCCACAAAGAGAATCTCCTCTGGACTCAGACCCAACTCTTCTGCAATCATATGGGCACCTGCCGGGTCCGGTTTGCTCGGCAGCTCGGGACTGTTTCCCTGCACTATCGCGAAATTCCACTTATCGAGGGTCTTTGCCACTACTTCAACGGCCACGCTGTGCTCCTTGTTCGAGAGTATCGCGAGCACGATCCCCATATCGCTCAAACTGTCGAGGACCGTGGAAATCCCCGGATAGGGCACGGTGTGCATCACCGGATTGCGCTGATACTCTTCGGTAAGCGCTCTCGCGAGTGGGGCCACATCATCGTCGCTTCTGTTCTCCTCCGGCATGGCATGCCGCATCGTTTCGAAGAGTCCCCACCCGACGATGGAGCAATAGCGCTCCGTTGCGTGTGTAGGGTAGCCGTAGGAAGAGAGCACACCGTTTATGGCCCTCGCGATGTCGGGGAGGGTGTAGAGCAGGGTGCCGTCCAAATCGAAGATTACCGCCTTGAAGGTCGATCCGTTCCATTGTTTTTCCTCAGTCATACTGTTTTCCAATGTACTGGAATTTCGTACAATCGGAAAGATGAGCGCCCGTAAAATCCTCTTCTTGGAATCATTTTACGGCGGTTCGCACCGCCACTTTGCCGACTCCCTCGTGCGGCACTCCTCTCACAGGATCGAACTGCACAGTCTTCCCGCCCGTCACTGGAAGTGGCGTATGCGCGGCTCGGCCTTCGAGTTCGTCCGCCGGATACCCGACCCGCACTCCTACGACCTCGTCTTTACCTCCAGCCTCATAGATATCTCCGCCCTCATCGGCCTCTGGCACGGCTCACGGTTGGTGAAGATGTGCGGAAACTCATCTTCCGGCCGTTCTAAGGCCATTACGCTTCCTACCGTACAACCTCCGGTACTGCTCTACATGCACGAGAATCAGGTCGCCTACCCCCTCGCACCTGGAGAAAAGCGTGATTTCCACTACGGGCTCACGGACGCGGCGAACTGCCTCTCTGCCCAACACGTGCTCTTCAACAGTAAGACGCACAGAGACGAGTTCATCCGCCTCCTGCCGGATTTTCTTTCACGGTTCCCCGACTTCGAGCCGTCGTGGACTACCGATCTCATCCGTGGCAAGAGCTCGGTGGTCTACCCCGGGGTGGATGCTCCGCCCACCTCCCTGCATGAGGAGCCGCTCGCCCCATGCTCCGGTCGTGCACAACAGGAGCAGGCGGAGGAAAAAGCCGGGACGCAGGCGCAGCTCATTCTCTGGAACCATAGATGGGAACACGATAAAGGGCCGGAGGATTTCTTTCGAGTGCTCTTCCGGCTCGCCGACGAAGGAGTTCCCTTCCGTCTCGCGCTGCTCGGCGAACACTTCTCCAAGGTGCCATCCGTGTTTCGAGAGGCGGAGGAACGTCTCGCCGGTCGCATCGTGCACAGCGGATACATCGACTCTAGGGCAGCGTATCTGACCATGTTGAGCAGAGCCGACATCGTGATATCCACTGCCCGGCAGGAGAACTTCGGCATCTCGGTAGTCGAGGCGATACGAGCCGGCTGCAGACCTCTGTTGCCCTCTCGCCTCTCATATCCCGAGCTCATACCCGACGATTTCCACGGTGAGGTGCTCTACCGCGATGCAGGAGATCTCGAGGAGAAATTGCGGCGGCTCTTGAATGATCCGCGGCGAATCCCCCTTCCCTCTTTGAGCGGGCACATGAAACGCTTCGATTGGCCGAGGAGGATTCCCGAATTCGACCGATTGATCGAGGAGACTATCCTGTGCTATGCAGGCGAAGAGTAGGAGTCATGGCAAGGGGCAAAAAACAGGATAATAAAAAGCAGAAACCGGATTTCCAAGAGTTCTACTCAGAGATTTTCCCCGATCGTTGGCCGGAGCTCAGAGAGGCGATGCTCGCAGACGGCAGCCGCATGGAGCTCTCTGAACACCTGCAACGTCCCTACTACCTCGACGAGGCGAGCTACCGCACCGCCCTCGCCCTCGATGCGCGAGATGGCGACTCGGTCCTCGACATGTGCGCGGCGCCTGGGGGAAAAACCCTCGTCCTCGCCTCCGCCGGACCGAATATTACGATCGTTGCCAACGAGAAATCCGGTACCCGGCGGGACCGGCTCCGCCGCGTTCTGCACGAACACCTGCGCGGGGAGCAGCTCGAGAGGATACGCATCACGGGACACGACGCGACCCTCTGGTTCCGCTACGAGACGGAAGCCTATGACAGAATTCTCCTCGATGTACCCTGCTCCTCCGAGCGGCACGTGCTCAATTCCCCCTCCCATCTGAAGAGCTGGAGTCCGGCACGCACGAAGCACCTCGCGCTGCAGGCCTTTGCGATGCTCGCCTCCGCCCTCGAGGTGGTAAAGACCGGCGGCATCATCCTCTACAGCACCTGCGCGCTGTCGCCGGCCGAAAACGACGGGGTGGTGGGAAAGCTCTTCGATAAACGCAGCGGGAGGTTCGAAATCTTGCCGCTCCGCTTGTCATTCGGGGAAGAAACGCGCTATGGTTGGCAGGTACTCCCGGACACCGCAGACGGACGAGGACCGATGTATGCGGCGAAGGTACAGAGGAAGAGTTGATGAGCAGCAGTGATGAAAACCAGAACCCGGCAGACACGGCAGACACGGCGAAAGAATACGCAGTCGCAATAAGCCGCTGCAAGACCTACGAGGAGCAGGAGCTGAAGCGGGCGGTCGAGAGCGCGGTCGACCTCGCCGGTGGATTCGACGTGTCGGGCAAGAGACTGCTGATAAAGCCGAACGTGCTGCGAGATGCCGATCCGGGCAAGGCCATTACCACCCACCCCGAGTTCATGAGGGCAGTCATACGTCTCTGTAAAGAGCGAGGCGCCTCACGCATACTCGTCGGAGACAGCCCCGGATTCGCGCCGGGCGGTTTCAGCGGGAGGCGATCATCGCTCCGTCAGGTATGTGACGACGAGGAGGTCGAGTGGGCGGACTTCCACTCGAAGAAGGTGCTCAGAGCCGTGCCCGCGCCCATTCGAGAGCGGGCTTTCCACCTGACCGACGTAATCGACTACGTAGATCTGATCATAAACCTCCCCAAACTGAAGACCCACTCACTCATGTACTACACCGGTGCGCTCAAGAATCTTTTCGGTCTGGTGCCCGGACTGGCGAAGTCGCCCTTTCACGTGCGGTTTCCCGGCCGGAATGAGTTCGGCGAGATGATCGTAGACCTCGCCCATGCGGTGGAGCCCCACTACTCGATCATGGACGGCATAATAGGAATGGAAGGTCCCGGACCGGGAAACGGAGACCCGAGATCGGTCGGCCTCGTCTTGGCAAGCCCGAGCGCCCTCGCTCTCGACTATGCAGCCACTCGAATTATCGGCTACGAGCCGGAGGAAGTACCGACGAACCGCATCGGGCTCGAACATGAGGCAGATCTCGACTCTTTCGACCGAATCGAGATACGAGGCGCTCCTCTGGACGAGGTGAGGCTGCAGGACTTCCGTTTGATCGGCAACGGCGACTTCTCCTCTTTCTGGACGCGGGTGATGCACAGCCCCCTGCTGCGGGGCTTCGAGCGAAAGTTGCGGAAGAAACCGGTGTTCCACCACCACCGCTGCATACACTGCGGTGAGTGCGTGAACATTTGCGCAGCCGGAGCCCTCGCAATGACGAAGGCAGAAGGCAAACGGCGGATTCGTGTGGACTACCGTAAATGCATCCGCTGCTACTGCTGCCACGAGATCTGCCCGGCAGATGCGATCACGATCGGCAAAGAGAAACAGAGATAGACATCTTTCACTCGAACAGATCAAGAGAGTACATCAGGAGCATTACGTGTCGCTGAATATAGACGCAGAATTGAACCCGGAACAGCTTAGGGCCGCCGAGACGGTGGACGGCCCCCTCCTCATAATCGCAGGAGCCGGCTCGGGAAAAACGAGAACCGTCACCTTCCGCATTGCCCACATGCTCGAACAGGGCATCCCCCAGTCTTCTATCCTCGCCCTCACCTTTACCAACAAAGCCGCCCGCGAGATGGCCGACCGCGTGCGGTCCCTCACCGGCAGGCGACTTTCCAACCTCACCGTCTCCACCTTTCACGCCTTCGGCGTGCAGGTGCTGCGAAAGACCATCGACCGCCTCGGCTACACCCACAGCTTCAGCATCTACGACCAGACCGACAAGATATCCCTGCTGAAGGAGGTGGCACGGGAGTTGAAGATCAGCCACGACGCAGTCGACTTCTACGGGGCGAGCCACCTCTTTTCGGCGATCAAGACCGGCCGTGCCGAGTGGAGCCGGGAGAACATGGGGCTGAAGCCGATGTACCGGGAGTACGTCGAGCACCTGAAGGTCTACAACGCCGTGGACTTCGACGACCTCATCATGCTGCCGATACAGATTTTCGAGGAGCAGCCCGACGTGCTCGAGTCCTACCGGCACAAGTTCCGCTACCTGATGATCGACGAGTTCCAGGACACCTCCCACGCCCAATACCGGCTCATGAAGCTCCTCGGAGAGGAGTCACGGAACGTCTGCGTGGTAGGCGACGACGATCAGTCTATTTACTCCTGGAGGGGGGCAAACTACGAGAATCTCCTGCAGTTCGAGAAGGACTTTCCCGAACGGGTCGAGATAAAGCTTGAGCAGAACTACCGATCTACCCAGCAGATTCTGACCGCCGCCAACGAGCTGATCTCCCACAACACCAACCGGAAGGGGAAGGTGCTCTGGACCGGCATGGACGGAGGCAAGGCACTCGAGCTCTACTACCCCGAGGACGAGATACGGGAGGCGCAGTTCATCTCGGAGATGATCAAGAACCTCTCCGTCGAGGATCGAATGCCGTACCACGACTTCGGCATCCTCGTGCGGACCAACAGCCTCTCGGCGGCGATCGAGAACGCGCTGCTCGCCGAGAACGTCCCCTACCGGGTATCGGGAGGTCAGAGCTTCTTTCAGAGAAAAGAGGTGAAGGACGTAATCGCCTATTTACGGGTGCTCGTGAATCCGGACGACGACGTGAATCTGCTGCGCATCATCAACACCCCGCGCCGCGGCATCGGCAAGACGACGCTGCAGAAGATCCGAAACGTGGCGGCGGAAAAGGGAATGTCCCTCTACTCGGCAATCTCCGCGATCAGATGGGCCGAGGATGCGCCGATAAGCGCAAAGGCGAAGGAGCACCTGGAGGACTTTCTCTCTCTCGTGGAGTACTACCGCGAGACGCTGCTCTCCGGGAAGGACATGGCCGATTCCACCCGCGCGCTGGTCGAGCGGATCGACTACTGGGGACACCTGCTGCAGGAGTACCAGACCAACGACAACGCGGCGAAGTGGAAGTACCACAACATCGGCATCTTCCTCGACCTCTTCGAGCGCTGGGAGAAGGACCCGGACACCGAGGATCCGGATCTCTACGGATGGCTCAACCGCATAAGCCTGATAACCCGCGACGACGACGGCGACGACGAACAGGGGAAGGTCAACCTCATGACGGTCCACGCTTCGAAGGGACTGGAGTTCGGGGTGGTCTTTCTCGCCGGCGTGGAGGACCACCTCATTCCCCATGCCCGGGCGATCGAGGAGAGCGAGGAGAACCTCGAGGAGGAGCGCCGGCTCTTCTACGTGGCGATCACGCGGGCGAAGCAGAAGCTCTATCTGACGAGCTGCAAGACGAGGAAGTCGATGCGCGAGCGCAGCGACTCCACGCCGTCACGCTTCCTCGAAGAGATTCCCGGCGAGCTGATCGAGTTCCACAGTCCCGAGGAGGAGGTCGATGCCGATCGGGCGGCCGACTACTTCGCCATGGTCAAGCAGAAACTCGGGGAAGGTTCCGGTTCCGGCGGCGGCAGCTGAGACGGCTGAGGCGGTATGCAGCCGTCGACAGGCAACTCACGTACGGCGAACACCGTTTCAAGCCTCCAGCATCTCGATAATATCGTCGACGCTCAGGACCTTTCCCTTCGTCTTTACCTCTCCGTTTATCACCAGCGCGGGGGTAATGAGCACCCCCATGTCGTTTATCTTGTCGATGTCCTCGACCACTTCTACTTCCATATCGAGACCGAGCTCTTCGACTGCGGCCTCGGCATTCTGAGCGAGCTGGGCGCACTTCCTGCAACCGCTCCCGAGTACTTGAATCTGCATATTACCTCCGTTCGTACATAAGATCGACCGATATACCTCGATATCAGGTTCAGACTACGAAGCGCAGCAGCGCACCCGTCTCGTTGTCCTCGAGCTTGTGTGCGTAGTTGAAGAGGTGTGAAATCTCCCCTCTCTGTTCTATGGCTTCCTCCACCATCTCGTCGATGATGTTCTCGCTCTTTTGGAGCTGAGCACCGCAAACGGGGCAGGTTCGCGACTTGAGCGACAGATAGTGGTCGTTCGGGCAGAAGTAGCCCTCTTTTTGTGCGTCGGGATGCAGCACCAGCGTGTGTACCTGCCCGTTCATCAGAGCCTTTATCGTAGGACCGGTTCCGAGCACCGCCTTCCCGTCGGAATAGGCGTTTTCGAACAGGCTTTCGACCGTTTCGGACTCTCTCTGCCTCTCCCAATCCTCAGCGCTCTCCTGGGCCTTCTCGAGAATTACCGCATCGGAATTCTCGGGGTTCGCCTGTATCTCACCTATCAGATGCTTTCTCAGATAGCTGTGGAGATTTTCCTTTAAGGTATTGAGCACTCCTCCGTCCGATCCTCCGATAATGAGATAGTCGTAACTCTCCTGTCGAAAGGTCTCGAAGGTGCTGTCTGCAGTCCTCTTGAGGTGGCGCAGTTTGTGATCCTTGATGTAGCGCTGGTAGCGCTGTTCCCCGAAGCCCTGATGCGCCTCGTCCCGCGCCGGCTGTACCTCCTCTACCGAGAAGATATCGCTCCGTTCGGTGATCTTTCCTCCGGAGTAGGAGAACATTCTCGCCTTGTGTGAGTCTACGACCACCACGCAGAAGAGCGGAAACTGCTCTTGGAGAACGAGCAGCGGCATCGTGTGCGGCCGAGGAGATATGGTCATCTGACTCGGGTGGGAGACGGGGAGCTCGAACTCCTCCCAATAGCCCTGAGTGTCCGCGAAGATTACTAATAGCTTGATGTTCTTGAAGCTTCCTTCTCTGTTGATGACCTGCTCCTCCATTTGCAGGAGAAGCTTCTCCAGCTTCGCCTTCTCTTCCTGGTCGTAACTCCCGTTGTTCCGCAGCTCCTTGATTCTCGTGCGAACAAGGGAGTTGATTCTGCTCGGCAACTCCCACGGAGAGGTGACATTTAGGTAGAGACTTATCACCGGATGTTCTTCGTTTCGATAGTTGGCCAATGAGTGTATGCGTTCTCTCTTCGTCATCATGTCCTCCTTCACTATTAAATGTATGAATCCTGTTAATATTTCGTCAATTAAAACCGTCGTGGAGAATAGAGTTTATTGACCTCGGTCGAGCATGACGGTAACATGATCCGGTGGCACGAGAAGAGGATAAGCACGGCACACGCTTCGACGAGAGAGACACCATTTTCTCCCGGATTCGGCTCGAACCCGGCACGACGAGGTTCCGCGACTATTATCTGAGAAAGCCCGAGAAGAAGGAAATCGACGATGAGTACCGCTCGGGAGGGCCGGGCCGGTTTGCCGACCGGCTGCCGGAGGCCCCCATGGTCGAGGCGACCTTCGGGCTCATCACGCAGCTGCGCTCATTCGTCCGTGGCTATCCGGGGGAGCACCGCTGCGGAGCCGGTACAGACTCTTTATCCGGTGAGGAGATCACCCGTCTGCTCAAGCAGCAGGCAGGCCGTTACGGCGCAGTCTTCTGCGAAGCCGTCGAGACCGAGGAGCGCTTCTACTACTCCGTCCGCGGCCGCGGAAACCGTTACGGCGAGAAGGTGGAGAGTCTTCTCCCCTGCGCGATGGTCTTTGCCGTGCAGATGGACAGAGAGGAGATCACCGCCGCTCCCGGAATACGTGAGGCGGTGGAGGTCGCCGGCTCCTATCTGCGTGTCGCCGTTCCCGCTTTAGCCGCCGCCTCGTACCTGCGTTCGCTCGGCTACGAGGCGGTCGCCCACATAGACGGAGAGAGCGAGGTTGTCATGCCGCCGATGGCGGAGAAGGCAGGTTTCGGGAAGATCGGACGACACGGACTTCTTGTCTCGAAGACCTACGGGAGTCTGCTTCGTCTTTCGGCGGTGACTACGGATGCACCCCTCGTCCTCGGAGATGCAGGCGATGCTGAGCGCTTTCCGCTCGAGAAGGCCTGCGAGGCCTGCTGCAAGTGCGCCGATTTCTGTCCTTCCGGGGCCATTCCCCCCGGCTCCGTTATCGAGCGTTATGATGATGAGGTTCGTAACGTAGACCACGAGGCGTGCTTCAGTATGTGGAAGAAATTCGGCACCGACTGCGGCGTATGCCTTGCCGTCTGTCCCTACTCTACCGCCGCACCTTCGGCAAAGAGCGGCGGGTCCGGCAGCCTGAGCACGGATGGAAACGACGGTGCCGAGGGAAATAGAGAGAGACAGGATGGCAACGCGGCACAGCCGGGCTCGCCCGACTTCCTCAAGAGGTACATGTTCGGAGATAAACAGGAATAGGTATCGACCCGGCCTCGATTTTCGGCCGGCCTCTATCTCGAGACCGAGAACTTCTCGCCGAGACGCAGCCCGCCGA
>CAYFVU010000102.1:7484-11763 GCA_964346645.1 uncultured Spirochaetaceae bacterium | reverse complement strand
GTAGCCTTCTGCATGAGCGGGGCTGCCGATCTTCGGCCTTGTGCCGTAGGTGCCGTTTGGTGGTGCTCCACACACCCCATGGTGCGGCGCCCGTAGGCTTTCGGCTCGGAGTTTAATTTTCGAGTAGGATAGTACGTACTTCGTCCATAGTCAACAACTCCAAAAGCTGAGACCATGGTCTTGAGAGCCTTCATTGCGCCGTCATTTGCCGGTTTTTACCTTCATCTCAAAAGTGATATTTAGTGGATCAAATCTTGCATCGGCAGTAGAATCCCTCGCCCATTGAGGAGGAAACAGGATATGTGTGGCTCTATCAGTAGGAAGATTCACACATAAAATGTAGTAATGAGAGCTGCCTCAGAGTAAAATGCAAGATTTGATCCACTAAAAAAGTGATAAAAAAAACCTTATAAATATTGTAATTAATATTCGATTCGTGTTGACAGCGCTCAGACATGCACCTATGGTTTAACATAAATTGCTTCTATCGAGAGATGCGCCCTTCTCTTGTGCCGTTTTTCGACTATTTGCAGCAGAGATTACCTGGATGAGGGGGGAGTGTATGAGTAAAACAAAAAAAACCGGCGCACAAGTCGTAGTGGATATTGTTCAACAGCAGGGAGTTGAGTACATTTTTGGCCTTCCGGGTGGCGCCGCCATTCCCCTATACGATGCTCTGGTCGATTCTCCGGTACAACACATACTCACGCGGCACGAGCAGGGTGCGGCCCACATGTCGGACGGTTTTGCGAGGGCAACGGGGAAGCCCGGAGTGGTTCTGGTGACCTCCGGGCCGGGAGCGACCAACACCATCACGGGAATTCTGACTGCCCACATGGACTCCGTGCCCATGATAATTCTCTGCGGCCAGCAGACTACAGCTAATCTCGGCCTGGATGCATTTCAGGAAGCGGATGTGTCCGGCATATCTTATCCACTGGTAAAGCACTCATACCTGGTAAAGTACGCAAAGGATCTACCGCGTATAGTAAAAGAAGCATTCTATCTTTCCCAGTCCGGCAGACCGGGACCGGTACTCATAGATCTTCCGAAGGATGTTACGAGTGCCTTCATCGAACCGGACTCAGACGAGGAGTTCCAGCTGCCTGGGTATTCCTTCCCGGTAGAGGGAGAGGCCGGGGATATCGAACAGGCGGCATGGTACCTCGAGCAGGCGAAACGGCCACTGCTCCTCGTCGGTCACGGGTCCGTCATCGCAGGTGCGGACAGGGCCGTCACCGATCTGGCCGAGAAGATGCAGATTCCAGTAACCAACACCCTTCTCGGCAAGGGCTGTTTTCCCGAGACGCACCCGCTGAGCCTGGGAATGCTCGGTATGCACGGAACTGCCTATGCGAACCTGGCGGTCGAACACTGCGATCTCATCATGTCCGTCGGGTCCCGATGGGATGACCGCATAGTGGGCAATGTGGATACCTTCTGCCCGGAAGCGGTAAAGATCCATATCGACATAGATCCCTCGGAGTTCAACAAGGTACTGCAGATGGACTGTACCATCCAGGGCGATGCGCGGCTCGTGGTGGAGAGTCTCTCCTCCATTGTTGAACCGGGGGAGACCGGCCCCTGGCTCAAACAGGTACAAGAGTGGAAAGAGCGCTACCCGCTGAGGTACAAGAAGTCGGGAAAGCTCAGGGTAGAGCACGTGCTGGACGAGTTATACCGGCAGACCGATGGAAAGGCCTACGTGACCACGGACGTAGGCCAGCACCAGATGTGGGCCGCCCAGTACTACCGGACAGACGACCGTTACCGCTGGATAAGCTCGGGCGGCGCTGGAACCATGGGCTTCGGCTTTCCTGCAGCCATAGGCGCTCAATTCGCTCATCCCGGCGAGACGGTCATCGCCGTGGTGGGAGACGGTGGCTTTCAGATGACCCTCTACGAGCTGGCAACGGCAGTGGTGCACGAGCTGCCGATCAAGATACTGCTGATTAACAACAACTATCTCGGAATGGTCCGCCAGTGGCAGAGCCTCTTCTATGACAACCGGTTATCGGGAGTGGAGCTGCACGGAAACCCGGATTTCGTCAAGCTCGCAGAGAGCTACGGCTGTAGAGGTATACGCATTCGGCGCAGCGGAGATGTGAAGCGGATAATAGGAGCGGCCCTGGAGTATAATGAAGGGCCGTGCCTGATAGATGTAGAGGTGGAGAAGGAAGACAACGTCTTCCCGATGATCCCATCGGGTGCCTCCTACTCGGACATGATCATCGAGGCTCCCGC
Organism: uncultured Spirochaetaceae bacterium; assembly: GCA_964346645.1. GTDB lineage: Bacteria > Spirochaetota > Spirochaetia > DSM-16054 > Sediminispirochaetaceae > CAYFVU01. Next base: position 9,519 of record CAYFVU010000102.1, on the reverse strand, counting down.
TCAGCATAATTCCGCGCAGCAAGAAACCGAGCAGAAAAACGAGAGGACCCTCGAGGCACAAACGAAGGAGGCACGATGAGCAACTCGGATTATGGGCAAATAGCGGAACGGTACATGTACGCCGACTCCGCGAAAGAGGGAAACGGCGGACACTACTCTGTGAAAAGCGGCGGTCGCCGCCCGGCACAGGGCGTTGGGAAGCACCCTGTAAATGGCAGGGGTAATAGTGATACCCCCCACAAGCGCCACACGTTGAGCCTCTTCGTGGCCAACAAGCCAGGGATGCTCATCCGGATCGCTCTTGTCTTTGCGCGGCGGGGCTACAACATCGACAGCCTGGTAGTCTCGGAGTCCAACGATCCCCGCTATTCGACGATAAACATCGTGGTTTCAGGGGATGAACGGGGGCTCGATCAGATCCTCAAGCAACTCAACAAGTTGGTGGATGTCGTGCATGCAGCCGACAGAACCGGCGAGGACATAATCAAGAGAGAGCTCGACCCGTAACCGCGGAGAAAGGAGACAATTTGTCGAAAAACCTCTTCAACAAAATTTGGAATCTCCACAAGGTGGATACCCTGGACACCGGACAGGACCAGATCTTCATCGGTCTGCACCTCATCCACGAGGTTACTTCGCCGCAGGCCTTTCAGATGCTCGAAGAGCGGGGGCTTTCAGTCATGTATCCGGATCGCACCTTTGCAACGGTGGATCACATTGTGCCCACCGGCGATCAGAACCGTCCCTTCTCGGACCCGCTCGCCGAAAAGATGATTCTCGCCCTCGAACGTAACACCGGGGCTCACGGAATCGAACTCTTCGGAATAGAGACGGGAAATCAAGGTATCGTGCACATGATAGGTCCGGAGCTCGGTCTTACGCAGCCCGGGATGACCATTGCCTGCGGAGATTCTCACACCTCTACGCACGGCGCCTTCGGCGCCATCGCATTCGGCATAGGAACTTCGCAGGTACGGGATGTGTTTGCCGGCCAAAGCATTGCTCTCAGTAGGCCGAAAGTTCGCAAGATCGATGTAAGCGGCAGACTCGAACCGGGAGTCTACGCAAAGGACATCATTCTCAAGATAATCGCCTCACTGGGGGTAAACGGCGGCATCGGCTACGCCTACGAGTTCAACGGGGAGACGATCCACGGCCTCTCCATGGAGGAGCGGATGACCATTTGTAACATGAGCATAGAAGGCGGAGCCCGAGTGGGCTACGTGAATCCCGACGAAACCACTTTCGAGTACATGAAGGGAAGGCCCTACGCACCCGCGGGAGATCGGTGGGGCAAGGCGCTCGAGTACTGGCGCGGGATCGCCTCCGGGGCGGATGCGCAGTATGACGATGTATACCATCTCGATGTCGACGATCTGGAGCCTATGGTCACATGGGGCATAAATCCGGGGCAGGCCGTGGGGATTACCGAGAATACGCCGAAGATAGCCGATCTCCCGGCGGAAGCGAAAGAGGTGGCGAAGAAGGCCTACGGACACATGGGCTTCGAAGAGGGCGAGCCCGTGTACGGGCGGAAGATAGATGTCGCCTTCCTCGGCTCCTGCACCAACGCACGTATGAGCGACTTGCGAGAGGCGGCGGAGCTGGTGAAGGGCAAAAGAGTCCATTCCGATGTACAAGCGCTGGTGGTACCGGGCTCCCAACGGGTGGCCGAACAGGCCGAAAAAGAGGGCCTGGACAGGATCTTTACCGAGGCAGGTTTCCAGTGGCGCAATGCGGGATGCTCGATGTGCCTGGCCATGAATCCGGACAAGCTGCAGGGACGACAGCTATGCGCGAGTTCCTCCAACCGTAACTTCATCGGCAGACAGGGTTCTCCCTCCGGACGGACCGTGTTGATGAGCCCGGCGATGGTAGCGGCTGCGGCGGTCTCCGGAAAGATCACTGACGTGCGCGAGATCGCAGATTACGCAGTGAAGAGCTGACACAGGCAGGGAGGACGATATGCATATCATGTACACACAGGACGGCGGGAGTCGGGGCGGCAGCTCAGACGAGAACTCAGGCGGCAGCT
>CAYFVU010000102.1:0-7384 GCA_964346645.1 uncultured Spirochaetaceae bacterium | reverse complement strand
TACATCGGCGTTCGGCAGGTAGACCGCGTAACCGGCACCGCCATTCCCCTGAGAGGAAACGACATAGACACAGATCAGATTATCCCCGCCCGCTTCATGAAGGTGGTCTCCTTCGACGGCCTGGGAGAGTACGTCTTCTATGATGCTCGTTACGACGAGCACGGAAAGGAGGATGCCCACCCGTTCAACGAAACGCGCTATGAGAGGGCATGCATTCTGATAACCAACAGTAACTTCGGCTGCGGCTCCTCCCGTGAGCACGCCCCCCAGGCGCTTATGCGCTACGGCATTGAGGCAGTGGTAGCCGAGTCCTTTGCCGAGATTTTCGCCGGCAACTGTACCGCCATAGGTGTTCCCACGGTGAGGCTCATACGCGATGCCGTAGAGGAGCTGCAGGCGACGGTAGAAGCCGATCCGTCTACTCGAATCGAGTTAGACCTGCAGTCGGAGACTCTCTTAGCCGGAGACAGGGAGTACAGCTTCCACATCCCCGAATCTTACCGCAATGCGTTGATCTCAGGCAGCTGGGATTCTACCTCCGTGCTCCTGTCGAACGAGCAGAAGATACGAGAGACAGCCGCCGGTCTGCCCTACATAAGATGTTTCGAATAGGAGGAGAACATGGAAGAAAAGTACAACACCCGTAGTCGGGCCATGACTGAGGGAGTAGCGAGGACGGCTAACCGGGCCATGTTCAGAGCCGTCGGTTTCGAAGACGGGGACTTCGAGAAACCGATAGTGGGCATAGCGACTGCAGACAGCGACGTCTCACCCTGCAACGTACACCTTGCCCAACACGCGGAGATCTCCAAAAAACGGTTGAAGGAGCTGGGAGCGATGCCGGTGAGTTTTCACACTTTCGTGGTTACCGACGGCCAGGCGATGGGACACGAGGGGATGAAAGCCTCGCTCATCAGTCGTGACACCATTGCCGACATCATCGAGTTGGATGCCCGCGGCCACCAGATGGATGCCCTGATAGGCGTTGGCGGCTGCGACAAGACCATACCAGGAACGGTGATGGGTCTGGCCAGAATGAACGTGCCCTCGGTCTTCGTCTACGGCGGCTCTATCAAACCTGGCAATTACAGGGGTAAGCCGGTGGACATCGTCTCGGCCTTCGAGGCGGTGGGCGCCTACAGCGCCGGGAAGATCAGCGAGGAGGATCGTCACGGGATAGAGGCTGCAGCCTGTCCGGGCCCGGGGGCCTGCGGCGGCATGTACACCGCCAACACCATGGCCTCGGCCATGGAGGCCCTCGGCATGACCGTGCCGGGCAGCTCTTCTGTACCTGCGGTGGAGGATGAGCGGCGCGAGATTATGATACGTTCGGCGGAGGCCCTCTATCGGTTGATCGAAAACGGCATCACTCCTCGACAGATCATGACCCGCAAGGCCTTTGAGAACGCCATTCGTGTGGTCATGGCGCTGGGCGGTTCGACCAACTCAGTCCTTCACCTCATCGCCCTGGCGCGGGAGGTAGACATACCTATCAGCATCGACGACTTCAACGGCTTTTCGGATACCACTCCCATTCTCTGCGACATGAAGCCCGCCGGTAGGTATGTGATGGCGGATCTCTACGAGGCCGGAGGTCTGGAAGTGGTGATGAAAATGCTGCTCGATCGAGGAATGCTCCACGGGGACTGCCTCACCGTCAACGGAAGGACGTTGGCGGAGAATCTCGTCGACGTCGAAGTGAAGCTGAAAAACCAGGAGGTCATTCACGGTTTCGACAATCCGGTCAAGCGTACCGGGCCTATCGTCATCCTGAAGGGAAACCTCGCCCCGGACGGGGCGGTGCTTAAGACCTGTGGACTGCAGGAGGTGGTTCACACGGGGCCCGCCCGGGTTTTCGACAATGAGGAGGAGGCTCTGGAAGCAATACTCAATGGTGGTGTCGTCGGAGGCGATGTGGTGGTTATCCGCTACGAGGGACCCAGGGGAGGGCCCGGCATGCGAGAGATGCTCTCTCCCACCTCCGCCATTGCCGGGGCGGGGCTCCTGAACGACGTTGCGCTCATCACCGACGGCCGGTTCTCGGGAGGCAGTCACGGGATGGTGGTCGGACACGTGGCGCCGGAAGCGCAGACCGGGGGGCCCATTGCCCTGCTGCGAGAGGGAGATGTTGTTTCTATCGACAGCAACCGCAAGCTCCTCTCGGTAGACCTGGACGAAGAGGAGCTCGCACGGCGGAGAGAGGTGTGGAAGCCGCGGACGATACCCTACATTCGCGGAGCCCTCGCCAAGTACGCCCGCCTGGTCTCGTCGGCGAGTGAGGGTGCGGTTACGGGATAGCCTCCAAACCTTTAGCCATTTCCCCTTTCTCTAAGGTGTTGTGAGCATTGCTGAGCCGAAGAACTCTTTCCATGTCCGGCTTCTCTTAGCGTATAAAATTGAATTTTCGCACTTTTAACGATATACTTTTCAATATGGAAGCGTCCAGTAAAGGACGGTTATCTCATAAAGTAGTGTACACAGGGGCGAATCGCATCCGCAGTAAGGCATAGATACCCGCATTCACGACGAGAGGGGGAAAATCTATGCGAAGATGGTGTATTTTTCTGACTATTTACGCGTTGTTGGCCATCGGCACGGCAGCGGGGCAGGAACAATCGGTGCGTGTCGGCGTGGCGGAGTTCGAAGTAAAGAACGACATTGGCCTGGACAATGCGGCGGTGGTAATACCGGAAGTTCTGGTCTCGAAGCTCAAGGATGTGGGAAAGTACGAGCTGAGCGAACGCATCCTCATGGAGAAGGTGCTCGAGGAGCAGAAGCTCCAGATGACCGGCTTGACCGACGAGGAAACGGTGGTGAAGGTCGGTGAGATCTACAACATCGCTGCGGTGGTAAGCGGCTCGGCCATGCGCGTGGGCTCCACCATCACGATAAGCGGTCGGCTCATTGGCACCGAAACCGCAGAGATCCGGAATGGGGTAAAATACGACGCGGACGGCTCGTTCGCGGTTCCGGATCTGCTTTCAGGGATGATGACCATCGAGTACTCCTTCAATGATCGCTTCTCTCTAATGCTCTACTATCTCAGTCAGGCGGGGGAAGGCCCGCCGAAGAGCGATAGCAAAGGCGATTCGAAGTACATGTCGTCCAACTACCTCTCGATCGCGGGAGGCTACAGTTTCTCATTCGACAAGAGGTAGAGAAGCCTCAGTGCTGCATGATCGCGTACACACCGCGCCGGATTCTCACTACCCTTCGAGCAAGCCGTCGATTCCCCCGATCAGCTCTCGTGAGTAGTCGGTGAGGTCGGGAATCTCTTTTTCGTCGATGCGAAATCCGATGGCGCCGGGATGGCCTCCGCCGTTTTCTATGGAAAACGCCTCGAGGATCGCCCTCAGGTCGAATTCCTTAAAAAACTGGCTGCGCCGGAGGCGGAACTGTATCAGTCCCTCCGCCTCTTTGCCGTCCGGGTAGACTACGAGGCCGAGCATCCGGGTCGATTCCGCGAGAACGTCGGCGGTGTATCTGGCTACCGTCACAATAGTGTCGTGGTCGAATCGGGAGGTGATCTGCCGCATGGCCTCCCTTTCGATGATCACCGCGGCGATGCGGGAAGAGAAGGAGACTTCCGATTCCCTCATGGCTTTGTAGCACTCCTCCTCTTCCCGGGAGAGTTTTTGGAGCTCGGAAAAGACCTGGTCCATGGTAAAGAAGTTGCTGGAGTCTCGGCGGGTCTTGCTTCCGAGCATCTCGTTGAAAAGGTTGCTAAACAGGCGATAGTACCATCGTTCCCGTCTGGTTTTGAGGTACTTCCCCATTTTGGAATCTCCTATGATTCCGGTCAGCACTGCGAGCACGAAGTTCCTCGTGAATAACTCCTGTATTTTGAATGCTTCCGTCAGGCTCGGAAAGGATTCGAGCTTCAAGGCGAGAAGACCGACGAGCTCGCTTGCCGAGGATGCCTCGTCGACCAGGCAGTAGCCGGAATCTCCCCCCAGGGCGCTGTCGGCCTGGAGATGGTGGTCGATTTCGATCCTGAGCAGATCTTCCCTCCGCATGAAGGTGTCTGATTCGGGAAACGTCTCCCGCATGGAAGGCTTGGGTGTATCCATCAGGAAGACGGTCGAAACCTGCTCCGGGGGAAGCTGGTCGTGGTAGATGATGTTGATTTCGTTGTACCGGCAGATCTCGAGAAGATAGTGAAAGTTATCGCTCAGTCTCCTGGGGATCATCATCGAGACGGTTTTCGAGAATTTACCGATGAGAAGTCCCATGGCAATCATCGAGGCGATGCAGTCCTCATCCGGGTCTCGGTGTCCTAAGAGCAGGAAATGTTCGCGCTCGGCAATCGCCCCGAGGATACGCGCTACGATCTGATTCCTGGCTTTGATGCTGTAGATGCGGCTCTTTTTTCGATCCCGCCACAGGACAGCCCTCCCCCTTCCGGCTTCCTTTGCACGGTAGAGGGCGCGATCGGCCCTGTCCATAAGAACGGCAACAGAGTCCCCGTCCTCAGGGTATCCCGCTATGCCGATACTCGCGGAAATCTTGCTCACCGAATTTGAAGGTCCTGCCGGAATAGCTATCTCTTCCAGTGCGTCGAGGATACGTGAGCAGAAGTCTATCGTCTGCTCGGCTGTAGTCTCCGGAAGCAGGACGGTGAACTCGTCTCCGCCGTATCTGATCTGCACCGCCTCCACTGGAAAGATGTTACGAAACACTTCTACTGCAGACAGTAGCACCCGATCTCCTACCTCCTGACCGTATTCGTCATTCAGAGTCGCGAAGTGGTCGAGATCCAGCATCAAGAGGGAGAGAGCCGCCCCTCTTCCCTTCGCCTCGGTAAGACGCTCCCTTGCAGCCTGTTCGAGAAAACGGCGGTTATACAGACCCGTGTACTCATCGGTAATCGCACGAGCCCGCGCCTTTTCTCCCCAGGTGACCATGTCCGAGAGGAAAGCGCCCGTCGCGGTGAGACGGCGGGTAGCAGTCTTGAGCATGTGCTGCATAACCCGAAACCCGGCTGCGGGTCTCGTCTCGATGAATCGGTAAAAATCCTTTGCCTCGAGGCTGAGCACCGAGGTATCGCACTTCGGTACACAGGTGGCCGATCTCTTTGCGCTGTCGAAGATCGACATCTCGCCGAAAAAACTGCCTTCCGGGATTCGGGCGAGCTCGAGTATCTCGCCGTTTTGTGCCTTCACCGTAATCGCGATGCTTCCCGAGAGCACGATGTACATGGCCTCACCGATGTCTCCCTCCCTGAAGAGGATCTGTCCTTCGGGGAAGTGTTCCGTGCTCATTAGCTCGTAAAGTTCATTCAGATCCTCATCGTCGAGGGGGGAAAGAATATCGATGGATTTCAGCACTTGCACGGGCGTCTTCGCCATATTCAGTCTCCTGTTCCGCCTCCACCCTCGGCAACGAGAATCATGTTTCCCCCTCGGTTTCTCCCTTCGAGCGGCAGCTCATGGGTTCTGCGAAGCATCTCTTCGAGGCTTCCGTCGAAACCGGGGTACAGACTGACACCGATGCTGGTGGTAAACCGGAAATCGTTGCCGCCGGTGATTTCCGAAAGATCGAGTCCGTTGAGGAACTTTCGGATTCGCCGCGCACCTTCTATCGCCTGTTCCCGATTCAGCCCGGGCAAGATCACCGCCATGGCATTGCCCTTGTATCTGACCGTCCTCGTGTCGTCACCCACGAAATCCCGCAGACCTCCCGCCATGAGCTCTATGGCCCGGTCTCCCGCCTCGTGACCGTATTCGTCGTTGAGGAGCTTGAAGTTGTCCGGCTTGGAGATGCAGAGGGCAAAAGAGGACCCGTCTTTCGATATGAGCTCGCGCAAACGCTCTGCGAGATAGACATGATTGTGCAGCCCCGTGAGTTTGTCCCTGTAGACCTGTTTCTGAAGCTCCTGTACGAGGGGTGAGTTCTCCTTTACGAGATGATTGACCCGCCGAATACGCTCGGCGGTCTCCACCAGCATTCTGTGCATCAACCGGGCCGACACCGCCGGCTCAGTATCGAGAAAGTCGTTGAAATCTGCACCCGGCCCAGGGAACTCGAGCAAGCGAGTTTCTCCGTCGGCCACCGCGGATGCGCTACGGTCGGCGGGGGTGAGAAGATCCAGCTCGCCGAAGAGATTTCCCCGTACATAACGGGCGATATCGGTGATAAGCCCGTCGTCGTTGGTTTTTCTGACCACGACCTCCCCGGATTCCACTATGTACAGGGCGCGTCCGGGATCTCCCTCCAGGAAAACGGACTCGCCGTTTTCGCAGCTGCGGAACCCGCTGTGCTCCGCAATCGTGCGGATGTCCGCCACGGAGAGCTCCGAGAAGAGTTCGGCGCTCTTGAGGATCGCCTCTTTCCGTGCTTCTCCATCTCCTCTCACGGTGGACATACTATGAAGTATAGTACGTGCAGTGCAAAAATAAAGGAGTAATTTCGTTGATCCTGCGGTCTCTTCCTCATCCTGAGAGCTCCAAGGCCGCTGCCGAGAAGGGTTTCTTTGGAATGGGGATCGATGAGATCGCCAAGAGGGCGGAGATCGGCAAATCGGTGATCTACTACCACTTCAAAAACGTCACTCTACGATCTCGCCCACTCCGTCCAACACCATGTGGGGACGATATGCATAGCGCTCGATCTGACTTCGATCGGTTACGCCTGAGAGGACGAGAATGGTTTCGATTTCCGACTCGATGCCCGCCACCACATCGGTGTCCATCCTGTCGCCGATGATAACCGTCTCTTCCCTCCGGCAGCCGAGAATCTTCAGCGCATTACGCATCATGAGCGGATTCGGTTTTCCCACGAAATAGGCCTTGTTCTCCGTTGCAAGCTCGATGGGAGATATCAGGGCGCCGGTGGCGGGGATTATGGCGCCTTCGACCGGCCCCGTGAGATCAGGATTGGTCCCTATCAACCGGGCGCCGTTTCTCACCAGATTGACCGCCGTTACCAGCGTATCGTAGGTATAAGAGTGGGACTCTCCGACAACAACGAAATCGGGATCTACATTGTTCATCGTGATCCCGGCGTCGTACAGAGCATTTATCAGCCCCGCCTCTCCGATAACGAAGGCGCTGGCATCGGGATGCTGGTTCTTGAGGAAGATCCCCGTGGCCAATGCGCTGGTGTAGAAGTTGGCCTCCGGAACCTCCAAGCCCAGGCGTTTCAGCTTCTGCTGCAGCTCCTTCGGGGAACGTTCGGACGAATTGGTAAGAAAGAGATACTTCTTCTCCTCTCCCTTGAGCCAGTCGACGAAATCCCCAACTCCGGGGAGGAGCATTTCTCCATGGTAGATGACCCCGTCCATGTCGCAGATGAAGGCTTTTTTGTCTCTTACATCTTCCGTCTTCATGATTTCTCACCGAGTGTAGCACATGGTGATGCGGGATACCACATCGTTCTCTGTTAT
>CAYFVU010000101.1:9810-11902 GCA_964346645.1 uncultured Spirochaetaceae bacterium | reverse complement strand
GACGGAAGATTCTCAGTCTTCAGAGAGGGGTTCGATTCCCCTAGGGACTAGCAAATGCCGCCGGCGACCCCGGCGGTTTTTTATTTTATTTTTACCTCATCTTGTATATAATACAACGTGACATGGAAGAACAATCGACCTTCGATAGACTGGTAAAAAATCTCTCAAAGGGCGAACGAAAAGAGCTCCTCGAGAAGCTGCAGTCCGAAGAGACCCATGTGGTCAACGCCGCACCTCTTCGTATGGCCTCGCAGGACGGCTCTCCGATGAGCTTTACCGGCGCCTACGAACAGCTGACAATCTTCGAGCGCCTCATCCTCTTTCTAAAGGTCGTCTTTACCAACACCTCCCGCGAAGAGGCCCTCGAACAGCTCATTTTGACCAAGCTCGCGAGGAAGATCGAGCGCGAGCATCCGGACATGTACGAGTTTTCGACGAACCAGCTCCTCACCTCATTCTATCAGAATGTGCGGAAGATGAAGGACCGGCTCTCGTTTATGCGGGATCCCTACTCCAAGGCCTTCGGTTCTAATAAGCAGGACTTCTTCGCCTTCATGGTCGGCTGGCGCTTTCCCGAGATACAAGAGCGGCTGTTGAGAGATATCGAACCGGAGCAGGTTGCCTACGAGAAGTCCCTCGAGGATCCGCACTTGGTAAAGAAGGAGATCGAATACCGGCTCGAGGACATCATAGAGGGGATCGGACAGGAGCAGAGAGAGCTCCTCTACAGCGAGGCGAGGATGTTCAACACTCTCTACCACCTCGTCTTTTTCTCCTTCGACCGCATTCTCTCTCAGTTCATCAGGAACGAGGCGAAGAACCGGTATCAGGCCTCGATGCACGAGGTAAAGGAGTCGTTGAATGAGCTCGCGCAGCTCCTCTTCACGCTCCAGGATCCGCCCTCGGAGGGAATGATAAAGATCCTCTTCATCTTTCATTTGCAAAAGGAGTTTGAGACGGAGGAATCCCAGGACATCGATTCCCATCTGCATGAACTGCTGAAGAACGCCGATGCGGCCTTCAACCACATCCGCTACTTCAACGAGAGAGTGCCGCTGCTCGATCTGCTGCGACTCTCGAAGCGGAACCTCGAGTACATTCCTACGGAAATAGGCGGAGGTGAGGACTGGTTCGTCCTCTTCAAACAGTTCTGGTACCGAAGGTTCGAGACGAAGATCAAGGCCTACATTCAGGAGCAGAAGCGAAAGAAGCTCATAGAGGATGCCCAAGAGTTTTTGAGAATCGGCGGATTCCCCCAGGTGCAGTACTACGACGGAAAACCTTGGGACGGTACCGGTGCACCCCGCTACTCCCAGACCCTCGGTTTCATCCGCGGTTTCGTAGTTCACCACTTCTTCGGGGAGATGCACGGCCCTCTCAAGCTCATCTTGATCGACGGAGAGTTCTACAAGGAGCAGAACAGGGACGAGTACAACGATGCCTACAACGGCATGCTGAAGATCAACGACGAGATACAGGGGCTCGAGTATGACCTCTCGCCGGACGGAGAGATAGGGAAGAAGCTCGAGAAGATTCAATCGGAGACAGTATCGAAAAAGCAGATGCAGCAGAAGGTCCTCAAGCTCCTCGAGGAGACGGATAAGCGTGCGGAACAGATCATCGGCAAGTGCATCGACCACCTCAGTCTGTTGGGAAACATCATCGACGGCATACTGTACGGTGACGTCGGCGGACGCTACGACACCCTCTCGAACCTCGGCTACATCGGGAGAAACGAGAACAAGAATCTCTCGCAGAAACTCTCGACCATAAAAACGAGGATCGCCTCTTTTCTCCAGATCCTCACCGAGCTGTTCGACGCGGAGAGACGGCGGTAAACGCCATGATCAGATACGTCTCTTTACGAGAAGGGGAGGACGGCACGGCACGCATAGAGAAGCTCTCCCCCGATGAGCCGGATCTCTTGTTGAGCCTCAGAGAAGCCGGGGACATGACTGTCGGAGAGAATCGCAGCCGTATCGCAGGCACCCGTAATCCTGCACCCGTAACGGTGAGGCAGATCCATTCCCGGCGAGTGGTCTGGGCGGCAGCCGGCGCCGGTTCAGAGAATCCCCAAGCTTTGAACCACCAA
>CAYFVU010000101.1:7333-9710 GCA_964346645.1 uncultured Spirochaetaceae bacterium | reverse complement strand
ATCCCCAAGCTTTGAACCACCAAGCTTTGAACCACCCGGCAGAGGCCGACGGGCTGCTCAGCACCGATCCCGGCACTACGCTGGGGGTGACGGTCGCCGACTGCATGCCGATCTATCTCTTCGGTCCAAGGGTCCACGGCATTCTCCACTCCGGATGGAAGGGCACGGGGATCTCCTCGGAGGCGCTGCGCCTCATCCGGCAGGAGCTCTCGATCGAGGCGTCGCAGATGAGCGCCGTCCTCGGCCCCTCCATCCGCAGCTGCTGCTATGAGGTGGATAGGGAGCGCGCCGAACTCTTCTCCTCAATGTGGGGGGATAACGCGGTTCGGCGGGTGCCGTCCGGAGCCGACTATATCGACCTGCTGCAGGCGAATACGGAGCTCCTGATGGGCGAGGGAGTGGAGGACATACGTGTGGTCGATGCCTGTACCAAGTGCGACGAGAGGTTCGGCTCTTTTCGGCGCGAGGGGCCGGAAAGCTTCACCCACATGCTTGCAATGATCGGCTATTTACAGTAACGTGGCGGGTCGGAGGCGGTTACGGTAATGGATGCAGAGAAGACTTTTTGGAAAGATATAGTCGCACGGACTCTACGGGAGTATGCCGAAGAGACGGGGGCCGATCCCTCTTCGCTTGACCCCGGGAAGATCATTGCCGAGGTGCCGCCGAAGCCCGAGCTCGGCGACATCGCCTTCCCGATGTTTCCTTTTGCGAAGATCTTCCGCACAGCTCCGGCCAAGATCGCCGAGGAGGTCGCCCGGCGCATCGAAACCGGCGAACGCGCGGAGGGGCGAGGCAGTGCAGAGTCGGCGGGGCCGTATCTGAATATCCGGATTTCGATGGAGGAGACGGTCCGCAGCACCATCGAACGAATCATGCAGGAGGCCGACGCCTACGGCCTCGGTGAGGACTGGGCCGGCCGGAAGGTCATGATCGAGTTTTCCTGCCCGAACACCAACAAACCCCTCCACCTCGGACATCTGCGCAACGACTCCATCGGGGAGAGCGTCTCACGCATAATGAAGGCGAACGGTGCCGAGGTGAGGAAGGTGAACCTCATAAACGACCGGGGAATACACATCTGCAAATCCATGCTCGCCTACCGCACGTTCGGCAACGGCGAGACCCCGGAAGGAACGGGAAAGAAGGGCGATCACTTCGTGGGCGACTACTACGTAGCCTATGACTCCTGGGCAAAGAGGGATCCATCGGCCGAGGAGGAGGCGAGGAAGATGCTCAAGGCCTGGGAGGAGGGCGACCGGGATGTGAACGAGCTCTGGCTCAGGATGAACAGATGGGCCATAGAGGGGATCGAGCAGACCTACGAGAAGACCGGCGTCTCCTTCGACAAGATCTACTACGAGAGCGAAACCTACAAGAGGGGCCGCGAGGAGGTGCTCGAGGGGCTCGAACGGGGGGTCTTCTACGAGGAAGAGGACGGCTCGGTCTGGGTCGATCTCTCCGACATCGATCTGGACAAGAAGGTGCTGCTGCGCAGCGACGGCACGAGCCTCTACCTCACGCAGGACATCGGTACCGCGATTGCCAGACACGACGACTGGCCCTTCGACAAGCTGGTCTATGTGGTCGCCTCGGAGCAGTCCTACCACTTCAAGGTCCTCTTCTACGTGCTCGCAAAGCTCGGCTTCGACTGGGCGGAGCACCTCTTCCACCTCTCCTACGGGATGGTGAACCTCCCCGAGGGGAAGATGAAGTCCAGAGAGGGAACGGTGGTGGACGCCGACGTCCTCTTCGAGGAGCTACGCGGCATGGCGGCGCAGGAGATCCGCGACAAGGAGCGGGAGGAGGAGGTCGGAGATGTCGAGTCGACCGCCACTTCGGTCGCTTTGGCGGCCCTCAACTACTACCTGCTGCAGGTCTCGCCGTCAAAAGACATGATCTTCGACCCGAAAGAGTCGATCTCCTTCAACGGAAACACCGGCCCGTACCTGCAGTACATGGGGGCGCGGATCAGCAGCATGCTGCGGAAGTACGAGGAGAGGAAGGATAAGCTCGGAGGCGGTGAGTTCAAGCCGGAGGTCCTGACGGTAACGGAAGAGCGAGAGCTCGTAAAACTCCTCGCCGACTACCCGAAGAGGGTCGTCAAGGCGGGGGCGGAAATGAATCCCACCGTCATCACCTCCTACCTCTACGAGCTCTCGAGGACATTCTCCAAGTACTATCACGACAATCCGGTCCTCCACAACGAGGACTCGGACATAATACGCTCGAGAATAGAGCTCTCGCGGGCGGTGCTGCAGGTCCTCGAGAACGCATTCGAACTGGTGGGTATCCCGTTCCTCGAGAGGATGTGACGTTCTACAGAAGAGTGTGGGAGAGGCGGCGGCCGGGAGTCTATTCGCCGGGAGTCTATTCG
>CAYFVU010000101.1:0-7233 GCA_964346645.1 uncultured Spirochaetaceae bacterium | reverse complement strand
CCGGAAAACCATACGCCGGGAGACCACTCTGAGGCTATGTAATGACAGCGCAAGGGAGCCGAGTATTGACCCTGTTTGCAACTCTATGGTATATAGAGGAATATATCCGAATAGAGGTTGAATATGTACGCATTGGTAGAGATCAGAGGTAAGCAGTATAAAGCGGAAGAGGGAAGAACCCTCAGAGTAGATAAAATCGAAAAGGACGCCGGAGAGAAGGTCGAGTTCGACTCAGTTCTCATGACCGGCGGCGACGACTCGGTCAAGATCGGCACTCCATTCATAAAGGGGGCGAAGGTCGAGGCAACCGTCGAGGAGCACGGCCGCGGCGACAAGGTGACTGTCTACAAGTACAAGAGGCGCAACGGCTATCGTAGAAAGGCCGGTCATCGTCAGGATTTCTCTCTTATTAAAGTAACCGGTATTTCCGGCTCGTAATCGGCAGAGGGTGATCGAGGTAGCCGTCGTCCTGCACAGCAGACACTCCACGCTCGAACGAGTGGAGGTCCACGGCCACAGCGGTGAGGCCGGTAACAGCGTGGTCTGCGCCGCGGTGAGCGTCCTCGCAAGAACCGCCGCACACACGGTAGAGGAGTACGGCAAGTTCAGGGTGGACGGCGATGCCGACAGCCCGGGGAATCTGCGGTTCAGTGTTGCTCAGACCGAGGGTACGGGAAGCGGTGACTTCATCTGGTTGATGGGGGTCACCGACAATTTTCTTACCGGGATACGCGACGTCGAGCGCGAACATCCGGAAGAGTGTGCAATGGAAGTTTTAACTGGAGGAAGCGAATATGGCTCATAAAAAGGGTGGAGGAAGCTCGAAGAACGGAAGAGATTCCGAAGCAAAACGACTCGGAATCAAGAGAAGCGGCGGACAGCTGGTAAAAGCCGGCGAGATCATAGTGCGCCAGAGGGGTACCAAGTTTCACCCCGGTGAAAATGTCGGACTCGGCAAGGACGACACCATTTTTGCCAAAGCCGCCGGTACGGTGAATTTCCGCGACCGCAAGGGGCGGAAATACGTGAACATAGAAACTGTTTCGTAGAGGAACGGTTAGCTTCTTCTTGTGTTCGGATTCGCGGACGAAGTATACATAGATGTCGCATCGGGGCGGGGAGGGAACGGCTGTGTATCCTTCCGGCGCGAGAAGTATGTCCCGAAGGGCGGTCCGGACGGCGGAGACGGAGGAGACGGCGGAGCCGTCGTGTTCGAAGTAAGGGAGAATCTCCGCACTCTCGCCCACATCAAAACGAAGCGCCACTTCCGGGCCGAAAACGGAGAGCCGGGAAAGGGCAAGAAGCAGCACGGCAAGAACGGCGACGACGTGATAATCACGGTACCGCCGGGTACCCTTATTAAAGACCCGGAGACCGGCGATGTGCTGCAGGACATGGCGGATACCGAACGCTGGGTCTGGGCCCGCGGCGGCCGCGGCGGCAAGGGAAACGCGCGTTTTCCCACCTCCCGCAACCAGGCGCCCAGATATGCCCAGGAGGGCGGTCCGGGGCAAGAGGCGCGTCTCCACGTAGAGCTTCGTCTCATCGCAGACGTCGGCTTTGTCGGCCTGCCGAATGCGGGAAAGTCTTCTCTCCTCGATGTGCTGACAAACGCACATCCGGAAATTGCCGATTACGCATTCACCACCAAGATTCCCAATCTCGGCGTCATGATGCATGAGTACCGCCGGATCATACTCGCCGATATCCCCGGCATAATCGACGGCGCCTCGAAGGGAGCCGGGCTCGGTGACAAGTTCCTCCGCCACATTGCGCGGACGAAGGGGATCGCCGTTACGATAGACCTCTCGCAGGAGGACCCGGAAGAAACCTATCGCCTGGTCGTAGAGGAGCTGAGGGCGTACTCGGAAGAGCTCGCCGAGAAGTCCGAGGTGATTATAGGAACCAAGACGGACCTATTGGAAACGGACGAGCGCATCGAAGAGCTGAGAGCCGCGTTTCCGAATATGCGTATAGTCGCCTGTTCGGCCTTCTCCATGGAGGGAATCGACGAGCTGCGCGGCGCCCTTGCATCCCTGTGTGCGGAAAAGGAGTCGTTGTGAGAACCGTAATTATCGGAGGAACCTACAACCCCATCCACATCGGTCATCTCTACCTCGCCGAAGAGGTGCAGAAGAGCTTCAACTACGAGCGTGTCATACTCATTCCCTCGCACATACCCGCTCACAAGGAGACCGACGACGCGGTGACCCCGCAGCAGCGGCTCGAGATGCTGCGCTGCGCCGTTCAGAGCTCGAACTTCGTCACAGACGGCTGCGAAATCCGCCGCGGCGGAATCTCCTACAGCATAGACACGGTCGACGAGATAGAGAATAATTACGAGGTGACCGGAAAACTCGGCCTCGTCATCGGCGACGACCTGGTCGGTGGGCTGCATGATTGGAAGGAGTGGGAGAAGCTCATGGAGAGGGTTGATCTCCTCATTGCCCACAGGAGCTATGAGGAGCGGGTCCCCTGCAGCGTGGAGCACAGCTACATCGACAACCTCATCCTCCCGATCTCCTCGAGCGATATAAGAGAGCGGATACGAAACGGCGGAGCCTACCGTTATCTGCTGCCCGAAGCGGTATACGGCTACATCATAGAGAATGGGATCTATAACGAGGAGAAATGAGCGTTTCGCAAATAACCGCCGGAGTCGACGAATACGTAAGAGATAGCCTCTCCCTCAAGCGCTATCTTCACTCGATACGAGTCATGGAGACGGCGGAGAAGTTGATCCGTAACTTCGGCGGTCGCTGTACCGTCTCGGTCGACGAGGCTCGAACGGCGGGTATCGCACACGACATGACGCGGGAGTGGGATGCCGAGCAGCTGATCGTCGCCGCGGGAAGGGACGACTATCCTCCGACGGATGAGGAGTTAGATTCGCCGAAGCTGCTGCATGGAAAGGCGGCAGCGGTCATGTTGCGCGAGGAGTTCGGCGAGAGGCGGGAGAGTGTGCTCAGGGCAGTGCGGTGGCACACCTACGGGCATCCCGACATGGGAGAACTCGGCATGATCATCTACGTCGCCGATTACATCGAACCCGGCCGCGAGCACATAAACGAGGAGTACCGCCGCCGAGTAATGAGCACGGAGAGTCTCGAGGAGATGGTACTGATCGTGCTCTCGGATGAGTTCGAACACCTCCGCCGCAAGGGGCGCCGGATTGTGGAATCGTCCCGAATGCTGTATGATGCACTCTCGAAGAGTTCCGTACGGAGCAGTGTATAGTGGAACGTAGGAAGATTCTCTTTTCGAAAGCAAGCATCTTCATCCTTCTCATGCTGATCATTCTCTCGGTCTCCGCAGTCCTCGTCTACTTCAAGATACGTACCGACGAAGTCGGCGCAGAAGTAAAGCAGGGCAACACCATTTCATTCCTCTTCATGCTCGGGGAAGGGGGAAGCCTGGAGTACAGCGAGGCGGTAATGCTCCAGAGCAGCACGGGCAAGTGCGCGATATTCGACATACCGAACCACATCGGCACCCTCATTTCCTCGAAGAACCGGATAGACCGGATCGATTCGGTTTTTGACGAGGAGGACCCGAGGGAGTACATCACTCAGGTGGAGAAACTGATGGGGATCGGCATAGATCACTACCTCTACATCACTACGAAAGATCTGGAGAAGCTGGTCGATCTACTGGAGGGGGTAAACCTCTTCATCGCGAATCCCGTGGAATTCCAAGGGGAGGAGCGGGTGCTCATTCCGTCGGGAAGCGTAACTCTTGATGGGCCGAAGGCGGTGACCTACAGTTTGTACGAGGAGCCGGGTGAACGGGGGACCGATCGCTCTTCGCGACGGCAGAAGCTGCTGCAGTCTCTACTCAAGAAGATCGGAGATATGCAGTCCTACATAGAAAAACCGGAGGTCATGGATCTCGCCTACGGACTCTTCTCCAGCAATCTCTCTCAGAGGGCCTTTTCGTCCCTCATGAAGGCATTCTCCGTACTCGACGAGGATCAATTCATCTTCCAACGGGTGCTCGGGAAAGAGCAGAGCGTTGAGGGAGAGACTCTTCTCTTCCCTCATTACGACGGCACCCTGCTTAAGGAGACGGTGCAACAGACCAAGAAGTCTCTCGAGAATGAGGAGGTAATGAGCACCGAACAGTTGAACGTCACCATCGAGCTGCTCAACGGAACGCTGACCAACGGACTCGCCGGCAGGACGAGTCAGGTCTTCAAGAGCTTCGGCTACGATGTGGCGCGGGTATCGAATGCTTTACAGCAGGACCGGGAGAAGACGGTGGTTATCGCGCGGACCGAGAATCTCTCCGCCGCACAGCGGGTAGCGAATATCATACGATGTAAGAACGTAGTGTCGGGAATGGGTAAAGTGAAGGAGAATACTGCGGAGACGGTGGGCGGAGAGCCCATAGATGTCACCGTAATCTTAGGAAAGGATTTTGATGGTAGATACTGCAAAGAGTAAGGAGTCGGCGGTCGAAATAGCCGCGGTAATAGAGGAGCACAAGGGCGAAGATACGATGGTTATCGACGTATCGGATCAGAGCAGTTGGACCGACTATTTCATAATCTCCACGGTCAACAGCATAGGTCACCTCAAGGGTGTGGTGCGTCACGTAAAGCAGTATCTGAGAGACCTCGATCTTGAAATACTCCACCGCCACAAGCGTATGGCCGAGGATGGATGGGAGCTCATCGATTGCGGGGACATGGTCATTCATCTCATGAGCAGGGATATGCGTGAGTTCTACGATCTGGAAAAACTCTGGTTCAACGGTGAGGTGATCTATCAGTCATCGAAATCGTCGAAGTCGAGTCCGTCGTCGTAGTCTAATTCATCTTCGTCGTAGTACTCCTCTTCCTCCCGGGCATCCTCAAAATCTTCGTCGATTTCCTCGTCGTAATCTTCGTCGATACGATCTTCGTCGACCTCCTCGAAGCTCTTGTCGACATCCGATTCGTAGTCGTCGAAGTCGTCCCGGAAAAACTCGTCGTCGCTGAAAGAGTTCTCCTCTTCGGAGGATAACTGAAAGCTCATTGCCTCTCTCCTTCGCGTTCGGATTAAACTTTCGTGGGTTCCCTCTCGCATTTTACACCGACAAAGAGCTTAATGGAACCGAAATCCCCGCTTATATTCTGTGTAGAGGAGTCGGAGACCTCTTGCATGTCGAAGTCGATCGAATCCCCTACGAGTATGGTGGGAGGGGTGATATCGCAGTCGTAACCGTTCTCCGAAAGGAGGACCGCGGAACGTCCGGAGACCTGGTTCACGATCTCGCCGAGTGCCTCTCGATGAAACTGTCCGAATCCCTCCTCCTCCGCATCCATGTTCATGTTTTGCAGAATGCGGTCGATGAAGGCGAGGGCCGAGTCCATGGAACAGCTGAGCGAGAGAAAACCGCAGATATCTCCGGCGAAGCCTATGCTTGCCATTACTTCGAAATGAGACTCCTCTTCGCCCGATCCGGAGAGCTGGAGCTCTTGGAATCCGATTTCAGAGAAGATCTCTCGAGATGCCTGTACGAAAAGTGCGAGTGTACTCTCTTTCATACCACGAGTATAGGCAGAGGTGACGAGGAATGCAATCGCAGGAGGCCACTCTCCGCACATATAGAGATATATTTTGACAGCTGAAGCGAAAGTCACTACTATGCTCTGTATGAAAAAAGAAGAGAGTAGAGAGAGGAGACGGAGCAGGGAGTGTCTGAAAATAAGCTCCCCGGCAAAGGTGAACCTCCACCTCGAGATCGGTGCACAGCGTACGGACGGCTTTCACGAACTCCGCTCGCTCTTTGCTATGATCGATTTGCAGGATGAGTTGACCCTCGAAACGGTCGAGGGGCGAGAGGGGGAGTGTGATATATTCGGACCCTTCGATTTTCCCCGGGAGAGCAACCTGATCTGGCGCGCCTACCGCGCATTCGTCAACGAAACCGGCTTTGACGAAGGCACGAGGATTCACGTGGAGAAGCGTATACCCGCTCAGGCGGGCCTGGGTGGAGGCTCGAGCAACGCCGCTGCGGCGCTCAAGCTCCTCGAACGCCGTGCCGGTATAGAGCTGGATGGAGAAACCGAACGGAGAATAGCCGCGAGCCTCGGCAGCGACGTCCCCTTCTTTCTCGATGGACCCTGCGCCGTGGCCGAGGGCAGGGGGGAGAAGCTTCGGAGAGTGGAGGTGAGAGAAGATTTTAATCGTTTCACTCTTCTGCTCGTGTCTCCCGAGGTAAAGGTCTCTACGGGCGATGCATATGCGCGGCTCGATCGGTGGTATGCGCTGCGCCCGGAGGATGAGATACGCAGCTCGCTCGGCTGCGAGACCATCGAGGAGCAATATCGGAGCATGTCTCCCGGCAAGTGGGATTTCTACAATAGCTTCACCCCTGTGCTCGTCGACTCGTATCCCGTCTATAGAAGGCTATTCGATATCATGGAGGAGTCCCGGGCCTGTTTCAGCGAGATTTCCGGCAGCGGCTCCACTCTATTTTCTCTATTCGAGAGTGAAGAGGAGGCGGAAAAAGCCTTAAAGAGTGTTTCTGCCCTCGGTATAGAGGGGAGAAAAGTAAAAATGCTTGCGTCCTGTCCGGAGGCAGTTTACAATACTTAACGTTATAATGTCGTTTTGCTACGGGCATGGAGGAAACATGGAGATTACCGACATCAGAATCCGTAAGGTGAGTGCTGAAGGCAAACTCAAGGCTTACGTTACCGTCACGTTCGATGACTGTTTTGTGGTCCACAATGTGAAGATAATAGAGGGCAAGAACGGTGCCTTTATCGCCATGCCGAGTCGAAAAACAAAAAAGGGTGAGTATAAGGACGTAGCGCATCCGATCAATTCAGATTTCAGGGGAGAGCTCCAGGACCGGATCCTCGAAGAGTATGAACGTCAGGCCGAAAATGAGGACGAGGAAGAACGGTACCAGTCTGAATCTGACAACGATGGGGTCGGTGAATACGGCTCATCCAGGGCGGAGTACTCGTAACGGAGCCTCGCTGCGCACGTTTATCTCGTCTCGCAATTCATACACAGGGGTACACTGCCGCCCGTGCTTTTCGAGGCATATGTTCGTATTCGGCTCGTGGTCGATAGTCGAAAAATGATACGCACTGGTGGTAGAAAAAGTTTCCGCTATATGATATAGTCCCAAGACATTTTTCGGGGCATGCATGAGGCCTTGGGGCGTAGGCAAGCGGTTAAGCCACCGGTTTTTGGTGCCGGTATTCGTAGGTTCGAATCCTACCGCCCCAGTATACTT
>CAYFVU010000100.1:0-12022 GCA_964346645.1 uncultured Spirochaetaceae bacterium | reverse complement strand
TGGATACACCGATCAGCGTTCCTACCGTGTCGAACATATCGACGAAGAGGAAGGTAAAGAGGATGATCAGCATGTCGAAGGTAAAGACCTGGCTGAAATCGAACTGAGCAAAGACCGGAGCGAGAGAGGGGGGTGCCCAACTGCCCGAGGGTGCGCTGGTTATGCCCATGGGGAAGCCGATAATGGTGGTCGCGACGATACCGATGAGCAGCGCTCCCTTTACTCTGAAGGCGAGCAGAACACCGGTAATGACGAGTCCGATTATCGCCAACAGGGCGGTTCCCGAAGCCACGTCGCCGAGGATCACGAGGGTTGCATCGTCGTTTACGATTATACCCGCGTTCTGCAGTCCGATGAATGCGATGAAGAGGCCGATACCGACCGATATGGCTCTCTTCACATTGATCGGAATACTGTTCACGATCGCCTCACGGATGTTCAGAATGGTCAGAATCAGGAAGATGATACCTTCGATAAAGACCGCCGTGAGCGCGAACTGCCACGAGTAACCCATGGTCAGTACAACAGTAAAGGCGAAGAAGGCGTTGAGGCCCATTCCCGGTGCCAGTGCGAACGGATAATTTGCCGCAAAGGCCATTACCAGGGTTCCGACCGCCGCAGAAATGGCGGTGGCGGTAAAGACGCCGCCCATGTCCATACCCGTGTTCGAGAGGATCTGCGGGTTGACAATGAGAATGTAGGCCATCGTCAGGAATGTGGTAAGGCCCGCCAAGATTTCGGTCTTGACCGTCGTGTTGTGACCTTTCAGATCAAAAAGTTTTTCCATCTTTCAAACTCCTGTGTGAGATTGTCTAACATACGCAGTGATTGTAGCGTTGTTTCGCAAATCTCACAAGGGTGTTTACTCAGGGATGTTGCAAAATGTTGCGACATTTTCCGGGGAAAGAGGTCATATTTTTCTGCAAAATCGGGAACGGAGTCTGCCGTCGGGGCAGGTATCATACGGTCAGTACCCTGCCGGGAGATGCTGCGGATCCTCCCGGCCGGAGAGAGGAGTCGAGCACCTTCGCTTCGCCGTTTACCGTGAGCAGACGCAAACCTTCGGCCGGCTTTTCGGGTTCCCGTCTGTTCTCCCGGTCGCTGAAATCCTCACCGAAGACAGCAACGTCCGCCGCAGCACCGGGTTCGAGTGTTCCCCTCTGCTCGAGGGAGAGGATTCTCGCCGCCTTCCCCGTCATCTTGTGGATCATCTCCTCTATGGGCAGCAGTCTTCTCTGGAAGACGTATTCCTGCAGCACCTTGGGATGATACCCCTCTTCGGAAAATGCGACGAGGTCGTTGTGACTGTGCGCGTCGATGAATCCGGGGGTCACGTAGAGTCCCTCGGCCCGGAACTCCTCTTCGCCCTTTGTTGTCGCGAGAGAAGATGCAATTTCGGCAATTTGTCCGTCCCTGATGCGGATGTCGCCTCTGTACGGCCGGGCGCCTGTTCCGTCTACTATCGTGCCGTTGCGTATGATCAATCCCAAGTCTCGCACCCCATCTTGTTGCAGTTTGTTGTAGAAATTCACAGTTTCATCGATTATACTAAAGCCACAACTCGTTATGTAAGTGGATGGGAGAGGATTACATGAAGAATCATACGAAGAACACGAATAGAGATATGAGCAAGGAGGAACTTCGCCGCAGAATCGAGGTGGCCACGGGCCGAAAGGCGGCGCAGCTCGTGCTCAAGAATGCGAAAATAGTCAATGTCTTCAGTCACGAGGTGGTCGAGGGCAGCCTGGCCGTCGACAACGGCATCGTCATCGGCATTGGAGCCTACTCCGGGGATGAAGAGATCGACATGGGGAGACGCTACCTCATACCCGGGCTCATCGATGCGCACGTCCACATAGAGTCCTCCCTCAGCACGCCCGGTCAGTTCGCCAAGGCGGTGGTGCCCCACGGCACCACGGGTCTCATCGCCGATCCGCACGAGATCGCCAACGTGCGGGGTGCCGAGGGCGTACGCTTCATGATAGAGGCGAGCAGGGCTCTACCGCTCAAGGTGCGCTTCATGATCCCGAGCTGTGTTCCCTCGACGGAGTTCGAACACGCGGGAGCGGAGCTCGGACCGGAGCTCATCGACGAGCTGATGGATGAGGATCAGGTGCTCGGCCTCGGAGAGATGATGGATTACCCCTCGGTCCTCGGCGGGAAGGAGGAGATCATCGACAAACTCATGACCGCTCACCGCCGGGGCATGATGATCGATGGCCACGGTCCCATGGTGCTCGGGCGAGACCTGAACGCCTACGCGGCCGCGGGGATCCGCAGCGACCACGAGAGCTCCACGCGCGACGAGATGCGTGAGCGGCTGCGAGCGGGTATATACTGCCTTATCCGTCAGGGTTCGGCAGCGCAGAACCTCCCCGACCTGATAAGCGGGGTGCGTGAGCAGAACGCCCGCCGCTGCATGTTCTGCACCGACGACCGTCATCCCGAGGACGTGCTCTCGGAGGGACACATCGACAACCACCTGCGGATGGCCGTAGAACGCGGGATCGACCCCATTACGGCGATACAGATGGCGACGATCAACACCGCCGAGGCCTACGGCTTGGACACGGTGGGCGCCCTTGCCCCCGGCTACGACGCCGACATCGCGGTGGTCGAGGATCTGAACGACTTCGAAGTGCACAGCGTCTACGTCGACGGGGCAAAGGTAGCCGAGGGCGGCATGTCCCTCTTTTCGGTACCCGATGTGGATATCTCGAAGGTCAGCGACACCGTGAGGGTAAAGGACTTCGACAAGGAGCGTTTTGCCCTCCATCTGCCGAGTGGCCTCGCACGCGTCATGCGGCTGCACCCGAGCAGCCTGCTGACCGAAGGGGTGGTGCGTAAGGTCTCCATCGACAAAGACGGCAATTTTCAGCGCCATGCGAAACTCGACATCCTCAAGATCGCCGTCGTGGAGCGGCACAAGTCGACGGGGAACATAGGCCTCGGGCTCGTGGAGAACTACAAACTCGAGCGAGGAGCGATCGCCTCGACCATTGCCCACGACTCGCACAACATCATCGTCATCGGCGAGAACGACGAGGACATGTACCTGGCGGTGCGGGAGCTCGTGCAGGCCGGCGGCGGTATTACCATGGCCGAGGGAGGGAAGATCATCGACACCCTGCCTCTGCCGGTGGCCGGGCTCATGTCGGACAGGACGATCGAAGAGATCTCGCAGAAGCTCCACTCGATGTACGAAGTTGCATTCGAGCGGCTCGGAGTAAACCGGGAGCTCGATCCCTTCATGACCCTCAGCTTCCTGGCCCTTCCTGTCATCCCCGAGCTCAAGGTCACCGACATGGGACTCTTCGACGGCCGTTCCTTCTCCTTCACCGAGGTGGGCGTGGCCGAGGAGAGCGAGGGCGCGTAGAGCTCAGAGCACCACGGTGCGGCCGGCTACCTCGACCACCTGCATAGGCGTGTCGTAGAGATGGCTGAGGTGCTCACGGGTGAGTATGCCGCTCCGCGCTCCCGCCGCCGCCACCTTCCCCTCTTTCAAGAGTACGGCGTCGGAGGCGAGCTCCGATGCGAGGGTCGGATCGTGGGTGGTAAACAGGAGGGTCTTTCCCTCCCCGTTGAGCTTCGTGAGCAGGTCGATGATTCGCCGGCGATTGGCAGGATCGAGCTGACTCGTCGGCTCGTCGAGGATGAGAATGCGCGGCTGCTGTACTAAGGCTCGAGCGATGAGCAGCAGCTGGTGCTCGCCGCCGGAGAGCTTGCCCACGGATCGCTCCGCTAAATGCTTCAAACCAACGGTCTCGAGAGCTTCCTCGGCGATGCGGAGGTCCTTCCGCCCCGGCATCTCGAGCTGATGGAGATACGGCGTCCGCCCGAGGAGGAGGTACTCGAGAACGGTGTAGTCGAAGCGTACCCGTTCGTTCTGCGGCACGAGGCTCATCCAGCTCCCCATCTCCTGTCTCCCGTAATCCGAGATATCCCTTCCCGCCAGGATGAGTCTGCCCGATTCGGGCCTCTTCCATCCGAGACAGAGGTCGAGGAGGGTGGACTTGCCCGCTCCGTTCGGCCCGAGGACGGCGGTGCTCGAACCCGCGGCCATCTCTATGGAGACTTCGTTCAGCGCCGGTTTCCGACTGCGCCCGTAGCGAAAGCTCACCCCCCGCAGAGAGAGGAGCGAGGGACCGTGCTTCCTCACCGCATGGGAGGCTTCCTCCTGCGGCATGGCTTCATCCAGTGGCATGGTTTTATCCTGCGGCATTACGCGGACCTCTCATGAAGCGTTTCGACAGCAGGATAATGAAGAGCGAGGCGCCGAGCAGGCTGGTGAGCACTCCCAGCGGTATCTCGCCCTCTAACACGGTGCGGGCGGCGGTGTCGCAGAGGACGACGAACATACCGCCGAGGAGCATGGATGCGGGGAGGGAGTAGCGGGAGTCGGAGCTGAAGAGCCTGCGGGCGATGTGGGGAATGATGAGGCCGACCCAGCCGACGATGCCGCTGACGGAAATAGCGGCGGCGGTGATGGCGGTGGCCGAGACGAGGAGCAGGATGCGCTCGCGGAAAGGGGCCATACCGAGGGAGAAGGCGGTGCGGTCGTCCATAGAGAGGAGGTTGAGCCGCCATCGGAAGAGAAAGAGCAGGCTGGTCCCCACGACGAAGACCGGCAGAATGGAGAAGGTCTGGCGCCAGGAGACTCCCCAGAGTCCGCCGAGCATCCAGAAGGTGATCTCCGGGAGCTCGCTCATCGGGTCGGCGACGAACTTTAAGATTCCCACTCCCGAGGAGAAGAGGGCGCTGACGGCGATGCCGGCGAGGATGAGCCTTAAGACCCAGCCGCCGAAGTGGAAGTGCCGGGCGAAGAGGTAGGAGGCGGCCAGGCCGACAAGCGCGAAGCCCGCGGCGGATGCCTGCACGGCCCAGAGCGAGGAGCTGAAGGCTACGATGCTCAGAGAGGCGCCGAATGCCGCACCCTGGCTTACGCCGAGAAATCCGGGCTCGACCAGGGGGTTTGAGAATATCATCTGGAAGACGTCCCCCGCGGCGGCAAGGCTGACACCCAGGATGAGGCCGGCGAGCACCCGCGGCAGCCGCAGGTGGAGGATGAGGCTGACGGCCATCGGGTCTTCCCGTAAAACCGCCGGAGAGATCATCCCCGCGCTCGGATAGCGTCCGGTAAGCACCGCCGCACCGAGCACCGCGAGGAGGGCCGCCGCCGTAAGCAACAGCCTTTTGTGCCGAAGACGGTGGAGTCTAGTCAGAGAGCTCCTCCTTCAGCCGGGGAAGCACCACCTCCTCGTAGGTCGCCTCCTCGATATCGTAGAGATCGAGGTAGAACCGCTTCGCCTCCTCGGCGATGTCGAGCTGCGGAAAGAGCTCGGGGTGGAGCTGCTTCGCCATCCACTGCAGGCCGAGAATCCATCGCGTGTCCGGCTGGGCCCAGCTGTAGAAATCCGCCGGCACCGCCTTCACATTGTTCTTCTTGCCGGCCTCGAGGGCCTGCCACTGGGGATTGCTCAGGATATCTTCCATGTAGTCCTCGGGGGCGGAGTAGAAGCTGGTGATGAAGATGTGCTCCGGATTCCATGCGGCGATCTGCTCGAAGTTTACGGTCATCCAGCCCCTTCCGGCGTGGGTCTCCGTCCACACTGGATCGCCTCCGGCTGCCTCCACCTGGAAGGTCTGTATCCAGCTCTTTGGGGCGATGTTGAAGGAAGTCTCACCGCCGCGGGTGCTGTAGTAGAGCAGGAGGGTATCCGGACGATCCCCTTTCTCTATGCCGTCGGTTTTCCTCTGGATTTCCCGCAGACGGTCGTCGTAGAGCGTGACGATCTTCTCGGCCCTCCGGGCCTCGTCGAGCAACGTCCCGAGGATCCGAATGTCCCGGCGAAAGGCTGCGGGAGACTCGAGACTGAGGGATAGTACGGGAACGCCGAGCGAGCTCAGCCTCTTACCGAGTTTCGAGTACATGAAGTCCTTCAAGACGACCAGGTCGGGCTTCTGAGCGAGGATCTGCTCGGGGCCGACTTGGTGGGGCACCTTGTGGGCCTTCTCGTACTCTTCGGAGACGTAGGGGAGGAAGTTGCCGAGCCCCTGGTTGGTCTTCCCTATGGCGACGACCGCCTCTCTGGCCTCTTCGAAGAGGTAATATGCGTTCGCGGTGAGCAGGGTGGCCTTGCCGGCGAGCACGACGCGCTCGGGCCGCTTATCGAGACGGATGGTGTTGCCGAGGCTGTCGGTAACCTCTACCGGATAGGGACTCTGCTGCCCCGCGACGGGTGCGAGTGCAACAAAAAAGAGCAGGGCCGCTGCGGCGAGCAAGTGCCCTCGCCGGGCCCCTCGTCCGCTGTATTGAGCGTATCGAATTGTTGAATGCATCTGTAAGGCTCCTTCGTGATAAATCATGTATAAGCGGAAAATGCACGGAACGGTGTTCGACGCCGAATCCGTGCACAGAGGTCATTATATACAGAAAAATATAATGGCTGTCTACCCATAATGGCTGTCTACCCGTAGTGCAAGAGGCCGGAGGGAGGGTGTAGTACGCACGAGCGGAGGAGGGTTCGGGTGGGCTACAGAGAGACGACCTTTCGGGCCCGCAGCAGGAGACCGACGAGCTCGTCGGCAGGTACGGGGTAAACTGATTTCTCGAGACTCGAGCCGAGCTCTGCCATCTCTCCCTCTTCGCAGAGCAGTCGGAGACCGGAGGCGGCGAGGTCGCAGGCGATGTCACGGAGCTCATCTTTCTCTGCGATGCGGCGAAGAATCGTGCCGGAGACGAGCACGTGCGAGGGTAGCTCCGTGGCCGACGGAATCGCGGCGAAGATCTTCTCGGCCAATCCTTCATCCTTTTCGGAGCTGAGCACGAGAAGGCTGTCCGGCCTGTGGGCGGAGAACGTGGGGCTGGGGCGGGAGGCTTCAGCACCGCGCTCCGGCCGCTCTTCTTCGAAGAGATTCTCGGGACTCTCCTCTTCGAGCTCTTCTTCACCCTCCCCGGTGGTCTCCTCGGTGTTGGCGATGGTGATGTAGAACTCGTCCCCCTTGCTGTCTACCTTCTTGACGGGAAAGCCGGCGTGATGCGCGAATCTCACCACGCTCTCTCTGGCGTCTTCGTTGTTCACGTGCACGATGAGGTGGCTGAATTCGCCGCCGGCAAGGGCCCGCTTGGTGTAGACCAGCGGCTGAGGGTTGGGCAGATTTCTCGCATCTATGTACTCTTTCATGTCTCCCTATTGTAGAGTTTTGCTATGACCCCTTCAAGATGCCGACGGTGCCTCCGTGCCCCGTCTTGTCACGCTCAGAAGTGAGGAGTAGAATACGGGCTGGTAAATCCACAGTTTTTGCACTAAAAGGAGCATTATCTTGGATATGCGGGAAAAGGCTGCTGCCGCGAGGAAGGCGCAGCGGCGGCTCGGAAACATCTCGACCGAAGCGAAGAACGAAGCACTCGAGCGCATAGCGCTGGAGCTCCTGCGCCGAAGAGACGAGATAGAGCGGGTGAACGAGGCCGACCTCGAGGAGGCGAGGCGCAACGAGCTCGAGGCGCCCCTGCTCAAACGGCTGAAGCTGCAGGGCGAGAAGATCGACCAGGCGGCGAGGGGGGTGCGCTCGGTGGCGGAGCTCGCCGATCCTTCGGGGAAGATCCTCGAGGCGCGCAGGCTCGACGAGGGGCTCTCCCTCTACCGGGTCAGCTGTCCGATCGGCGTCATCGGGATGATCTTCGAGTCGCGGCCGGATGCCCTCGTACAGATGGCCTCTCTCTCCCTCAAGAGCGGCAATGCGGTCCTCCTGAAGGGCGGCAGCGAGGCCAAGCGCAGCAACCGCCTCCTGTCCGAAATCATCTCCGAGGCGGCCGGTGACGCCGACGCCGGTGTTCCAGAGGGGTGGATCGCACTTCTCGAGGGCAGAGAGGAGGTCGGCGAGATGCTCTCTCTCTCGGAGAACATCGACCTCATCATCCCGAGAGGCTCGAAGTCCTTCGTCAAGTACATCATGCAGCGTACCTCCATCCCGGTCCTCGGCCATGCGGACGGGGTCACCCACCTCTTCGTCGATGCTGAGGCGGATTTGGAGATGGCGGTGCGCGTCGCCGAAGATTCCAAGCTGCAGTACGTGGCGGTCTGCAACGCCCTCGAGACGCTCCTCGTCGATCGGGCGGTTGCTCCCTACTTTCTGCCGGCCTTCAAGGAGCGCATGGATGAGCGTGAGGTGCAGCTGAAGGGCTGCGGCGAGACGCGGGAGATCATCGACTGCGACCCGGCCACGGATGAGGATTGGAGCAGCGAGTATCTGGCGCCGGTCCTCTCGGTCCGTATCATCTCCGGCCTGGACGAGGCGGTCGAACACATAAACAGCTACGGCAGCGGCCACAGTGACGCCATCGTCACGGCCAACCGCGAGACGGCGGAGGAGTTCATGAACCTCGTAGACTCGGCAGACGTGATGTGGAACTGCTCGACCCGCTTCTCCGACGGATACCGCTACGGACTCGGCGCGGAGGTCGGCATAAGCACCAACAAGATACACGCGCGCGGACCGATGGGCCTCGACGGACTGGTGATCTACAAGTGGAAGCTCTACGGCGACGGCCACGTGGTGGCCGATTACAGCGGCGAGGGCGGCAGAACCTTTCTCCACGAGGAGATCGACAGAGACGAAGGGACAGGCGGAGCGAGATGAACTCGATGGATGGGGTGAAGCGGCTCGTTATCAAGATAGGCACCAACCTCCTCACCCCGGGCAACAGGCTCGACACCGACTACATCGACGTAATCTCAGGGCAGATCGCCGAGCTCGAGCGACAGGGCTACCGGGTGCTCCTCGTCAGCTCCGGCGCCATCGGCATGGGGGCGGCGGAGCTCGGCCTCACCGAGCGGGTGACTGATGTACGGATGCGGCAGGCCTGTGCGGCGATAGGCCAACCGCTGCTGATGTATCAGTACCGGAAGTCTTTCACGGTCTACGGCATCACCATTGCGCAGGTGCTCATTACCCGGGAGGTGCTCAACAACCGCCGGTCCTACCTCAACCTCCGCAATTCGGTGGAGCAGCTCCTCTCGCTCGGGGTGGTGCCGATCTTCAACGAGAACGACAGCATCTCCACCGACGAGATAGGCAATGCCTTCGGCGACAACGACCGGCTCAGCGCCTTCGTCGCGAGCAAGGTCGATGCCGATCTGCTCCTCCTGCTTACCGACATCGATGCCCTCTACAGCGGTGATCCCAAGCGAGACCCGGATGCTACGCGCATCTCCCGGGTCGAGCGGATAGACGAGACCGTCCTCTCCTATGCGGGTGCCGAGGGGAGCGAGTTCTCTACCGGCGGAATGAAGACCAAGCTACGGGCGGCACAGATAGCCGCCGATGCGGGCTGCCGCATGATGCTCGCCCACGGGAGGGAGCCGCGCATCCTGCCCCGTATCATGGCCGGCGAGGATGTAGGCACCCTCTTCGAGGCCAGCTCGAAACTCTCGAACCGCACCAGGTGGATTCTCAACAGCGTCCCGAAGGGGAAGATCCTCGTCGACCGCGGCGCCATGGCGGCGATCAAGCGGCGCAAGAGCCTCCTTCCCTCCGGTATTCTCGGGGTTGAGGGGGTATTCGAAGGCGGAGACGTCGTATCTATAAACGACGAGGCAAAGGCGGTGCCGGCCTTCAACAGCTCGGAGATCGAGCATCTGATGGGGAAGCACTCAAGCGAGGTTGCGGCCCTCTACGGCAGAGAGAGGCGGGAGGAGATCGCCCGTCCCGAGGACATCGTCTTTCCTACGGAACAGGAGTGAGACGGTTTACGGAGACGGGCGTTTATTAGGACCGTGAATGTGTCGATACTCGAACATATGGGAACCATAGTATGTGTGTATGCAGTAGGCATCTCAGATTACGCGCTCGAGGAGACCACGCCGTTCGGAGACGTACCCATTGCGACGGTCATAGATAAGGCGAGGGAGCTTCCCGAGGTAGAGCGTGGAGTGCTCATCACCGATCGAGAGCCGGAACTCTTCTCCGATTTCTGGCCCATGGTTTTCGGACCAATAGTCAGCCGTACCTTCGGAGGGCTCATCGATGTAATAGAGACCCTTCGCGATGAGATGGAGTCGCAGAGAGATGAGAACGGCGCAGGGAAGGAAAAGGGGAGTTCGGCTGACCACCTCTTCTTCCTCTGGGGCGACACCCCCTTGATCGACGTTGATCTCGCAAGAAGGATGTTCGAGCGCCATGTGAAGTACTTTGCCTCCTACACCTTTGCCGATGGATATCCCCTCGGCCTGGCCCCGGAGATCGTCAGAAAGGAGACCCTGCCGCAGCTCCACGAGCTCGCCGAGAGGCACGAGATACCCCTCGGCCGGTCGATGCTCTTCGACCTCATTCAGAAGGACATCAATGCCTTCGATCTCGAAACGGAGGTCTCTCCCAAGGATATGCGTCTGCACCGTGCACTCCTCGCTGCCGATACACGACGGAATCTCGGCGTGCTCAACGGGGTCATAGAGAGAGGCGGCAGGGAAGCCGAATCGGTAATACGGGTGGTGGACGAGGAGCAGGAGGTGCTCAGGACGCTTCCCGCCTACCTCCACGTGCAGGTGAGCGAGGGCTGCCCCCAGGCCTGCGCCTATTGCCCCTATCCGCGGCTCGCGGAGGAGGGAAGGACCGTATCCGGAAACGCCGCCGACGTGCGTTCGCTCGATGCGGCGATGAGCGTGGAGAGGTGGCGGTCCCTCATGCGCGATGCGCAGCGCTTCTGCGACGATCTGGTAGTGGGGATAGGTCTGTGGGGCGAGCCCGCCCTCCACCCGCAGATCGTAGAGCTGGTCGAAAGTGCCCTCGCGTATCCGAACTTCCGGGTGGTAATAGAGACATCCGGTGTCGGCTGGAGCGCAGACGCACTCTCGCAGATCGCCCGGTTCGACACGAGCCGCATCGACTGGATCGTCTCCCTCGATGCGGCCGAGCGTGCCACCTACGAGAGGCTCCGCGGTCCCCAGTGGGAGGAGGCGCAGGCGGCGGTCTCCATGCTGAGGGAGCACTACGGCGATGATAAGGTACACGTCCAGGCAGTCCGCGTCGGAGAGAACGAGGCCGAGCTCGAACGCTTCTATCGATCCTGGAAGAAGGAGGGGCTTCCCCTCATCGTGCAGAAGTACGACCACTTCTGCGGCTACCTTCCCGAGCGAAAAGTCACCGATCTCTCTCCGTTGACCCGTTTCGCCTGTTACCACCTGCGACGGGACCTCCCGGTGCTTTTAGACGGAACGGTGAGTATGTGCAGAGAGGACCTCGCCGGCGACTACCATGTGGGCAACGTCTTCGACGAAGGTGTCGAGACGGTTTGGGAGCGAATGGCTCCGTATTACCGGCGCCACCTTTCGGGAGAGCTTCCGGCCCTGTGCGAGAATTGTGATGAGTACTACACCTACAACTTCTGAGCAGCTGCGCGTGCCCTATACTATCGTCGGAGGGGAGAGGTCCGACCGCAATCTCCGCACACCGCCCCCCCTGAGCATCCTCCTGCTCAACAGGGGCGGCAAGCCCTTCAGGCGGGAGTACTTCCGGGAACTCGACCAGCTCGGCGATCTGGAGGTGATCTCCGTGGAGCCGGGAAAGGCCACCTACGATGTCGAGGCCCTCAGCAGAAAATTCCCGAAGGTGCGCTTTCTCCTGCTGCACAAGCAGTTGACCAGGGGCGAGCAGATCAATCTGGGGATAAAGGAGGCCTCGGGAGAGTACGTCTTCGTCCTCTGGAACGACATGAAGGTGATCTCTCCTCTTACCGTCGGCCTCATGAAGCGGCTCCACGAAGCGGAGCGGCTCTGCACCGTCCCCATCATTCAGAACACCAGGATGGAGACCGTGCCTTCGATCATGGTGCCCGCCTTCTACAAGAAGTCGATAAAAGTCATTCCCATGGTGCCGCAGCAGCCCGAGGTAAAGAGCCTCTTCCCCTTCGATTACTGCGGAGTCTACCATCGCAAAGGCTTTCTGATGACCGGAGGCTACGACTACCTGCTGAAGAATCCCTACTGGCAAAAGGTCGACTTCGGCTTCCGTGCCCACATGTGGG
>CAYFVU010000099.1:4315-12038 GCA_964346645.1 uncultured Spirochaetaceae bacterium | reverse complement strand
CTGCCCACTGCCCACTGACCACTGACCCCGCCGACGCCGTTTACAGTGCAGCTGAAGAGCTGATACTATTTGAGCTACAGGAGGAGTACTATGAAAGATATTCGAACCATTGAGTGGGTTGACGGCATTCTTCACCTGATAGACCAGCGGCAGCTCCCGGAGGAGTCCGTGGTCTTTCGCTGCTCCGACCACCGGGATGTTGAGTTCGCGATAAAAGATATGGTCGTGCGGGGCGCGCCCGCCATCGGCGCTACGGCAGCCTACGGAGTCTACCTCGCCTCGCTCGAGTTCTTCGATCAGCCGAAGGAGACCTACCTCTCCAAGATGAAGGAGGCGACCCTCTTTCTCGAGAAGGCGCGGCCGACGGCGGTGAACCTCAGCTGGGCGATTCGACGCATGTTGACGGTAATTGACGACAACCGCGAGCTGAGTGCCGAGGAGATCTCGGCGGCGCTCAAGGAGGAGGCCGACCGCATTCTCGAGGAGGATGTGGAGACGAACCGAGAGATGGCCAGGGTCGGCAACGAGATCGTGCCGCAGGAGGCGACGATTCTGACCCACTGCAACACCGGCGCCCTGGCAACCGCCGGATGGGGGACGGCCCTCGGGGTCGTACGCGAGGCGCACGCCTCCGGCAAGTCGATCTTCGTCTACGCCGACGAGACGCGGCCGAGACTGCAGGGCGCGAAGCTGACCGGCTGGGAGCTGGTGCAGGAGCAGATTCCCTCGAAGCTCATAGCCGACGGCGCCGCCGCCTTCCTCATGCAGCAGGGAAAGATCGACCTCATCCTCGTGGGAGCCGACCGGATCGCCTCGAACGGCGACACCTCGAACAAGATCGGCACCTACATGCTCGCGACGGTCGCGAAGGCGCACTCGGTGCCGATGTACGTGGTCGCACCGACATCGACGATCGACTTCGACATCGACTCGGGGGCCGATATCCCCATCGAGGAGCGCAGCGCCGACGAGGTCAAGCGCATCGGCGAGACTCTCATCACCCCCGATGAGATGGAGGTCTACAATCCCGCCTTCGACGTGACGCCGGCCGAGCTGATAACAGGGATAGTGACTGAGAAGAAGATCCTCTATCCGCCGTACGGCGAGGGCATCGCCTCGGTCAGGGGCTGAGATACGAGGAGTCACAGACTACGAGGAGTCACAGACATGGACAACAGAGAATTGGATGAGATTCGCGCCCAGTTTCCCGTGCTCGCCGCCGGGGAGGCCTCCGGCGCAGTGGGCGGTAACGAGGCTACGGGCAATGGAGCTTCGAAGCGCGGGACTCACCCCTTCATATATCTCGACAGCGCGGCTACCGCCCTCACCCCGCTGCCGGTCATAGAGGCGGTGGACGCATACTACCGGAACAACTCGACGAATATCCACCGCGGATTGTACCGGCGTAGCGAAGAGGCGACCGAGCTCTACGAGGGGGCCAGAGGAAAGATTGCACGCTACATCGGGGCTGCCTCACCTGACGAGGTGATCTTTACCCATGGGGCGACGGAGTCGATCAACCTGCTCGCATATGCCTGGGCGGAGCGCCTCGGGCCGGGGGATGCGATCGTCTGCACGGAGATGGAGCACCACGCGAACCTGGTGCCGTGGCAGGAGGCGGCCCGGCGCAGCGGGGCCGATCTCAGGTTCATTCCGGTGGACTCTGAGAGCGGAGAGCTGGATGAGAGCACGATCGAGAGGCTCATAGACGGAGGAGTCGCGCTGGTCGCGGTGACGGGCATGTCGAACGTGACGGGAGTACGGCCGCCGGTCGAGCGGATCGCCGCCCGCGCCCGCGAGGTGGGAGCGAAGGTTCTGCTCGATGCGGCGCAGTTGGCGGCACACGAGGAGCTGGATGTGGGACGGATCGATGCAGACTTCCTCGTATTCTCGGGTCACAAGATCTACGGACCGACGGGCATCGGCGTGCTTTGGGCGCGAACCGGCAGCCTCGACGACGTTCCTCCCTTCCTCTCGGGCGGAGACATGATCGAGCAGGTGCGGCTGGAGGAGACGAGCTTCAGACGGCCGCCGCAGCGCTTCGAGGCAGGCACACCTCACATCGCCGGTGCGGCGGGGCTCGCCGCGGCGATCGACTTCATCGAATCGATAGGATGGGAGAAGATCGCCGAGCACGAGCGTACATGTACCGCGAGGCTGCTCGAGCTGCTGGGGGAGTTCGAGGACATCGAGATCTACGGCCCTCCCGAGGCCGAGAGGCGCTCTTCGGTGGTCTCCTTCAACCTGGCGAACGTGCATCCCCACGACGTGGGCACCATGCTGAGCGAGCACGGAATCGCCGTGAGGGCGGGATTCCACTGCGCCCAGCCCTACGTGGAGAGGCTCGGAGGCCACGGCACGGTGCGCGCGGCTATAGGAGTGTATACGAGCCTCGAAGAGATCGAGCTGCTGCAGGCCGGGCTTGAGGAGGTCGCCTCCATATTCGGCTGACAAAGCCGGCCGACAAGGCCGGCCGATAGAGTTTGCCGACACAGCCGGCCGACAGAGGCACTTTCATCGGCGAGGGAAAACGTGCTACCATGACGGCCATTCTACGAGAAGGGAAGAGGTAATATGAATATTTGCGTTTTTTGTTCCTCGAGCGAGCAGACCCCGACCATCTACCGCATCGCCGCCGAGGAGGCCGGAGAGAAGATCGCATCGAGGGGGCACACGCTCATCTACGGAGGCGGCAACATAGGGCTGATGCACGACATCGCCCACTCCGTCGTGACCTTTCGGGGAACGATCATAGGCGTAATTCCTAAGAATCTGAGAGATAAAGAGAAGCGATTCGACAAAGCCGGCGAAATGATCCTTACCGACAGCATCCACGAGCGGAAAAAGATCATGGAAGAGCGGGCCGACGCGTTTCTCGTGCTGCCCGGCGGCTTCGGGACCCTCGAGGAGCTGATGGAGATACTCGCGATGAAGTATCGAGACGCCGATCCTCGCCCGATGGCCCTGTTGAACACCGCAGGGTTCTTCAACCAGCTGCTCGGCTTCTTCGACTTCCTCGCCCACGAGGAGTTCGTACCGCGCGACTTTAGAAAATCCATCTTCGTCGGCGAAGAGGTGGACGCCATCATCAACTACTTCGAACAGTAGTCCTTCCCCAAAACTCTCGGCGAGTAGCTGGATTTTTTACTTAGCTTAGGGTATAGTCTAATCAAAACGGGGCAATAAAAGTGTGAACTATTGGAAACCGGGAGAAGTGAGACATGTCTGTAATACTTATTGCCGACGATGAGCCATACATACGTGACGTCATACGGCGGGCTCTGCCGTCTTCGGACTACACGATCTTAGAAGCTTCCGAGGGCAACGAGACCCTCGACCTCATACGGAACAATCGAGTCGATGTGCTCATACTCGATCTGGTGATGCCGCAAAAGGGAGGCATCGAGACCTTCATGGAGCTGCGAGAGTTGAACAATGATCTGAAAATCATCGTGATAACCGGCAAGATTCGCACGGAGGACGACGCCATACAGGGGCTGACCGATCAGTTCAAGGTGGATGCGGTGGTTTCCAAGCCCTTCGACATCGAAGAGCTCGTGCAGAGGGTGAGGGAGCTGGCATGAGCGAAAACGTGCTCGCATCCCGCAGCCTTTCCATCCGCGCCACCGTTGCCGGCGCCGCCTTTACCGCCATGACAGCGGTCGGGGCGTACATCTCGATCCCCATAGGTCCGGTTCCCATCGTCCTGCAGAACTTCTTCGTCATACTCGCAGGGCTCCTCTTAGGGCCGATCCGTGGTCTCATCTCCGTGGCTATATATCTGCTTATCGGCGCGGTCGGACTGCCCGTGTTCGCCGGCGGCACCGGCGGCATCGGCCACTTCTTCGGCCCGACCGGCGGCTATCTCGTCGGCTTCCTGCCGGCGGTGTTCCTGACCGGCCTCATCTCCCGCGGCGCGAGAAGCAGCAGCGGCGCGATGAGCGTCCGCGGCACCTCGGTGCTGCGCTACCTTATTGCCGCTGCGGTCGGAGCTCTCGTCGTCTATCTTGTGGGAGTACCCTGGCTAAAGGCGGCCACCGGCATGGCCTGGAGCACGAGCCTCGGTGCAGGCCTGATTCCCTTCATTCCCGGCGACGCAATCAAGGTTCTCGCGGCGGCCTTCACCGCCCGGAGCATCACCCCCCGTTTTGCATCCTTTCTCGAAGGAAGCGAATAGTCGCCTATGGGGTCGGGCTCTGACGATCTGCATTCCCCTCACCCTGCACAATCCTCTTATCCTGCACAAACTTCTCACCCCGTCCAATTTCCTGACGTTTCGAATGCCGGCGGCGGCGGGACGGCACCGGTCGACGCGGCTCACGAAGAGCCGATAATCGAGGCCGAGGCACTTAGCCACGTCTTCCATGACGGCACGCGGGCCCTCGACGGAGTCGACTTCAGCCTCCGGAGGGGCGAGTTCGTGCTCGTCGTCGGGCCGAACGGCTCCGGCAAGACGGTCTTCGCCCGACACCTCAACGCCCTCTACCGTCCCACTTCCGGTGAGGTGAGGGTTGACGGCCTCTCGACGCGCAGCCACGGCTCTGCGGCGAGGAGGCGGGTCGGGCTCGTCTTCCAGGATGCGGACAGCCAGATCGTGGGCCAGACGGTGCGCAGCGACATCGCCTTCGGCCCGCAGAACCTCCGCCTTCCAAAGGGCGAGGTCGAGCAGCGGGTCGACGAGGCGCTCGAGTCCCTCGATCTGCGAAATCTCGCCGACCATCGTCCCCACCTCCTCTCGGGCGGCGAGAAACGGCGCCTGGCGATCGCCGGCGTCCTCGCCCTCAGGCCCGATGTCATCATCCTCGACGAGCCCTTCTCCAACCTCGACTACCCCGGAGTGACGGGAGTCCTGCGACAGGTAGTTGCCTTGCACGAGGCGGGCCACACGATCATCCTCGTCTCTCACGACATAGAGAAGGCCTGCGCCCACGCCGGCAGGCTCGTCGTCTTCTCGCAGGGACGCATTGCCGAGGATGGGGTACCTGCGGAGGTGGTGCCCCGGCTCTCCCGCTACGGCGTGCGCGTGCCTCCGTCGCAGCCCCGGCGACCCGAGGAGAGCACGTGGCTGAGCTGAAGGTATTCCACTACCAGCCCGAGATCGGCCCCGTCCACCGGCTGGACGGACGCGTGAAGCTGCTGCTGCTCGTCGCCTCTATCGTGAGCATCTTCTCCACCGGGCTCCCCGGTCTCTGCTGCCTGAGCGTGGTCCTCCTCGCCGCGGCGGCCCTCGTGCCGCTGCGCATCGGCGGCTTCGTTCGCGAACTGCTGGTCTTCGCTCTCCTCGCGGCGGTCATCCTTATCAGCCGTCCCACCTGGGCCGAGGGCGCCGTAGCCGCCTGGCGCTTCCTCCTGGTGGTTGCCGGAGGGATGATCTTCACCGCCTCCACCGGCCCCGAGGAGCTGCACGCGGTCGTCTTTACCCTCCTCTCCCCCCTTCCCCGCATTCCCCACGGCAGAATCGCCGAGCACGTGAGCCTGACGATCCTCTTCATTCCTCTGCTCTTCGACACGGCAAAGGAGATAGGCGAGGCGCGCAAGGCACGCCTGATCGATGCGAGCAGGAATCCGCTCCGCCGCCTGACGAGCCTCGCGGTGCCGCTTTTAGAGGCGATGTTCATGCGGATCGAGGAGGTGGCGTTGGCGCTCGAGTCGAGGGGCTACGACGAGGAGGTGCTGCGCTTCTCGCTGCGGTGGAAGCGCCGGGACACGTCGGCCGCCCTTCTCGGACTCGCCGCCGCCGTGGCCCTTATCCTGCTCGGATAGGCTGGGACCGGCCTTTCGGGCCGACTTCGCTACAGATCGTATACGAGTATCTTGGAGTTGCGCTGCGGGTTGTAGCTCGAGCGGCGCTTCTTCGGGATATCGGAGAGCTCGCCCTCGCGGAAGCCCATGCCCTCGAACCAGTCGGAGGTCTGGGTGGTGAGGGCAAATATCCTCCGCAGGCCCATATCCCTTGCCCGCTCGAAGAGGTAGGAGACAAGCCGCCGGCCTATCCCCATGCTCGAGAAGTGGCGATCCACCGCCACGGCGGCGATCTCTCCGGTTCCGTCCCGAAAGTCGTGCAGAGCCGCACAGCCGTGGACCGTTCCGTCCACGTCGTAGACCACGAAGTCGCGCATGCGGGATTCGATCGTCTCGCTGTCGCGGGAGACGAGGACTCCCTGCTGCACGTAGGGCTCCATGATGCTGAGCACCTCGGAGATGTCGGGCCGATCGAGGGGACGGATAGACTCGAATATGTTCGTGTGGATCATCGTGCCTATGCCGAGGTTCGAGAAGATCTCGCGCAGCACCACTCCCTCCACTTCGCCGTCGAGGAGGTGGACACGGTTGACTCCGGCCTCGCAGGCGCGCCTGCCGAGGCCAATGAGCCTGCGCCACACATCGGGAAGGTCGGGACTCCGCTCCACCTCCCGCGCCTCCTGCACCGTCAGGCGGCTGATCCTTCCGTCATCGTCGGTCTTCGTACTCTCCGGCAGGCGCAGCGGCCCGGCATGCAGCACCCCGTGGGTGCCGACGAAGAAGAGCTTATCCGACGGAATGGCGGAGGCTGCCGCCGCTGCGAGCTCGTCGGCAGGGACATTGTAGCTCTTGCCGGAGGTGTTCCAGCCGACCGGCGGCACGATGGGAATGTAGCCCTCCTCGAGCAGGTGGATCAGCGTGTCGGCGTCGATGCGTTCGACCCGTCCGCTGTACTCGAAATCCACTCCGTCGATGATTCCCCTGCTCTTTGCACGTACCCAGTTGCCGATCAGCCCGTGAATGTCCAGCCCCGCGAGGGCGGAGATGATCTTGCTCGCCACGTCGAATGATGCCATCTCGACGAACGGGAGGGCCTCCTTCGTGGTGATCCGCTCTCCGCGATGCAGTGCCATGGGGATGCCGTAGGCCTCGAGCATCTCGTCTATGCGCTCCCGCGCCCCCGGGACCACCACGATGCGGATTCCCGACTGGTGGAGCAGCGCGATGTCCTGCAGCAGGACGGGAAAGAGGCCGTCCATTACCACGGGATAGTCGATCTTGAGGACGAAGGTGCAGCCCCGGTAGCGCCGCGCGTAGCGGAGTGCTTCGCGGATGGTGTCGAGGTCGTGCCTGCCGTTCTTCCTCTCTCTACCCGCTGTGTCCGCTTCCGTCATGTCTGTCTCTCTCATGCCCGCTCCTCCGTGTGCGGCAGCTTTCTGTACTCGGCCACCACCTCTGCGGCCACCGAGAGAGCGATCTCCTCCGGCACCGCCGCCCCGATGTCGAGGCCTATCGGCCCGTGGATCCGGCCGAGCTGCTCATCGGAGAAGCCGCGCTCCTTCAGCCTGGCGCGCCGGTCGCGCTGGGTCCCCCGCCCGCCTAACACGCCGACGTAGTAGCATCTCCTGCCGAGCGCCTGCGCCACCGCCTCGTCGTCCATCTGCTCGTTGTGGGTCACGGCGGCGACGGCATCTCCCTCCCCCACTTTCAGCTCTTCGAAGGCCTCCTGGGGCCACTCGTGCAGGAGCATGTCCGCGTGTGAGAAGCGCCAGCTCTGCGAGAAGGCATCGCGGGGATCGATGACGATCGAGCGCCAGCCCAGCGACCGCATGAGACGGCTCAGGGCCTCGCCGATGTGGCTGCCTCCCATTATGACGAGCCGCGGGACGGGAGGCTCACGCCGTACGAAGATACGCCAGTCCGACTCTCTCTCCCCCTCGTCTCCGCTGCCTCCGTTTCGGGCGCCGCTCACCTCCAGCTC
>CAYFVU010000099.1:0-4215 GCA_964346645.1 uncultured Spirochaetaceae bacterium | reverse complement strand
CTGCGCAGCCCCTGCCAAATCGGACGGTGCGGCGCTTCCGTCGGGGCAAGCAGAGATGAAGAAACTTCCCTGATCGTCGAGGGCACAGGTGGTTCCCACCTGGCGTGCAGGCCCCTCCGTCACCACGGCCCAACAGCCGCGCAGCCCCGCCTTTTTCGCCCGTTCGAGGGCCCGCAGCACTCCGGGATCGAGAGGGTAGACCACGGTGCTGACCGTGCCTCCGCAGGGGGACGGCGCACCGAAGATGTCGTCGTCGGTCGGGCAGAAGACCTTCTTTTCGCCTCGGCCGACGCCGCGGAGCCTCGGAGCCTCCTTCAGCAAAGTCGGCTCGATACAGCCGCCGCTTACCGAGCCAACGACCTTTCCGTCGGCGGAAAGAGCAATGGTCGCCCCTATGCCCCGCACCGCCGACCCCTCTATGTCTGTTACCGTGGCCGCATATACGGGAGCCTGCTCTTCGCTGCGGCTCCACTCGAGTACGGTTTCGAGAATATCAATCATATCGCCCCCAGTATAGATGAAAGGCGTGCTCGCGGCAACTCGTAGCCCACAGGAGAGTCTCTCTATTGACAGCCCTCGCACCCTCCATATACATTTAACTGAGTGTCGGTCGCCGACCGGCTCTCAGGGGGTGTGTGGGAACAATATGGCAAAAAGCAAACTCGATTACGCGGGAATTGACAACAAGAAGCGGATAATAGAGGCTGCCACCGAGCTCTTTATCACAAAGGGCTCCCAAGAGACGAGCTTAGCGGATATCGCCCGCCACCTCAACATAAGCAAGGGCACCCTCTACTACTACTACTCTACCAAGGCGGAGCTGATATTCGATGTCACCGACATCTACATGGAGGAGCTCACCACCGGCCTGCTCGAGTGGGTCAAGGGACTCGACTCCGACTCTCCGCCGGAGAACATTCTGCAGGTGGTCTTTCAGACCGTCTTCGAGGCACAGACCCGGGGAAAG
Organism: uncultured Spirochaetaceae bacterium; assembly: GCA_964346645.1. Lineage (GTDB taxonomy): Bacteria > Spirochaetota > Spirochaetia > DSM-16054 > Sediminispirochaetaceae > CAYFVU01. The sequence goes on along the minus strand of CAYFVU010000099.1, from coordinate 3,248 downwards.
CTCCACATCTATCTCATCCAGGAGGCGATTACCAACAATCCGCGCCTCAGACAGAAGATTCAACAGGCCTATGCGAAGTGGAAGGACATGATTCGCGAGGGGCTCGAGGAGATCTACGGAGACCGCTACCCGGCCAGGGAATATGCGGAGATCCTGCTGACCATGCTCACCGGCGGCATCATCCACACCATCCTCGAGGTCGACATGGCGCCCCTCAAGAGCCTGATCCATCCCCTCTTCCACTGAGCCGGCTCTACCGCGGCCGGACTCGCGAACAGCGCCATGACGGGTACACCCCTCCCCATAGCCCCCGGACATAAATCGGCCGCCCACCGAGGGCGGCCGATAAGGTTGCTCCTCTATTAGCTTATGCCTAGCTTACTCCGAGCCACTCGGTTCGGTCCGAACCGAACCGTTCTGTCGGAACGAGAACCGCTAGCTGAGCAGCTCGTCGTCGATGACCTGCTTGAAGGTCTCCTTCGGCAGCGCGCCTGCAGCCATCTGCGGCTTGCCTTCCGTCGGAATAAAGAGAAGTGAAGGAATGCTCTGGATGCCGAAGGCGGCGGCGAGCTCCTGCTGATCTTCGGTGTCGATCTTGAAGAAGTTCACCTTGCCCTCGTACTCTTCCGAGAGCTCCTCGATGATCGGAGCGATCTGCTTGCAGGGTCCGCACCAATCAGCATAGAAGTCGATTACCGCAGGGATCTCACCCTGGTATTCCCATTCACTCTTGTTTTCGAAGTCGAAAATTTTCTCTAAGAAGCTCTCTTTGGTTAAGAATTCGGCCATACTCTCTCCTTTTACGTGCAAATATACCTAAATCTGTATATTAGATTTCTTGTTTACACGTAAGGTACTAATATATTACTGAAAAATCAAGTCCGCCGTACTCTCAACCTCAACCGGTTGCTTCACGCTCGATATCCATGTTCTGTTTCTTCTCTTTCAGGTAGCTCTGAACCTTTTCGTCCATCTTCACCTGCTTGAGGTGGTTCACGATGTCGCTCTTGACCTCCTGAAAGGGGGAGAGTTGCTCCTTCTTCTTTTCGGTCACCTTCACGATGTGAAAACCGAACTGGGTGCGGATGATGTCGCTCACCTCGCCCTCTTCGAGAGAAAAGGCGGTCTTCTCGAACTCAGGCACCATCTGGCCCTGCTGAATGAAGCCGAGGGATCCTCCCTTCTCGCTGCTCGGCCCCTCTGAGTACTCGCGTGCGAGTTCCTCGAAGTCGGCACCATTTTCGAGCTTCTCCTGGACCTCCTGCAGCGTGCTCTTGGCCTCCTGCACCTTCTCATCGCCGGCATTTTTCTCGGCCCTGATGATGATGTGCTTCGCCTTTACCTGCTCTTTCTGGGTGAAGTAGTCGGGATTCTCGTCGTAGAAATCCTTCGCCTCCTGGTCGCTGACAGATACCTTCGACTCGAACTTCTCCTGGATGAACTTCTGAAGTACGAGCTGCTTGCGCACATCCTCCTTGAGGTTCTCCTCGGTCAGCCCCTGTTGGGCGAGGGCCTTTTTGAACTGCTCTTCGCTGCCGCTCTGCTGCTTGTACTTTTCTACCTGACTGGAGACCTTCTCCTCGTCCGCCTCGTACCCGGCTTCTTGGGCGAGCTGATAGAGCACCTCCTGGTCTATGAGGTAGTCGAGGGTACGCTTCTTAAGCTCCGCGAGCTGGGCTCCCTGTATCTGCCGGCCCTGCTGCATGTACTGCATTTGCTGCATTTGCACATAGCGATTGAGCTCGTCCATTGAGATCTTCTCTCCCTCTACAACCGCCGCAACTCCGTCATTTCCGCCGGAGGAATTTGAGCTCGAGTCACCTGAGCTGATGGGAGTCTCTTCCTTCCCCTGCTGTTCCTTCTGCGATTCCTGATCGGACTGAGTGCTTTCGGCGCTCTGCTCTGTCTCCGACTTTTCCTTCTCTGCCTTCTCCTGTTTACCACCGGCCGTAACAGGCACGACGACAACGGCAAATAGAAAAAAGGCGGCTAAGATTCCGCCCGTTAATGCTTTTCTCATCATATACCACTCCAAAATAGATTCTAAGTTGTGGTATATTACGGGTTAAGAAGAAAAAAGTCAAAGCGCGTGCACGCTACATGAGGAATTAATAGTGGTTCAAAGCTTGGGTATGGAAGAATCTGGAGCCGTGCTCTATGCGGCCTTATTTTCCAGAGCTCCGCCGTCGCCGTGGAGATCTTCCCCTTCCCTCATCGCTTCCACCCTCTTTGCGTTGAGAAAGAGCGCGGTCATACCTGCTGCCGCCGAGGCAATTCCCGCCTGTAATATGAGGATGTCGAGCATGCGTGCGGCCGAGATAATGGTAACCGCAACTCCGATAATCAGTAGAATCCATGCGTATTTCATAGCTAACCTCCCTGTGCTGTCTGTGTTCATCATTCGCTCTCAATATACTGAAATAGAAAGTAAATTCAAGTATTTAGTAATATATTTCTTATATATTTTGCATTTTTACAAATATTTTCTTAAATTTTTACTTTTTCCTAATATATATAATTCTTTACCGATATATACACAGCCCTATCTGCCGAGCTCGGACACATAGGGTCAAAATGACCCTGTTTTTCGGCGCCGATCCGCCTTCTCGTTCTTTTTGCCTCAGCGAAGCACGGAATACCGCAATGAAGCGGACACACACGGAGCACACGCCGCTCTATCCGAAAAAAATGACGACGGAGCTGTATATTTAAGTTTTTACAGTAGAACGAATTACAAAATTCAAATATATTGGCACGGTATTTGCTAAATAATTAGTAGCAAATACTTATGATTTCAGGAGGATTGTGATGACATACCAAGTTACCAGATATCCGGTACACCGTACCAACACCCTTTTCAACGATTTCGACAGCCTGCTGCACAGCGTGTGGGGCAAGGCCGCGCCCCCCACGAACGATCTTCCCTCCGTCGATATAGCGGAGGAGAATGAGCGCTACATCATAGAGATGGATCTTCCCGGTTACACCGAGAAGGGAGTCGACATATCGGTAGAAAACGGAGTGCTGAGCATCTCTTCTGCAGAGACCGAGCAGGAGAAGAGCAATGAGAAGAAATACGTACTCCGTGAGAGAGGCGCACGCCGCTTCTCGCGCTCCTTCGTGTTGCCGAAAGACGCTTCGATCGAATCGATCGAAGGTTCGATGAAGAACGGCGTCTTGACGGTCACCGTCCCCAAGAGGGAGGAAGCAAAGCCGCGCAACATCGAGGTACAGGCCGACTAAAACGG
>CAYFVU010000098.1:0-12042 GCA_964346645.1 uncultured Spirochaetaceae bacterium | reverse complement strand
CCCCCGCCTGTGCGGCGAGATCCATGATCCGGAGGTGCCCCCTGTGGAGCGGAGTCTCCCTCACCATCAAAACGAGGGGTTTCCCCTCTTTCAATACTACGTCTGCTGCGCGCACGAGCAGGTTATCGGCGTAGGAGTTGGCTACTGCAGAGAGCGTCTTAATCGAACAGGGAGCGACGAGCATTCCGTCCATGGAGTACGAACCGGATGCGACCGCTGCCCATAGCTCGTCGGGGCGGTAGTGGTGGTCGGCCATTGCCTCCACATCCTCGCGCGTCAAACCTGTCTCATAGCTCAAGGTGACCGCCGCGGTGTCGCTGACTATCACGTGACTCTCCACTCCGCTCCGTTCCAGCAACCTGAGCGCCTCGACTCCGTACACCGCCCCGCTCGCACCGGTGATCCCCACAATAATCTTCATCTCTTCGTCTCTCTCCTTCTCGTCTCTCTCCTTCGCCGCCGGAGCTCCTGTGCTGCCGTGCGGCTCTGCGAGCGCCGACGAATCAACAATTTTCCATTGTAGGCCCTCACGCGGCATTGAGCAAGCGGCGAGAGCAGAGGACAAGAAGGCAGAAGGAATGCGAATCGCTGGGAACGCAAGGGATCTTATTGACATCAAACCGATATGCCGAGTATCCTGTCACCACTCGACCGGGGACGCGTAGCTCAGCTGGATAGAGCGCCACCCTCCGGAGGTGGAAGTCGTGGGTTCGAATCCCGCCGCGTTCATTTTTCCTCAGCTCCAGAATGCTGATTTTCCCTCTTTTTCTGCAAAAAAAGCCCTGCGTGTGCTATACTGAGAGTATGGAAACACCCTATAGAGACGAGTTCATTCCCGTGTTCTTCCAGCGTCGACCGGTCACTACTCTAGGTCAGGTCAAGCGGCTGTATATTACTCTGTGCTCCGAAGAGTTCAAGGATGCAGAAACGGACACAAAGGGCAGACTGAAGAGGGCTCTGCACACAAAGCAACTCGCATAGGACGTCTCCGCTACTGAACTCCGCACACGCAGCACCGCCTCTTCGCCGAGAGATTAGTCTGTTCCACTTTGCCCATCCGGTTAAGCCGGTGTTTTTTATTTCTCGTCGGGCTTGTTTCCGCCGTACTTCGGAAGCTCTACCCGTACGGTCGTACCCTCCGATTCACTGCTGCTCCAACCGAACCTTCCCCCCTGGACTTCGGTCATAAGGTGAACGCTGTAGACACCGAGCCCCGTTCCATACTTCTTGCCTGCTGTCGAGTACTTGCTGCCGAATGAGCGGCGAATTTCTTCGGGAACGGGGGTCCTGTTCCAGACCGTCAGTTCGACCCACATTCCGTCGCGCTCCCTCACCTCTACTTCGACGGGGTCGCCATCCTCCGAAGCCTCTACCGCGTTCTTCAACAGGTTGGTGAGAATGGAATAGCAGAGGTCGTACTCACCCTGGATTCTAATGTCCTCACAATTCTCCTCGCCGCATTTGAACTCTCCCACTCGAAGTTCTTTGCCCCTCCCCTCAGAGGAGTTGCCGATCTCATCTACTATGGTGGTTATGAGCTGTCTGCAGCTTACGGCATCTTGCTGCACCGTATAAGTCCCCTCCTCCATCTTGTAGAGACTGAGGGACTGGTTGATGATCGTCATCATCCGCTTTCCGGAGTCCTCTATTAAATACACGAGTCTTCTGTGGCTGTCGTTCAGCTCCTCGTCGAGCAGCAGCTGGGAAGCACCGAGTATGCCGTTGAGAGGGGACTTGAGATCGTGGCGGGTAATACGGTTTATGTCCTCCCGTAAACGCTCGCGGTCCTTTATCGCCGAGATGTCGGTGAGAATGTGGAGCCGGGCGAGTATGCCGTCGATCCACTTGATGCCGCGCACCTGCATGAGAAACCATGCCCCTGTACCGGGGATCTGGTACTCCATGGATATGAAACTGCTTCCGGCATCTTCTTCGGAAAAGTCCGTACAGTGGGCACACGAGTGCCCGCCCTCCTCGCTGAAGTAGTCATAGCACCTCTTTCCGATGATCTCCTCTTCGAAGAACTCCTCCACGTAGCGGTTGGCATAGAGAATCGTGTTGTCGCGCTGTGAGACGACAAACACTCCGGCATCGAGGCCGTTGAGCACGGTCAAAAACTGCCGGTGTGCTCGCAGGAGCTCCTGCTCGGATGCACGCTTCTCGGTAATATCTTCGGTGTAGCCGAGATAACGCTCCTCGGATAGTTTGACCGCAGTGACTCTCCACCAACGCTTCTCCCCGCTCTTGTGAATGAAGGGCTCTTCCACCTTCACACGACCTTCCGTCCTCAGTTCGTCGAAGTGCCGTGCCGCCTCTTCCCTTCCATCGGGATGAATGAGGTCGCTGATTCGCATGGAGAGCAGCTCCTCCTCGCTGTATCCGGTGATCTCCCGTGCGGCAGGATTGACCTGAAAGTAACGGCCGCTCCCGTCGGCTAAGAACACTCCGTGGGGCGCATTCTCCACGTAGCTGCGGTACTGCTCCTCGCTCCGCCGGATTTCCTCTTCCATCCGGCGATGCTCGGTCACGTCTCGAGATATGACGAGAACTGAGCGGGGATTACCCTCTTCATCATAGAGGAGCGTGCCGCGGGCGTAATGGTGACGCCACCCGCCTTCGGCGTGTCTGATTCTGACCTCCACCTCCTCGGGACGTCTTTCCGTAACTATCTTTTCGAGGGTCATCTCTACTAAACGGTTATCCTCCGGATGCACGTAACTCCTGAAGTCCTCCTCGAGCATCCTCTCATGAGAGTAGCCCATGAGGCTTTGAATCGCGGGAGACATGTAGACGATCTCTCCGCGCATGTCTATCTCGTAGATGATGTCCTGCGCTTCCTCTATGTAAGTGCGGTACTTCGTCAGCTCGCGATGATTGGTCGAGAGTTCGTCCAAAAGGGTAGAGATGCTGCTTCTCCATTCGGGAGGTATATCTTCGACCGAGTTCTTGTTCAGATAACGTCGTGTTTTTTGCCGGAGTTCCCTCATTTCCGTGTTTCCATACATGAGTACACAATAATCTAGAGTAAGACAAAACGCAATATTCTGCAGTAGAGAAAAAAAGAAAAATAGAGCTAATTTAAAATAGAGGGAATTTAATCCATCTTGACAGAGAGTAAGACCCTACGGTAAAGAGGTACTTAATGGTTCAAATCTTGAACCACCATGAGGAGGAAACGCCATGAAGATTCGTTACAATGCTCCCGTCACGCTTACCTTTGCATTGCTCTCCGCGATAGTGCTCTTCCTGGATCAGCTCTTCGGTTGGGGGCTCATTCCCGCCGTATTTTCCGTTCCGGGCAAGACCCAATTCGATTTCGCCGTCCCGGCCAACTGGATCAGGCTCTTCTCCCACGTTGCCGGACACATAAGCTGGGAGCATCTATTGAGCAACTTCGCCATCATCCTGCTGATAGGGCCCATCCTCGAGGAGAAGTACGGAACTGTCTCCATACTGATCATGCTGCTCATCACCGCCTTCATCACCGGCCTTCTCAATGCCATTCTGCTGCCGAACGGGCTGCTCGGTGCGAGCGGAGTCGCCTTTATGATGATTCTCCTGGTCTCTTTTACCAACATCCGAAACGGAGAGATACCTCTCACCTTCATCCTGATTCTCATCTTCTACCTCGCCAACGAGCTGATAACCAGCGTTCAGGAGAATCAGATATCCGAGTTCGCCCACATCGTCGGAGGCGCATGCGGAAGCCTCTTCGGCTTCCTGAGACCGAGACGGCAGAGTTGATTCAGCAATTGCCTCCAAACCTTTAGCCATTTACGCTGGAGTTGATTGCGGTTCTCTTTTTTGTTATGATCCTGATATGCAAGTAAAAATCAACCCGAGAGGTAACGGGGCGTGTCCCCTCTGCCATTATGACGGCAGGTGCTCCCTTCAAAAGAGGATCCACAACTCGTTAGAGGATGTGAAGAAGAACGAGGAGTTCGAACTCGTAGTCTATACATGCCCTCAGTTCAAGGAGAAATTTTAGATAGATGTTCGACAAACTCGAGAGCATTGATGCCCGGTATAGAGAGGTGGAACGACAGATCGCCGATCCCGAAGTAATGAAAGACATGAAACGGTATCGCGAGCTGATGCAGGAGTACTCCCAGCTGCAGGAGACGGTCGAGGAGTACAACCATTACAAACAAGTTGCCCAAGAGGTAGAGGACGCACAGGCCATGCTCGATGAGGAGCAGGATTCCGAGATGCGCTCCATGGCCATGGAAGAGCTCGAGGAGCTCGAGAACGAGAAGGCCGAGTGCGAAGATAGGCTCAAGCGCCTCTTGATCCCCAAGGATCCACTGGACGGAAAGAACATCATCGTGGAGATCCGCGCCGGCACCGGCGGCGAAGAGGCCGCCCTCTTCGCTGCGGACCTGTACCGCATGTACGCCCGCTACGCCGAGGAGAAGGGATGGAAGCTCGAGGTCTTGGACTCCAACGACACCGGCATAGGCGGCTTCAAGGAGATCGTCTTCTCCATCTCCGGAAAAAACGTCTACGAGCACATGCGTTACGAGAGCGGAGTGCATCGCGTGCAGCGGGTACCCTCGACCGAATCGGGCGGACGCATCCACACATCGGCGGTAACCGTGGCCGTATTGCCCGAGGCGGAGGAGACCGACGTCGAGGTCAACAACGAGGACCTAAAGATCGACGTCTTCCGCTCATCCGGTCCTGGAGGCCAGAGCGTCAACACTACCGACTCGGCGGTGCGCATCACCCATATACCCACGGGAACCGTGGTCACCTGTCAGGACGAGAAATCCCAGCACAAGAACAAGGCGAAAGCACTGCGGGTCCTCCGCGCCCGCCTCTACGAAGTGGAGGAGCAGAAGAGGAGGCAGGAGCGAGATGAATCCCGCAAGAATCAAATAGGCTCCGGCGACAGATCCGAACGTATCCGTACCTACAACTTTCCGCAGAACCGTGTAACGGATCATCGGATAAACCTCACATCGCACAAGCTCGAACAGATTCTGCAGGGCGAGCTCGACGAGATCGTCGAGCACCTCAAGTATTCGGCCCAGCAGGAGTATCTCAAAGAGATGGAATGACTACCGTTCGCAACGCCCTCTCGGAGGGGACCGACAAACTCGCATCCGTAGAGACGCCCTTCCTCGATGCGACCATCCTCCTCTCCCACGCCCTCGGGATCACGAAGGAACAGTTGCTCGCCTCCTTCCCCGAGGAAATCCCCGACTCCATACTCTCCACCTACCACTCCTACCTCGAACAGAGGCTCTCGGGTATTCCGGTGAGCTACATACTGCACAAGAAGGAGTTCTACGGCCTCCCCTTCTACGTTGACGAACGGGTACTCGTCCCCCGTCCGGAGACGGAAACACTCATAGAGGCGACACTCAGGGAGATCACGGAATATCCGGAGAAACGGCGGCTCCTCGACCTCTGCTCGGGCTCAGGATGTATTGCCATCACCCTCTCCTATCTCCATCCCGAGCTCTTCGTAAGTGCCTCCGACATCTCGCCACAGGCCCTCGAGGTGGCGCGTCTGAACGCCAAGCACCTTCTCTCCACCTCGCCCCGCTTTATAGAGAGCGACCTCTTCGAACAGATAGAGGGGAAGTTCGACATAATCGTCTCCAACCCGCCCTACCTCACCGAGGAGGAGATGGAGGGAATGCGGCAGCAGAAGTGGCCCGAACCGGAGGTTGCTCTACACGGGGGCAGGGACGGCCTCGAACAGGTTCGGAGAATCGCCCGGGACGGATTTGATTATCTTACCTCGAATGGCTATCTTTTAATCGAAGGGGATGTTCGTCGCATCGAGGCCATCGATGAGATTTTACGCGGTTCCGGTTACTCCGAGGTAAAGATCTACTTCGACCTCTCAGGCCGCGGCCGGGTCGTCGGCGGACGTAAGTCGGAGAAATAATTTCGTCAGGGTACTATGCTCAACAGAATAGAGAAGTTCAAGAACAAACTCAGCACATACGGAGAGAAGGAGCGCGAGCGGATCCTCGAGGCCGCCTATTGGGCCAAGGAGCTGCACAGCGAACAGCGCCGCGCGAGTGGTGAGCCTTACTTCATCCATCCGCTGCAGGTCGCTGAGATCCTCGTGGACATGCAGCTCGACTACGAAGCGGTCATCGCCGCACTCCTTCACGACGTAGTGGAAGACACGATGGTGAGCCCTGCGGATCTGCGGCGCAGCTTCGGCCGCCAGATAGCCGGACTCGTCGACGGGGTGACGAAGATCTCCATAGTCAAGGCGAAGAGCAAGAGCGAGCAGGAGTCTGAGTCCATACGGAAGATGCTCTTCGCGATGACCAAGGATATCCGCGTCATCATCATCAAGCTTGCCGACAAATTCCACAACATGAGCACTCTCGAATACCTCGAGCCGCATAAACGCAAGTCGATCGCCAACGAGTGTCTCGACATCTACGCACCCCTTGCCGACAGGCTCGGTATCTCCTGGATGAAGGCGGAGCTCGAGGACCTCTCACTCAGACACCTTCATCCCGAGACCTACGCGCAGATCAGCAGCTTCCTCAAGAGCCGGAAGGAGGAGCGCGCCTCCTATCTCAAGAAAGTCGAACGGTCGATCTACAACGCCGCCAAAGAGGAGGGGATAGAAATCACCGTCTCCACCCGGGCCAAGCACATCTACTCGATCTACCAGAAGATGAAAAAGCGGGGAAAGGATATAAACGAGATCTTCGACCTCCTCGGCATCCGCATTCTCTGCGAAAACACCAACGAGTGCTACACCATTCTCGGTCTCGTGCACAAACTCTGGCCTCCTATCGAGGGGAGGTTCAAGGACTACATCGCCATGCCCAAGGCGAACCACTATCAGAGCCTTCACACAACGGTCATGGGCAACGCGGGACAGCTGACGGAGATCCAGATCCGGACTTACAAGATGCACGAGACCGCCGAGTACGGCGTGGCGGCCCACTGGGCATACAAACGCGGTTTCTCCGGCGGACAGGTGCGGCCGAAGGAGCTGCCGATTATCAACAAGCTGAAGCAGTGGAACCGCAATTCGAACACCGATACCTTTCTCGAGGATATCAAGGAGGAGCTGCTCAAGGACTCGATCTACGTCTTTACCCCGAAAGGGCATATCGTCGAGCTCCCGCGCAACTCCACGGCCATCGATTTCGCCTACCACATCCACACGGAGGTGGGTAACCGCACGATAGGAGCGAAGGCCGACGGCTCCATCATCCCCCTCAATCAGCCGCTAAAGAATACGCAGGTCATAGAGGTCATGACCTCCAAATCCGCCAAGCCTCACGTGAACTGGCTCCGCTTTGCCAAGACATCACGGGCACGACAGAAGATCCGTCACTGGCTCAACCAGAACGAAGAGAACCTCTTCATCGACAAGAACGTAATTGCCAAGAAGAAGAGCAGCGAGCAGCAGGAGACCGAGAACAAAAAGCATAAGGATCACGGCGAAACTGCTCCGGAGCCGGTCGACAACGACGGGTCGGAGACCGTCATCAAACAGGTGGTAGACCGTGCAAAGGTCGCCTTCCGCATAGGCAACGAGAAGAACATGATGATCAGCATCGCCAAGTGCTGCACCCCGAGCACCGGCGACGACATCATCGGCTACGTGAGCCGCGGCCGCGGCATCATCGTTCACCGCAGAGACTGTCCGAATCTGCAGCACATAGAAGACTTCGAGAACCGCAGCATCGAGGTTGAGTGGGAGACCTCCAGCCCCAAGGAGGTGCGCACGTTCCGCATTACCAGCCGCATGACCGGCGACCTCTTCTCCGAGATCGAAGGGGCGGTCCGCAAGTACCACGGCCATCTCATCGAGGGTAAGCTCGAGGAGGACGAGCGGGGGAACCTCTCCGGCAGGTTCTCCATGGAGATCGAGAAGGCCGACGACTTCAAGAAGGTACTCAAGTCGATACGCACCGTCCCTTCGGTAATCAATATTCAGCCGATCTGAGAAGCAGGGGGTATAGCGGATGCTCGCAACGGCTTTGGTGGCATTATACGGTCTCGCCATGTTGTGCGTGAACAGCTATGTGGGACGGACTGCTCACAGATGGGAGGCGGAGATAAAGAGCGGCGACACACTGCTGCTCATGATCCTTGTGCTATGGCAGGTGGAGTTGCCGGTAGTCGTGGGGCCGGCCCTCCTCTTCTCGGCGCTGGGAGACTACTTTCTCTCGAAGAGAAAGAGTCTCCGGGACGAACAGAGGAGGGAACTCTACTTCATATTCGGCCTGGGAAGCTACCTGGTCGGCTACCTCGTCTACGGTATAGCCTTTCTACTCGTCGGAAACGCGGCTGCACCGGCCGCATACGCAGGATTGGGCCTCTTCGCCGCGGCGGGGGTGCTGCAGTACCTCACGATGGACAGGGAGAAGCTGCGGGGCATGGAGATACCGCTGCTCGCCTACCTCGTTCAGGCGACCCTGCTTATGTATGGAGCCGCCGCATTCCTCGCCGATCGAGGTGTGGGCATCACGAGCCTCATGCTCTTTGCCGGCAGCTTCTCGATCTACCTCAGCGACTCCTTCATCGGCCACCACCTATTCAGACGAAATCTGAAGCACTCTGAGCTCTACATCACGCCGACCTACATTCTCGGCCATCTCCTCATCGTACTCGGGCTGATGTAACACCAGCTGAGGTGATACGTGGTAAAGGGGTATGGCGGGCGGGAACTGCTCGGCCTCGGACTACTCTGCCTCGGACTGCTCGGCCTCGGCGTAGATTTGATTCCAGCAGTCCTGTTCCTCGATAACTCCCTTCAGGTAGAGGGCGATAGCCTCCCGTATCGAATTGGGGAACCACTCCCAGTAGGAGCTGTGCCACTCGGGGATCTCCTCGCGCAGCTTTGCCTGCTCGGAAGGGGGCATCTTACCCTCGGCGAAGGAGATGAACTGTCGTGCCATGGTAATCAGCACGTCTCCGGGCAGCTGCCTCCCCTTCTCCGGCTTCTGTTGCTGCGTCTCGGGATCGGGTATCCACTCGTCGAGCAGCTCGTGGATCTGCTCCTCCGTCAGCTCAGGAGCATTCTGCCTGATGATGTCGGCGGCGAACTTCTGCACCATCCCGCGAATCGATTCGCGGGAGTAGCTCATCTGATTTTCGATCTGCTGAGAGGCCTGTTTTGCGATCCGCTCGGGCGAGATGCTGCCCGGCCTGCTCGACTCGTTCTTCCTCTCTCTCCTCTTGAGGGCTTCGTGGATCACCTCCAAATCGGAATCGCTCGTCTTGTTCATGATCGCGTCTACGAGCTTGAACAGCTCATCTCTCTCCATAGTGCCCTCCAATCAGACATTGAACTTGAAATGCATTACATCGCCGTCCTTGACTACGTACTCCTTTCCCTCCACGCGTAATCTCCCAGCCTCACGAACCTTCTGTTCGCTGCCGAGCTCGAAGAGGTCTTCGCAGTGGTAGACCTCGGCCTTGATGAATCCCCTCTGAAAATCGCTGTGAATGACGCCCGCCGCCTCAGGAGCAGTCGCCCCTTCGTGAAAGGTCCAAGCCCGGTCCTCCTTCGGACCAGCGGTAAAGAAGGTCCGAAGGCCGAGCATCTCGTAGCCGGTGTGAATCAATCTGTTGAGGCCGGACTCCTCGAGCCCGACATCGGACAAGAACTCGCGCCGCTCCTCCTCGGTCTCCAGATCGGCGATCTCCGCCTCGATTTTTCCGGAGAGCACGAGGGTACGGGCACCCTCCTCTTCGGCCTTTACGCGAACCGTCCTCACATAGTCGTTTTCATCGTTGATGCTCTCCTCGTCGACATTGGCCAGGTAGACCTGCGGCTTCATCGTGATCAGCTGCAGGTCCCTCAACAGCTTCCGTTTCTCCGTTGAGAAGTCGACCGAACGCGCAGGTTTGCCCTCCTGAAGAGTTGCGTAGAGCCGTTCGAGGAGCGGTTGCTGCGCCGCCGCCTCCTTGCCTGCCTCCGTCTTAGTCGCCTTCATGAGCTTCTGGTTCTTCTCCATTCGGCGCTCGACGGTCTCCAGGTCGGCGAGGGCGAGCTCGGTGTTGATCGTCTCGATGTCGCCGCCAGGGTCTATCGTCTCGCTCACGTGCGTGACGTCCGGATCCTCGAAACAGCGCACCACGTGCACGATCACGCCGACCTCTCGGATGTGCGAGAGAAAGCGGTTGCCGAGTCCCTCGCCCTTCGAGGCGCCGGAGACTAGTCCGGCAATGTCGACGAACTCTACGATCGCGGGAATCACCTTCTCCGTCGGTACTATGCCGGCAATCCTCTGCAGCCGGTCATCCGGCACACCCACCACTCCCACGTTCGGGTCGATGGTGCAGAAGGGATAGTTCGCCGCCTCGGCGGGGGCGGAGGTGAGCGCCGAAAATATCGTCGATTTTCCTACATTAGGCAGGCCTACAATTCCACAGTTGAGTCCCATAGCGCTTCACCCTACCCCATAGACAGGAGAAAAATCAAGTCCGGCCCCCGTGGAAGCTCCCGGCGCGATGTGCTACGATACGGTGATATGGCACCCACATTGCTCTGGTACGACCTGGAAACCTTCGGCCTCCACTCCTCGCTCGACCGCATCGCACAGTATGCCGCGATACGGACCGACGGCTCTTTCGAGCCTATCGAGGAGCCCTCCGTGCTCTACTGCAGGATCAGCCCCGACTACGTACCGGACCCCAAGGCATGCCTTATCACCGGCATCACTCCCAAAACCACCTTCGAAAAGGGTGTTCCGGAGTTCGAGTTCATCTCGCACATAAACGAGCAGTTCTCGTATCCCGGCACCTGCGTGGCGGGCTTCAATAACCTCAATTTCGACGACGAGTTCGTGCGGCAGACTCTCTTCCGCAACCTGTTCGACCCCTTCTACCGCGAGTGGGCCCATGGGAACAGCCGCTGGGACATCATCAACATGCTGAGGGCCGCCCGGGACCTCCGGCCGGAGGGAATCGAGTGGCCGAAGAAGGAGGACGGGTCTCCCGTCTTCAAGCTCGAGCGACTGACTGAGGCAAACGGCATCCCCCACGAGGGGGCCCACGACGCCCTCTCCGATGTCCGTGCCACCATAGCCATGGCGAAGCTGCTCCATGAGAAGCAGCCGAAGCTCTTCAAATACCTCTACGAGTTGCGCAGAAAGGAGAAGGTGAAGGAGCTAATCGACCTCCACGAGAAACCTATCCTCCTCTACAGCTCCGAGGTCTTCACCGGTCCGCAGGGCTGCACCGCACCGGTTCTCCCCGTGGCGGCGGACCCGCACAACCACAACGCAGTCCTCTGCTACGATCTGCGGAAGGACCCGAAGGAGCTGCTCGAGCTTCCGGTAGGCAGGCTAAAGGAACGCATCTTTACCCCCGATGCGCAGCTGCCGGAGGGAGTATCCCGCATACCGCTGGTAAAGCTGCAGGTAAACAAGGCGCCCGCCGTCTCCCCCTTCTCCGTCCTCGATCAGGACTCGGCGAGGCGGCTCGGAATCGACGGCGATACGGTGCAGGAGCGTGCCCGAGAGATCCGGCGGCGGCACGACATCACGCAGAAGGTCATGGAGGTCTTCCGCAGGGAGCAGGCGCCGCGGAGGCGGGATCCTGAGCTGGAGATCTACCAGGGCTTCTTCCCGGACTCCGACAAGGAGAAGATGGGCGAGCTCCGAAAGGAGAAACCGCAGGAGATGCTCCGCCGCCGTTTCGAATTCGAGGACCCGCGCGTGCCTCCCCTCATCTGGCGCCTGGTCTGCCGCAACTACCCCGAGTCCCTCGACGAGGAGTCGCGGAAGCAGTGGCGCAGCTTCTGCGCCGGCAGACTTCTCTTTCCCCCCGAGCGCATTATCAACGACTTCCACTTCTTTACCCGGAAAATAGACGAGTACTCGACGAGCAGCGAGACAACCCCCAGGGACAAACTCGTCCTCCGCGACCTGCAGGAGTGGGCCGACACCATCCAGCGGGACGTGCTAAGCTACGAGGAGTAGCGGTACGAATCCCGGGGAATTGCTGCAAGAGGAGCACAGTCATCGGAAAGCCCCCGAGTTGCAGAGGGCGTCGTTATTCACTCTAATAGGTAAATAATTTTCAAAACGACAACAACAT
>CAYFVU010000097.1:0-12691 GCA_964346645.1 uncultured Spirochaetaceae bacterium | reverse complement strand
TTGCACGGCTCGAGTAGATTAGTCGTCAATATAGGGGCATTTCAAAAGTTCCGAACAGAGTGAAATCATCCGGATTGGCGGTCCATAGCCGTGAGACTCCCTCTTCAGCATAGGAGGCGGCCATCTGTGTATCGATAAGGCGTTTTCGCCCCAAGCGGAAAGCGGACAGCCACATAAGGCATCTTTTCAGAGATGTATCGGTGGGGTAGAGAACCCGAATACGTTCCTGGTCGACCCAAAACCACACTCTCTCTATCGCCGTATCCAGTGACAGCGGCTCTTCAAACCTTGCCGGATCGGTAACGACATGCAGGAACTCAAGAAAGACATGATGGTACACACAGAGTACGGAATTCCGTTCCTTACGCCAGTCTTCGAACAGCCCTCGGGCCCCTGTATGCCGGGGAGACTCCTTTACCTCGAGATCCACCAGCCAAGTAGTATCTATGCCGGTCACCTTTCATATCCCGCCTCGAGCATCTCATCCCGGAAAGAACCGTCCACCCAGTCCCTTTTTACTTGCCCCAACGAGAAGGGGGCCCATTCATCCAGACTCCGATGAGGATGAAGTTTGTCCGTTATATATAACTCCATAGCCTCTCGAATGAGCTCGGCAGCTGTTCGATCTCTCTTTTCAGCTTCCGCTTTATAGAGGGAGTACACAGTTTCTGATACATATATAGTAACTGGTTTCATATGTATATTATACATCTGTTTTATTCATAAATCAATGTCTTCGGTGCGGATTCGCAATAGAACTGACCCAGTTTATGGGACGAGAAAACTACTGTGCCCATTACTGTCCCGGGGAACGGTTTTGGATGGAGCGATCAAAACCAATCGTCTAGTTAAAAGCTAATCGTCGATATTTTCCGCCCTTAGAAAAGTTCGGCGATGCCCGAGAGCTGATAGGCTGAGTAGAGCAGAAGCAGCGACAGAGTGAGGTTTAAGCCGATTCGAACCGCCCGGTGTTTTGTAAATCCGGCGATCGCGCTGCCTCCCAAGGCCCAGAGATTCGTGGCGGCCAGGGAGCCGAAGGCCAGAAGAATCGCCGACAGGGGGAGAAACACAGGCGATGTGATTCTTTCGGAAAGATACGTCGAGTATATGCTGATCCCGAGGACCAGGACCTTGACGTTGAGAATCTGCAGAAGGGCTCCCTTGAGAAAAGGGTAGGCCAGCTGTTCTTTTCGGCCCTCTTCGATTTGATAGGTGGCCCTCAGCATCCCCCAAGCCAAGTACGCAATATAGGCGGCCCCGATATAGCGGAGAATAACGGCGAAATCAGGCAGCGCCGAGGCGATACTGTGGGCTAAAAACGCGCAGAACATCATAACCGCGGCAAAACCGGTGAAAATACCCAAGCGATAGCTGTGGGTTTTCTTGTAGCCGTAGAGAATGGCGTAGTTGGCCGAAGAAACTGTGTTCGGTCCCGGTGTAATCATCGTGATCGTGACAAAGACCAGAAAAGCCGCGGTATTTTCCATCTTTCGTATAATATTGGTTTTTATGCCGAGGAGAAAGGGTTTAGAGAACTGGGAAGAGATGGCCCTTGCAATGCATACACCACCCGTAGTTTTACTGCGCCTTTCGGCTACAATTGCACAAGACGGCCAAAAACGATATAACTGACACGCATAAGGTCTGGACGCATAAAGGGGATCACGTATGGCACGCATAGAGTTCGGTCACACCTGGTGGGGAAGGCGATGGCTCGAGGCACTGTCGAATATCGACTACTCCAACCGCCTCCCGCGGGGCAAGCGCTACGCGAGAAACGGGTCTGTAAAATCCATCGACATAGAGGGACCCAAGGTCTCGGCAAAGGTAAAGGGGCGGCAGCCGACCCCCTATTCGAGCACTCTCACACTGTGGTCGTTCAAAAAAGCGGAGAAAGAGGCCATGGTCCGCATTGTAAAGGAGAACCCCTACTACCTCTCGCAGTTGGGGGCGCATATTCTGCCCCCCGAGCTGGAGGAGGAGGCCGAAGCTGCGGGTATCAGGCTCTTTCCAAAGAGTTGGAAGGAGCTGGGGATGCGCTGCAGCTGCCCCGATTGGGCGGTCCCCTGCAAACACCTCGCCGCGGTGGTCTACATTATCGCCAACGAGATCGACAAGAACCCCTTCCTCGTGTTCCGAATGCACGGCCTCGACCTCTTGAGCGAGGTAGGCGGAGCCGCGGGCGAGGAGGCCGAGGAGCCCATCGCCGGCATAGAGAACTTTCTCGCCTACAAACCCGAGGAGTACAACTACTACCGCGAGAACCTCGAACACATCGACCTCTCGGCTATTCCCGACCTGTACCCTGCAATATCGCAACTCCTGACCGAGTTTCCCCTCTTCTATCTCAAGAAGGACTTCAAGGAGATACTCCTCGAGGCGTACCGGAGAAGCTCGAAGGCGACAAAACGCCACGTGAAGGATCTCGATCTGCAGGAGGAGCCGCCCAAAACTCTCTACAGCAGCTGCGGCATCAACATCTACAAGGGAAAGTACCGTTTTGCGGGCTCCCTCAAAAAGGGGCAGCAGGAGATCCGCTTCGACTCCGACAATATGGGCCCCTTTATAGAATATCTGCAGCTCCTCTCGGCGGGCGACCTCTCCGCCTACCCTCCGGTACTCTCCTTCCTCGTTATGCTCCACAGCTTCACCCTCAAGCTCCTCGAGCAGAGGGCGGCAATACCCGACATCGTCTCGATACGAAAGGGAAGCTACGTGATTCGCTGGATTCCCGCTCTCTTCAACGAAGAGACATCGCGCATCTTCGAGACCTTCGTGGAGGCCCTCCCGAAAGAGATAGTGCGATACGGCAAGACCCCCCTCGAACACCGGGAGCAGGTGCTCTTCCTCATCTCCTTTCTTATGCGCCACTACCTGCGGGAGTTCGAAGCGGCAAAGAGGGCCGAGGAGGACCCGGTTACCGCCCTCTTCTTCTCGGGAGCCGAATACAGCCCTAAAAAGTTCGAGGAGCGGGAGAACGCGCAGACGATTCACCTCTGGCTCGGACGTTTCTTTATACGGCCCGTCGACTACCGGCCGGTTATCCACATAGAGGAGAGCTCCGAAGAGCGGTTTCGATTCGAAATCCGAGTCCGAGACAGACGGGATGAAGAGGAGCTTCCCATCCCGTTTCGCGATTTCCTGGAGAAAGAGCAAAGCGAGACCATGCCGCTCCTTCGCGACCTCAGCCTGCTCGCCACCTACCTGCCCACGGTAAACGACTTCCTTCGAAACCGCGAACCCATCGTGGTAGAGGGAGATGCGTTTCTCGAACGCTGGTTCGCCGCCCTGCCCGCCCTCAAAACCCTCGGTGTGCACACGGTCGTACCGAAGGCCCTGCGAGAGGCCTTTGTGCCGCAGATTTCGCTAAAAATGGGGGCTCCCGCGGGCTCCTCCGAGAAGGTGGTCTCCTACACATCCCTCAAGGAGATGCTGCAGTTCGACTGGAACATAGCCGCCGGAGACAGGTTTATCGATCCGCAGGAGCTCTTCGAATTGAAGGGAAAGTACGGAAGGTTCGTACGCTACAAGGATATGTTCCTCGAGCTCGACGAGAAGCAGCTCGAGTCCCTGGCGAGGCGGATGGAGAAGGCTCCCTCGCCCTCGCCCCTCGAGCTCTTGAAGACCGGGCTCACCGGGATGTTCGACGGAGCGCCGGTGGAGACCGACGGGGAGGTGGAAAAGCTCTTCTCCTCTCTGCTCACTCCGCCGGAGGTCGACGTGCCTTCCGGTCTTCGTGCGGAGCTCCGCCCCTACCAGCTTCGCGGTTACCGGTGGCTCTACCACAACCACCGCATTGGCCTCGGCTCGGTGGCCGCCGACGACATGGGACTGGGTAAGACGGTGCAGGTAATAGCCCTCCTGCAGCAGTTGAAGGACGAGAAGGTGATATCTCATAAGAAACCGGTCTTGGTAATCGTACCGGCGAGCCTTATGAGCAACTGGCAGCGGGAGATAGAGCGATTTGCCCCGGATCTACAGACCGGCATCTACCACGGGAGCGAACGGGAGATGGAGGAGGGAACGGAGATCCTCATTACCACCTACAGCCTCGTGCGCAGAGACATAGAAGAGTTGAAAAAAACGCGTTGGTCGGTGGCGGTAATCGACGAGGCTCAGAACATAAAGAATTCGACCTCCGCCCAGACCAAGGCGGTAAAATCGATAAAGGCGGACCACCGTATCGCCATGACCGGAACTCCGGTGGAGAACCGCCTACTCGACTACTGGAGCATTATCGACTACGCGATGAAGGGCTATCTCGGCAGCAAAACCGGCTTCAAGGAGGGCTACGCCGTTCCCATCGAGCGCTACCGCGACCGAGCGGCGTTGGAGCGATTCCGCAAACTGACCTCTCCCCTCATTCTGCGGCGGCTGAAGACCGACAAGTCGATCATAGAGGATCTTCCCGAGAAGATCATAACCAACCGTTTTCCCACCCTTAGCAAGGAGCAGGCGGTACTCTACCAGCAGCTGGTGGAACACACCGATAGCTGGCTCGCCGAGGCCGAAGGTATCGGCAGATCGGGGATAGTCTTCAAGCTGATGACTGGTCTCAAGCAGATCTGCTGCCACCCCCGCCTCTACAGCACACAGGGCAGCGGCGCAGCCGAGGCCTCGGGGAAATCGACGGCCCTTCTCGAACTCCTGCAGACCATAGCCGATCGCGGCGAGAAGGCGCTCATCTTTACCCAGTTTGCCGAGATGGGCGAGCTTCTTAAGGAGATGATAGAGAAGCACCTCGAGATCCCCTGCCTCTTCTTCTACGGAGGAAGCAGCAAAAAGGCGCGGGAAGAGATGGTCGACCTTTTTCAGAACGACCCCAACTACCGCTTTATGGTACTCTCCATCAAAGCCGGCGGCGTGGGCCTCAACCTCACTGCAGCGAACCACGTAATCCACTACGATTTGTGGTGGAACCCGGCGGTGGAAAACCAGGCCACCGACCGCGCCTTCCGCATAGGCCAGCGTAAGGACGTGACGGTCTACCGCTTTATTACCCGCGGCACCTTCGAGGAGAAGATCAACGCCATGCTCGAGGCGAAGAAGGAACTGGCCGAGCTCACCGTCTCCGATGGGGAGCAGTGGCTCACCAAGATGAGCACGGGAGACCTCAAAGAACTAATCGAACTGAGTGAAGGTTGACTCAAGCCGTTTCGTACATTTTCCTCTCTATCTATCGTGTGTGAGAAGAAGTATTCTTTAATCGAGGTTATACGCTACGCCGAGGTCGTCTCTGCCCATCGTTCGGGCTCCCCCGACTGTCGCGATTTTGAGCATCTCATAGCCGGAAGGGGCTCCGCCGCGCTTCTTGCTGTGATGCGCCTGCATGAGAAAGGCCATCCTCAGCGAGTCGAGCAGGTTCGAGCCGTCGTTGGTTGCCGAGCCGTCGCAGCCGAGACTCAGCTTCATTCCTTCCGCCTGCAAAACCGAGCTCCTCGCACCACTCGAGCGTTCTCTTGCCCCAGCGCTCGACCATTGGAGCGTTCTCTCCCTCACCTAAGTGTGTGTGCAGATACACCCCGCGCTCGCGCGCCAGTCGAATCGACTCGACAAAGGTCTCGGGATAACAGTTGACCGGCCGGCAAGGGGAGACGACTATCTGCCTCATGCTGAACGGCTCAGGATCGTGATACGTGTCGATGAGCCGTGCACAGTCTTTCAGAAACTCATCGGTTGTCTCGACCATCTCCTCCGGCACGTTGCCGCCGCCTCCGTGTCTATACGGTCGCCGATCCTCACGAGCCTCGGCCCCTCTATGAGCATATCGCTGTCATAAAAGATCGAGTCGTGTTCGTCGCAAGTGACGATTGCCTGTGCGTTCTTTATGAGAACGGTTCTCCTCATGTCCCTCACCCCTGCATACTTAGTTGCGGAAAACGTATTATGAAGGTCGTAACGGGGTCTCTCTGCAGCTCAATTGAACCGTCTAACCGGCCGACGAGAGAATTAATCAAGCACAGTCCGAGGGTCTCGGCTTTTTGCACGTGTACATCCTCCGGAAATGAGCTGCCTGTGTTCGAGAGGGAGAGCACGTACTCGTCTCTACTCGCCTCCCGATACATTCGCGCAGAAAACCGGGCTTCTCCTGTTGCCGCAAATCCGTGCTTTACCGCGTTGGTGGCGATCTCGTTTACGATGAGGCCGACGGCGACCGCAGTCTTCGAGTCCAATTGGAAGTGTTCAACATCGATGACTGTCTCGACTCCTCCCCGCTGGAAGGAAAACACCGCAGCGAGAATCTCTTCGATGTACTCCTTCATATCTACATGCGAGACATCTTCCGTCTTGTACAGCTTCTCGTGTATGAGCCGTATTGCGGTAATCTGTCTGTCGATATCCGACAAATCGACATCCGGGGGAAGCGAATCGTTTTTGAGACGCACGAGAGAAGAGATCATGAGGAGATTGTTCTTTACTCTGTGGTTGAGCTCCCGCATAAGCTCATCCTTCTCTTGTTCCGTCTTCATCCTCGAAGTAATGTCTCTGGCGGATTCCACCACATGGGTAATATTCCCCTTGCCGTCGTATACCGGAGAGGCCAGCAGGTGGAACCACCTCTGGGGATTTTCTGAGGGAAAAGGAACAGTCGCCGAGTGTTCCCCTCCACTCTCCACCACGGATTTCGAGGGACACCAGGGGCACTCCTCATCGAATCCATGAAACGCCTCGTAGCACTTCTTCCCGAGCAACTGGGACTCATTCTTGACCCCTATATCTTCTCTCAATTTCCTGTTCGTTCTCACCACCTTGAAATCCGTGTCCAACACAACGATCCCATCGTTGATGCTGTCCATGATTCTCCGCAGCTGTTCTTCATTCTCCTGAAGGGAGATCATAAAATTCTTCTTCTCACTAATGTCCCGCGAGCTGAATAAGATTTCCCTGATATTTCCATACTCATCTTTGAGCGTCTTCCCTACGGTCTCGAGCCAGATATAATTTCCATCTGCGCATCTGTAACGATACTCCACCCTTTTTCCGTCTTTGGCGTGAGTGATGAAGTCTTCGAATTCAGCTTTGATAGGAGGAAGATCCTCAGGGTGCACATAATCCAGCACATTTGTTCCTATCAGATCATCGGTGTGGTATCCCAATATGCGGTGAGACTTTCCTACGAATGTGAAATTCCCAGATACATCCGTCAACGATACCAGATCGAACATATTGTCGGTGATGTTTTGCAGGAGCTCACTCTTCTCTTTGATCGCCTCTTCGGCTCTCTTTCGTTCCGTCACATCCCGAGCCACTCCGTAGAGGTATTTCACTCCATCGTAGATAAAGAATATTCCGTTCACCTCTACGGGAACCGTAAAACCGCCCTTGTGAAGGTGAGTAGATTCGAAGAGAATAGTCGAGCCTTCGGGCTTCGTGTTCCAAAATGCGATGAATTTCTTCGAGGGATAATTTACATCTATGTCGTCTATGGTCAGTTCGAGCAGCTCGTCTCTCGTATAACCGAGCATCTCGCATGCCCTCTGATTTACATCGAGAACCTTTCCTCCTTCGCTCAGCAGGTACACCGCATCGATGCTGTTCTCCATGAGGCTGCGGTAGAATATCTCCCTCCTCTTCGCCTCCTTATACCCCAGCATGTTGCCCCAATACGGATCCACGGATCGTCTCTTGCTGGTAATGTCTTCGAAGACGCAATGAGTCCGCTGAAAAGTGCCGTTTTCCGAATACGAGCTGCGACCTTGAAAAGCAACGTCGATGTATTCCCCGCTTCTCTTCCGCATCCTATAGATATTACCTTTTGCCTCACCCTTCTTTTTGAACTCCTCGAGATTTCTTCGGAAATCGCCCATTGAATCGGGATGAATAAAGTCGGCAAAAGATCTACCTAGTATCTCCTTTCTCTTATAGCCTCCGAGCGCCCCGAGCCACGCTGGATTGACATCGAGAAAGCGTCCGTCCTTGTCGAGGGACTGATAGGGAAGCGGCGCATTCTCATAGAGCATTCGATATTTCTCTTCGCTCTTCTCCATTGCCTCTTTTAAACGCTTCTGCTCAGTTATATCCCGTACTAAGAAAATAAACCTCAATTCATCGGTCACGGGCTCTCTCTTTGCTGCGATAGAAGCTTGGTACCATCGCTCATTTTCCTCATGGACGAGAGGGTATTCGATACCGAACACCCTCTTCGATTGGTGTGCCTGCAGTAAGCCCTGGTCGATGATCTCTACCGCAGATTTTGGTAGGATGTCCTGATATCTTTTACCCAAAAACTTTTTCGGATCCGCATACGGCTCATTGTGCTCTTTAGAGTGGAAGCCGTGGATTATTCCCGTTTGGTCGATTTCAAACAGCATATCGGGGAGTGCATCTAAGGTGGCCTGCAGATTGGTATTGACCTTGAGCATTTGATGTTCGGTGCGCTTGCGTTCAGTATTTTCTCGTCTCAGGAGCGCATTGGTCTCGAACAATTCGAAGGCCATCGAAATAGATTCGATCAGCACGAATTCACCCGAGTTCTTCAATACGTAACCGTAACTGCTTATCTCCTTTACTCTATCGACGAACTCTTTCTCCGAATGGCTCGTGAGAAAGACGATGGGGAGTTCACGTTTTTCCAAGATTCTTCTCGAGGCCTCGGTACCATCTATCCCCTTACCGAGGTCGATGTCCATGAGAACGAGGGAAATATCCTCATTCGTATCGACTATCTCTAAAGCCTTCTCTCCTGAGTAGGCCGAGACTACCTCATAGCCATGTCTTTCGAGAATCTTAGATTCGGACAGAGCCAGGATAGCCTCGTCTTCTACCAGAAGGATCTTTTTCGCCATATAATACACCTTTTTTTGTTGTACCCTAAAAAATTAGGGACGTGTGTTACCCTTCTACGCGGTTCCGTCCGGCATCCTTTGCCCGGTAGAGGGCCTCATCGACACGAATGAAGAGCTTGTCGGGGCTCTCATTCTTGCGGTATTCGGCGATACCGAAGCTGCAGGTGATCTTCCTGTCGACCGGGAAATCCAGTTCTTCGATACCGGCCCTCAGTTTCTCCGCAAGAACCCTGACACCCTCGAGACCGGTTCCAGGACAGATGAGGAGAAACTCTTCGCCGCCCCAGCGCCCGAGGGTGTCTATTGTCCGATTGTTCGTCTGCAGATAGTCGGTCAACTCACATAGTACCTTGTCGCCGAAGTGGTGGCCGTACTCATCGTTTATCGCCTTGAATCTGTCTACATCGATCATGACTACCGAAACAGTCACATCGGAGCGGGAGGCCCTCTCGCACTCGTTCTCGATAATGGTCTCGATCTTCATTCGGTTGTACAGCCCGGTCAGCCGGTCGGTCTGAGAGAGCCGTTCGAGCTCCTCGCTCTTCTGCTCCAGCTCCCGGTGCGCTTCGGTCAGTTCCCTGTTCAAGCCCCTCAACTTCCGGTTCCACAGCACGATCACGGCGACGACTACCGCCGCTACGGCGAGGACCTTCCACAACAGGCTGTAGTCGAATCCGTGTTCATAGCGGATAGTGATCCACTTTTGGGTTATGTGGTTGATCTCCTGTGGTGAGATCGAATCGAGGGCCTTGTTCAGAATCGGCAGCAGCTCCTCTGAGCTCTTGCTCACGCCGAAACGGATGTAATCCTTGTACGGGGTCTGTCCGGCGATCTTGAGATCATAAAGCGCATTGTCGTGGATACGGTAACTGATCATCTGTAAACTGCCGGCGGCAAGATCCGCATTTCCCGTGGATACCGCCCTCAATGCGGCATCGAGATCCTCCTTGGGCAGAATCCCGGTATTCGGATAATTCGACGAAAGATAATCTGCCACCGGATTCCCTTCGGGCACGGCGACGGTCTTCTCCGTGAGAATGTTCATATCCGAGATGTAGGGCTCGCTCTTCCTGCCGACGAGAACGTAGAGGGACTCGTAGAAGTGATCGCTGAAGAGGAAGGTGTCGGTGTTGCCCGGATTCCGGTGCAGGCAGGTGAGGAAGTCCGCCCTTCCCGTCTCCAACGCTTCCAGACTCTCCTGCCAGGAGCCTGTCGAAACGATCTCGATGTCCACCCCGATCCTCTCCGCTACCAGATCGACGACATCTGCAACGATGCCGATGTGATCTCCACTTTCGTCCCTTCCCTCGAAGGGAAGCCTGTCGGAATGTATGCACATGCGAATCGTCTTCTTACCCTCGATGTAGGCCTGTTCCTCCAGCCTGAGTGGTACGAGATTCCGCTGCTTTTCCAGCTCCTCCGCCTCGAACCAGCGGTTGTAGATGTCCGCCATCTCCTCTTCTGAGACGGCATCCATGGCTTTTTGCATGATATCGCGCAGCGTAGCCTCACTCTTGTCTACGCCAATGGAGACGGGGGTGTTCTCGAGGTGTGCGCTGTCCATTACCGGTATGCTCACCAGGTCGGTGAGAAAGTGGTTGGTAATGAGGTAGTCGGCGACCGGTTTTTCGACCAGAGCCGCATCCGCCCGGCCGGAGGACACACTCTTGAGACAGGAGAGAATGCTGTCGGAGGTGAGGACCTCCAAGGCCGGGTAGTGTTGCCGCAGGATATCCTCGTAGTAGAATCCCTCCGGTACGATAACCTCTTTCCCCTTTAGCGCCTCGAGACTGGCGAAACCTTCGTTTTCCTGCTTAACCACGATCCCGGAGAATATGGAGAAATATGGCTCGGTGAATGCGATCCGCTCCCTGCGGCGCTCCGTCTCCACCACATCGCAGAGCAGATCCAAGTCCCCAGTCGCTAACTGATCCATGAACTCATCCCACGTAGGCCCCGAGACGAAGTCGAACTGTATCCCGAGCTTCTCGCCGAGCAAACGCATGTAGTCGATGCAGAATCCCTTGGGCTCTCCGTTCTCGAAGTAGTTGAAGGGAGGCCAGTCCTTCAGGTTGTCTACCTTTAAGACGGGATTCTCCAGCAGATACGCCTTCTCCTTCGACGTGAGGGTAGGCACGCCCCGCTGGCCCACCGTGATCCACTGCTGTGCGAGTTTGACCTTCTGCTTGCGGGAGACGCTGTCCATCGCCTTCTGCAGCACGCTCCGCAGGAGGGGAAGCTCCTGCCTCACGGCGAGGTAGAGCCCCTGCGTACCGAGCCCTTCGGCATCCACCTCGCCGACGATATTGAGGTCGGTAAAAAAGCGCGTTGCAATGAGGTAGTCCACTACCCCGCGGTAGCCTATGTAGGCGTCGGCCTCTCCGTAGTTTACCGCCTTGAGCCCCTCGAGGGGATTGTGCACCTGAAGCCGCTCGATCTCGGGGTATTTTGTTTTGAGCACCTCCGCCTGAACATAGCTCTCGGGAGCAGCAACAGTCTTGCCGCGCAGGTCATCGAAGGTTCGGATCGATTCGTTGCTGTCTTTCGTGATGATGACGTAGGGGAGCTCGAGGTAGGGCTCGGTAAAGAGCATGTACTCCGCCCGGCTTTCGGAGAACCAGAGGGAGGGCAGAAGGTCGATCTTTCCCTCCCTGAAGAGCCGCAGCAGCTCGTTCCAGGTGTAGCCGTTTACGTACTCGAAGGAGATGCCCAGCTTTTCGCCGAGGAGCTCGAGGTGCTCGATGGCGTAGCCCTGCGGGATGCCGTGTTCGCTGAAGTCGAAGGGCGGCCAGTCGTCCTCGTTCCCTACGCGGATAACCGGATGCGACTCGAGAAACGCCCGCTCCTCCGGAGTCAAGTCTATCTCATCAGCGCCCTGCACGGGTTCAGCAAAGAAGAGTGACGTAAAGATGAGCGCGAGCAGTGCCGAGAAAACACGCAGTGAGAGTCTACACTTCGTGTAGGATATGTTGAGTGAGGCACGTTTTTGATGATGTCTTTCCTGCATTTATGTAACGATATGCAGAAAGGGGCCGATTGTCAAGTTAAACGACAGCTTTGGCGTGTATGCTCGCTTGTGCGCAGCACCCGGCTTTACTAATATGGAGATAAGAAGCCGACATGACAGAGGATAAAACAGAGTATGAAGATTAAATGGCTAGGACATGCATCGTTTCTCATTACCAGCGGGAATCTGCGAATCATTACCGATCCGTACAAACCCTCCATCACCCATTTAGAGCCCGTCGACGATGAAGCGGACATTGTGCTGCGGAGCTCCGACGACGACAAGGCACACTGTTACATAGAGCACATTCCGGCCGGTTATACGCTGCTCACTGCCACCGATTACGCCGAGCCCGGCGAATCGCCGAAGAGAGCAGCCGGTATTGATTTCCATTTCATGCCCTCGCAGGAAAGCATTATCCACAAGGATGCAGCCCGCAAAAACGCCTTCTACCGCTTTAGCCTCGAGGGGATCAACCTTGCCCATCTCGGAGATGCGGGTAACCCCCTCAACCACACGCAGATGCAATTCCTGGAGGGCACCGACATACTCCTCACCCTCGCCGGAGGACCGCCGACGATCGAGCTCGATGAGCTCAAGAAGGTAATAGACTATGTGCGGCCGAGATTGGTAATACCCATGCATTTCCGCACACCGGGGCCGGAATTCTTCATGTTGCCTATTGAAGTGCTGCTCTCGTACTTTCCCGAAGAGGCAGTGGAGAAACCCGGTACATCGGAGATCGATATCGATCGACACTCACTTCCCGAGTCTACGAAGGTTATCGTGCTGCAACCCGGCAAGAGGGTGCAAAAGAGCTGAGAACGCCTGCTGAGAACTTCACCTCACACCGCAAGACGGCTCATTGCTCGTTCGCATCAAAATCTATGCTTAGTGG
>CAYFVU010000096.1:0-12697 GCA_964346645.1 uncultured Spirochaetaceae bacterium | reverse complement strand
TGCCGATTATGGTGTCCTCACGCTCGGTGGAGTGTCTGCTGACCTACAAAACTTTAGCCTTAACTCTTTCTCTGACCGTTTGTAAGCATTCGCATTTTGGAGTTAAGCTCCAAAATGCGAATTGCTGTCGCCGCCGACGGCTTCGAGAGTTTCGTCGGCAGTCAGTACGAGCCGGACAACACCCACATCCTCGTCGGCTCACGCTCTCAGTTCCTCTACACCGACGAGAAGAGGGAGTATGTGCGAGAGACGGTGCAGTTCTCCCGCAGTGTGCCGAACTGCCTCGAGTTGACGTGGTCGCAGATCTTGCTGTGGTTTCGCATGGTCGGCAATGTGGACCGCCTTACCGGAGGCTACATGCCGGCCTACATATGGATGTAGGGGCAGAGAGTGCCCCAATGGAAACAGAGGTCAGCTCTCGGCGAGTGCCGATTTTCCTTACCCCAGGATTTGAACCACAAAATACCGCATTGTAGTCGCCGTCGATGTGTGTACTCTTCTTCATCTCTACTCTTCTATGTGCAGCGTGTGGGGATGGTTGTGAGGCTCGTAGTCGAGATCGCAGGAGAGATAGGTCTCGTTGCACTCATCGCAGGTGACCGCGGCATGGTGCCGGGTAAACTCCTGCCAGTGCTGCATCTGGCTGGGGGTGAGCAGGCCCGTACCCTGGCAGAGCGGACAGGTGTTGTCGAGTGCCTGCATTATGGCGCTGCGGATGAACTCGGAGCGGTTGGGGATTCGTCTGAGCTCTTCTGCAAGGCGGGAGTCGGCCTTGAACGAGATGATTTCCTCTTTCTTCATAAAGCCTCCGACAAATAATACAAAGTAATACGAATATATTTTTAATCTAATGCATGGCGAAGCGAGGGACAAGAAGCATTGTCCGGAAATTCGGCCTCATGTTGAGATATTCCTCAGTTTGGTTTCCAAATCGTTCTTGTTGACCGGTTTCGGCAGGAAGTCGTCGCAGCCGGCGCTTATGAAGTTCGCCTCGTCTCCATCCTCCGTGCTCGCAGTGAGGGCGATAACGTGGATGCCCCGAAGGCTCTCGTCGGACCTCAGTTCCTCGACCACCTCCAGTCCGTCCTTGACCGGCATGTGCATATCGAGCAGCAGCACATCGTAGTGCCGTTCTCTCAACCTCTCCATCGTTTTTACGCCGTCTGAGGCTACATCGCAGCTGTAGCCCATCTTCTCGAGCATGATCCGCATGAGGCGTTGGTTTACCCCGTTGTCTTCGGCAATGAGGACTCGCTTGTCGTCGAGTGAAGGAAGCGGAATCGTGACGGTAAAGGCGGTGCCGCTTCCGAGGCTGCTCTCGAGTTCGATGCGCCCGCCCATCTGTTCGACAAGACTCTTGGTGATGGCGAGTCCGAGCCCGGTCCCGCCGTATTTTCTGCTGGTGGAGCCGTCGATCTGCTCGAACGGAGAGAAGATTTCCTCCTTTCTCGCCTCCTCGATACCTATGCCGGTGTCGGTTATGCATACTTCGAGCTCGTCGTCGCGATACCGGCTCTTCAGTTCGATGCTTCCCTCGGAGGTGAACTTTACCGCATTCGAGAGGAGATTGGAGAGGATCTGCACCACCCGGTCTTCGTCCCCCTTCACCGTGCGGGGGAAGGGGCTTTCGTGCTGCATACGGAAGGAGATGCCCTTCTGTGAGGCGGCGGACCGATACATCTCCTCCATCCGGTAGAGGGTGGCCTGCAGCGAGAACGGTTTCTCCTCCAACCTGAGTTTCGAGGATTCGATCTTAGAGAAGTCGAGTATGTCGTCTATGAGACTGAGCAGGTTGTTGCCGGCATAGCGGATGTTCATCAGCTGCGTCCTCTTCTTCTCGTCGATCTCGTCGTCTGCGAGAATGTCGGTGAAACCGAGGATGATGTTCAACGGGGTGCGGATCTCGTGGGTGATGTTGGCCAAGAACTGGGATTTCATGCGGCTTGCACTCTCTGCTTCTTCCTTGGCCCGTTCGAGTTCTCTTTTCCGTTGAACCTGCATGGTGATGTCGTCGGCCACGGCGATGTAGTTGATGATCTCCGACTCGTCGTTGCGGATAGGGCTGACCGATATCCGTTCCCATGAGCTGCTGTAGTCGTTCCTCGCGAAGCTGAACTCCCGCATCACGGTGTGCTCGAGCTCCACCGCCTCGCCGACTATTGCGTAGCATTGTGCCCTGTCGCTGCCGTCGTTCAAATCGTGTACCATCTCGCCGATAAGCTCCTCTCGGGCGACCCCGAAGCTCGTCTCGAAGGCGCGGTTTGCAAACTCGATGCGCCCCTCGCAGTCGGTAATGAGTATGATGTTGTCGCTCTGGTCGATGGCGGTGGAGAGCTTGCGTATCTCGAGAAGCTCCTGTTTCTTGTCGCTGATGTCGAGGCTGATGCCTCCCATGCCGAGTGCAGTTCCCACCACGCTGAGCACCGACTCCCTGTGGACCGGACGCAGCAGGAATCCGTGACAGCTGAAGCTCAATTGTGCCTGCAGCTCCGCCGGATCGTACTCCCTCACGATGAGGATGTGAGGAATAGAGCTTATGTCCCCTCCGTAATCCTCTCCGAAGCCGTCTTCGCGGATAATGAGATCGGGAAAGGCGAGGCTTCCGATTTCCGCAGCTTCCTGCTCCATCCCGTCTCTCTTGCCGTTCGGGCGCAAAACCCGTGTGACGCGGTGATCCATCTCGCGGAGGAACTCTTCTACGGGTGAGGTCTTTTCTGTTTCGAGCAGCAGGATATGGGCCATGGCGTCTTGCCCTATACAATAATGATTAAGGGCACCGAACACAAGTGGCGGGCGCTCCGAAACGCCGTCGTCGAGCTTCCTCAGGACTCGCGCTGCAGGAGGAAGAGGGCCGGGTAGATGCCGCCGTACTCGATGACCCGCACGTGAGCTATGCGGTAGCCGCCTGTATCGCGGACCGCGTAGTTGAGGAGCTTGCGGTGGCGTGCAGAGAGAAGAAGGATCCGTCCCTTCGGCCGCAGAACCGTCTTCGCCTCCTCGAGCAGCTTGGTGAAGAGGGCGTAGTAGTTGATCCGCTTTCCCATGCGGATGCCGAGGGGCGGATCGGTGACGATGTAGTCGACGGAGGCCGGGGGAAGGAGCTGCGAGAGCTCCCGTGCATCCCCCTGGAGGATGTGCGAGCGATCGGCGGCGCCGATGCGCGAGAGGTTCTCCTCCGTTCCGGCGACCGCATCCTCGGTGATGTCGCATCCGTAGAGCTCTATTCCGGGCAGGAGGTCCGCCGCCTCGAGGAGGATGGTGCCGGAGCCGCAGAACGGGTCGAGGAGGGGTCCCGGCTTGGACAGGATGCCGGCGAGGTTGAGCATGCCGTAGGCGACCACGCTCCGGGTTGCAATCCGTTGATGGAAGGCCTTGTCGAAGCGCCTGTCGCGTCTGCTCGTGGTAATGCGCACACCGGCGAAGAGGTGGCGGCCGAAGATGTCGACCTGGAAGTCGCACTCCGGCTCCTCGAGATCCACCGCCGTGCCGTAGCGCTCCTGCAGGAGACCGCCGACCCTCCGCTCGATATCCGGGCTGTGAAATGGGTGGCTGCCCCTCCGGTCGCATCTCACTCGGAACGAGGCGGCATTTTCGAGCTGGGGGACGGGAAGATCGGCGAAGAGAGAATCGATCTCCGAGAAGAAGTCCTCCGACTCGAACTCGGCGTGGGCGAGATAGCGGACGCAGTGGTAGATCGACCGCATCTCGGGGATGAGCCCCGCGAGCTCCTCCTCGTCGCCCAAGTGGCGGTAGAGCACGTTGCCGCGGATGCCGAAGGGGGAACCCTCGAAGCCGCCGGCCTCTATGCCCTCGCGGGCGAGGAGGCTGTGGACCTCGTTGACCACGATGTCCTCATAGCCCTGGTTGGTGGTGAATCGGAGCATGCACCCGACTATACAGGTATTTTTACTTCGCTGCAATTCTCCGCCGAAGGGGCGCCCGCATTGCCGCACCCGGCCCGGCGGTTCTGCCGGCCGGCCTTGACAGGGAGGCGGGGGAGCGATACAAGGGGAGGACAGGAGTGTAACATGCGCACGGTCGATTTTCAGAGAAACTACCTCTTATACCCCGCCGGATCTTGTCTGGCCTCCTACGGCAATACGAAGGTCATCTGCACTGCGAGCATAGAGGAGTCGGTCCCTCCGTTCAGAGAGGAGAGCGGCGGCGGCTGGATTACCGCGGAGTACGCGATGCTGCCCGGCAGTACCGGGGGCGGCAGGAAGCGGCGCGAGCTCATGAAACGCGACGGCAGGAGCACGGAGATCCAGCGGCTCATCGGGAGGAGCCTCCGTGCGGCGGTGGACATGGACAAGATCGGTCCGGTGACCATCATCGTCGACTGCGACGTCATTCAGGCGGACGGCGGCACGCGGACGGTCTCGGTCTCCGGCGGCTGGGTCGCCCTCTACGACGCGCTCAGCGAGATCGCGGAGCGCAACGGATTGGAGTCGCCGGATGCCTATCTGAGGGGGCAGGCCGCGGCGCTGAGCGTGGGGGTGGTAGGCGGCGAGGTGGTCTGCGACCTCGACTACGAACACGACTCCCGGGCCGATGTGGACATGAACGTGGTCTTTCTCGACGACGAGATCGTGGAAATTCAGGGTACGGGCGAAAAGGACACCTTCGACCGCGCCCGCCTCGACGAGCTGCTCGACTCCGCCGAGGAGGGTGCACGAGAGGTCTTTGCCCGGCAGCGACTGGCGCTTGGGCTGGAGCAGGCGCCTCCGGGCTCGCTATAAGTGCCTTCCGGCTACGATGCCGGGTGGTCCTCTCTAAACTGCCGCAGTCGCTCCCCCAAGAGCTCCTCCTGCTCCCGGATGTCGAACTGCGAGACGCAGGCGCGCAGGCCGTCGGCCCTCTCGGCACCGGTTATCGCCAGCGAAATCGCGCTTATGCCGTAGTAGAGCAGCTCCCGCACGAGCTCTCCGCCGGTCATGCCCGGATAACCGAAGGTAAAATAGAAGCCGTCACCGAGCGGTTTTCCGTCGTCGTCGTTATAGACGAGGGTAAAGCCGTTGTCGGTCAGGTGCTTCTTCATTATCTGTGCTCGCTCGGCGTACTCACGTACCTGCTCGAGGAAGTTGCACTTCCCGTCGTTCGCCGCCTTCAGCATTGCAGCAACACCGTACTGCGCCGAGTGGCTGGTTCCGGCGGTCATGTCGTAGAGGATGTTGTAGATGACCGCCTTGCCGAACAGGTCTGTGTGGTAGTAGGTCTCTAACGAGTCGTGCCTGCTGTTGTAGAGGGCATCGGAGATCATCATTACGGCCGTGCGCTCGCCGGCGTAGCTGAAGGCCTTCGAGGTCGACAGCATGATGATGTAGGTGTCGCTGTACTTGGCAATCGTCGGCTGGTAGGGCGGCTCGCCGGGCTTCGAATAGTCCCGGCGGAAATCCATGCCGAAGTAGGCAAGGTCCTCTATGACCACCACGCCGTATTTCTTGCAGACCCGCGCTATTATCTCCAGCTCTTTGTCGTTCAGACAGAGCCAGGTGGGATTGTTCGGGTTCGAGTAGAGCAGGGTGGCGTACTCGCCGCTCGAGAGGTACTGCTCGAGCTTCTCCTCCAGCTTCTCGCCGCGGTTCTCGGCAAAGTCGAAACCCGAGTACTCCATCCCGAGGGCCTGCAGCTGCATCTTCTGTGCCGGAAAGCCCGGGTCGAGAAAGAGAGTCTTGTGCTTTCCCTTCGTCATGCGGTTGAGGGTGAGAAAGGAGGCGAAGCCCGCCTCCATAGAGCCCACCGTCGGCACACAGCCGGCCGGGTCTATGTCGATGTCCATGAAGAGCTTGGCGAAGCGTGAGGCCTCCTCCTTCAGTTTGGGCAGACCGTCGATCATCGAGTACTTCGAGCCGACTCCCATCTCGAGGGCGCTGATTTGCCCCTCGATACCGACGTCGGGGGTCGGGAGCCCGGGAACGCCCATCTCCATGCGGATGTACCTCTGGCCGGTCTCCTCCTCTATCTCGTTGACGATGCGGACGATCTCGCGGATCGCCGCCCGTCCCATGTCTCGTATGCCGCTCTCCTCGAGTTTCTTCTTCACTACCTCTGCATCTATGGGTGTGGAACCGCTGCTGTTCATTGCTCAGACTACCTCCGATACACTGTTTTTCTGACTCTATTGTACATGACCATGCTCGACTCGTATACGCGCGTCCACGGCGGTTACGTGCTGCCGACTGCCGAGGAGCGGATTGAGGTCCATCTCCACGATCTCCGGGGCGGCCGAGGCGAGCGCGGAGAGGCGGATCAGCACTTCGGCGAATTGCCCTACGTCGACTCCCTCTGCGCCGCGAGTGCCTTCGAGCATATCGTAGCCCTTCAGCGAGTGTATCATCGAGTGGGCCTCCTTACCGCCGAAGGGGGCGAGGGCGACCGCGACGTCCTTCAGCACCTCGACGAAGACGCCGCCGAGGCCGCAGAGGACCATATGGCCGAAGCCCTGCTCGGCTTTCATGCCCGCGAAGAGCTCGAGTCCTGAGAGCATCGGCTGCAGGAGCACTCCCGTGGTCTCGGGAATCTGCATGAGCCGGTCGAACTCATGACGCACGCTCTTCTCGTTCGCCACATCGGTTGCCACGCCGCCTACGTCCGACTTGTGGAGAGGCCCGATGACCTTCATGACCACCGGATAGCCAAGCACGCCGGCCGCCTCGGCCGCCTCGTCGGCGGTCTGCGCCGTCCGCTCTCCGGCACGGAGTATGCCGGCGGCATCGAGGAGCTGCTGTACCCCCTCCGGCTCGAGGTAGCCGTCGCCTGCGCCGTCGATGACCGCGCGGATCGTCTCGCGATCTATCTCGACCGGTGCCGCGTCGTGCTCCTCCGGCTGTGGCACCGCCGCCACGCGGGCGAGGGCCTCGCCGAGCTGCACCTCGTCGGGGAAGTTGATCCGGCCCTTGGAGATGAAGTGCCGTATCTCATCCTGCACGTTTATGACCGAGGGCAGGACGGGGTAGATCGGCTTGCCCGCGCTGCGCATCTTCGCATCGAGCACGTCGTAGACCTCGTAGACCTCGAAGAGGCCCGGGCTGCCGAAGATCACCACCATCGCGTCGATCTCGTCGAACTCCTTGTCGCAGTAGTCGATGATCTCGCCGAGCTGCTCGGCGGTGCCGGTGGCGAGGAAGTCGATGGGATTGGCCACAGAGCTGCCGGGGTAGAGCTTCTCGAGGAGCTCCGACGCCTTCGGGCTCTCGATGTGCGGCACGTCGAGTCCGCCGTTCGACAGGGCATCGGTCAGCATGACCGCAGGGCCCCCGGCGTGGGTGATGACGGCGATGTTCTTGCCGGGAAGGGGCGGGTGCTGGAAGATCGAGGCGACTGTGACCAGGTCGTTACGGCCGCGGCAGCGGACGATGCCCGCCTTGCGGAAGAGGGCGTCTACCGCCGTGTCGGAGCTCGCCAGCGCGCCGGTGTGACTGCTCGCCGCCCTGCTTCCGGCCGCGGAGCTGCCGGCCTTTATCGCCGCGATGCGGCAGCCCTTGCGCGCGAGCGAGCGCGCGTGCCGGAGCAGCTTCTGTGGTTTGCCTATGCTCTCGATGTAGAGGAGCTTGACGCGGGAGCTCTTCTCCGGGTCGAAGGTCTCGTCGAGGTACTCGAGCAGCTCCTCGACCCCCAGCTGGGCGCTGTTGCCCACCGAGAATACCTGAGAGAAGGTCAGGCCGTTGGGAATGCCCGACTCCATGATGAAGACGGCGGTCGCCCCGGAGCCGGAGATGAAGTCGCAGCCCTTCGGGTCGAGCTTGGGGATGGGAGAGGTGAAGACGCCGCTGAATGCGGGGGTCAGCACGCCGATGCAGTTCGGACCGATGAGGCTGCCGCCGGCCTTCTCGACCGTGCGGACGATCTCCTCTTCGAGCTTAGCCCCCTCTTCGCTCTCCTCGCTGAAGCCTGCCGAGAGGATGATGAAGCCCTTAGTCCCCTTCTTCTCGGCGAGGGTGTGTACCGCATCGACGCAGAGCTCGGCGGGGATCGCCAGCACCGCGGTCTCGACCTCCGGCAGCTCTTCAACCGATGGGTAGGAGGGTACCCCCTGCACCTTCTCGGCCTTCGGATTGACCGCGTAGACCTCGCCGGAGAAGCCACGGCCGAGTATGTTGGCCAGGACCTTGCCGCCGGGCTTCTGCGTATTCTCGGAGCCGCCGACCACTACGACGCTCTTCGGATCTATCAGCGCTCTGTGTACCATAGCTTCTCCTTCATCGAGCCTGCGAGATCGCGTCCGGCCTGCAGCACCTCGACGTTCTTCTCGACCACGTCCTCGCCCTTGCGGCCGAAGATGTAGCGGATGCCCTCTTCGAGCATCTCGAACTTCGTCGGCAACAGAACGCCGGCGGCACCGGCCATTACCATGTTCATGCCGCGGTTGTTGCCGTGCTCCTTCGCCACCGCATCGGCGTCTATTGCGATGTGCCGGGGCTGGGCCTCTATCGCCGAGAGGATCTTCTCCTCCTCGGGATAATTGGGAATGTTCTTGAAGGGCGTGGTGTTGGAGATGATCCAGCCCTCCTCGGAGAGGTAGGGGAGGTAGCGAAGGCTCTCGAGGGGCTCGACCGAGAGGATGAGGTCGGCCGCCCCCTCCGGCACCAGGTCGGAGAAGATCTCTCCGTCGGCTATCCTGAGGTGGCTCTGCACGTCGCCGCCCCGCTGGCTCATGCCGTGGACCTCCGACTGTTTTATCTTCAGTCCGCTCTCGAGGGCGGCGTAGCCGATGACCGTGGCGATAGAGAGGATGCCCTGTCCTCCCACTCCCGTCAGAATTATGTCGTATTTCATTTCGCTGCCCCCTCTCTCTTCTTCTGCTTGGCCCTGCGCAGCTGGGTCTGTACGCACTCGCGCCGGGGAATGACGACCGAGACTCCCTCGTAGGCGAGCTCCTCTTTAATCATCCCGACGAGTTGGTCGTGGGTGTTGCGCTTGGGCATTATCGTGCGGATGTGATCCTCCTCCACGCCGAGCCCCCGGCAGATGCCTTCGAGGCGGCCGCTGGCGTGGCTCTCCTGTCCGCCGGTCATCGCGGTGGTGGAGTTGTCGAGGATGAAGACCACGATGTTCGACTTGTCTATGACCGCATCGAGCAGGCCCGTCATGCCGCTGTGGGTAAAGGTGGAGTCGCCGATGACCGCGACGGAGGGAAAGAGACCGGCGTCGGCCGCCCCCTTGGCCATCGTGATCGAGGCGCCCATGTCGACGCAGCTGTTGATCGACTCGAAGGGAGAGAGGGCCCCGAGGGTGTAGCAGCCGATGTCGGAGAGCACGTGGCCGTCGCCGTACTGCTCCTTTACCGCCTCGTTTATCGCGTTGAAGGTGTCTATGTGGCTGCAGCCGGGGCAGAAGGCCGGCGGCCGGGGCGTCATGAACCCCGGTGCCGAGACTGCAGGTTTCGCCTCGATGCCCAGGGCCTTGCGGACGATGCCCGGGTTGAGCTCGCCGTCGCGGGGCAGCTCGCCGCTGATTCTGCCGCGGACCTCCACGTCGCGGTCGAGCAAGCCGCGGAGCATCTCCTCGACCATCGGCATGCCCTCTTCGACCACCAGCACCTCGTCGCACTCCTCTACCATCTTCCGGACGAGCTTGCGCGGGACCGGATACTGGGAGAGCTTGAGCAGCGGATGGGGGCACGTGCCCTCCGGGTAGTTCTCCATCACGTAATTGTAGGCGATCCCCGAGGCGATGATGCCGACGCTCTTGTCCTCGCCGTCGATGTAGCGGTTGTAGTCGGAGCCCTCGGCGGCCTCTTCGAAGGCCTCCTGCTTCTCGAGGAGGGTCTTGTAGCGCGTGCGGGCGATGACCGGCAGCAGTACGAACTGCCGCATGTCCTGCGGCAGGCCGAAGGAGTTCTCCTCCTTCACATCTCGTCGCTTCACGCCCGAGCGGCTGTGCGCGAGGCGGGTGGTCAGCCGGAGCATGACCGGGGTCCCGAGCTTTTCCGAGATCTCGAGCCCGGAGAAGACCATGTCGTAGGCCTCCTGCTGGTTGCTCGGCTCGAGGATGGGTATCATCGCGAACTTTCCGAGGATGCGGCTGTCCTGCTCGTCCTGGGAGCTGTGCATGCTCGGGTCGTCGGCGACGGTTACGATGAGCCCGCCGTTCGCCCCGGTAATGCCGGAGTTCACGAAGGGATCGGCCGCCACGTTCAGGCCGACGTGCTTCATCATCGCCATGGTCCGCTTGCCCGCGTAGCTCATGCCTATGGCCGTCTCTACCGCGGTCTTCTCGTTTGCCGACCAGGTCCGGTGGATGTTGCGCTCCTTCGCCTGGGGCGCGTGCTGTACGTATTCCATGATCTCGGTGGACGGAGTGCCGGGATAGGCGTAGAAGCCGGAAATACCGGCATCGATGCCGCCCTGGGCTATCGCTTCGTCTCCGAGTAACAACAGTGTGTCCTGTTTCACTGATGCCTCCTCCTGATTATTACAAGTATGTGGATCTTTTGAAGTATATAGATATTTCAGGTGTATTATAACACCTTTTTGCAAAAAAGAAAGTAATATTTACACAAACTGTGGTATATTCGGCCGCCTTATCGGGGCTGCTCACCGGCCTCTGTGCTGTGTTCGGCCGCATTTTCCGGTCGTTGACCCCGCGGCCGATTCGTCGTATCGTATTCACATGAAAACCCTGGGATCTTTGGGCGGCCTCGGGCCGGATACCACCGCCGAATTCTATCGCATGGTCGTGCGACGTGCGCGCAGGCGCTTTTACCAATCGTATCCGCGCATACTCATCCACAGCATTCCCGTACCCTTCGAGGTGGAGCGGAGCATCGTGCGACACGGCACCGGCGAGGAGCGGATGTATCCCCTTCTCGAGGAGGGGCTCCTGCATCTCGAACGTGCGGGCGCCGACTATCTGGTCATTCCCTGCAACACCGTACACATGTTCCACCGGGATCTGCAGCAACAGCTCTCCGTACCGCTGCTGAACATCCTCACGGAGACGGCGCGGGTCTGCGGCGAGTACGGCTTCCGGCGGGTGGGCATCCTCGCTACG
Source organism: uncultured Spirochaetaceae bacterium (assembly GCA_964346645.1). Taxonomy (GTDB): domain Bacteria; phylum Spirochaetota; class Spirochaetia; order DSM-16054; family Sediminispirochaetaceae; genus CAYFVU01. The sequence continues at coordinate 1,705 of CAYFVU010000096.1, read as the reverse complement.
GGCAAGACCCTCGAGAAGCGCCTGTATCAGAATGCGCTGGAGGCCATAGGTATCGAGGCCCTCGAACCGAACGGGGCCGAGCGCGAGAGCGTCGGCGCACTCATCTACCGCATTCTCGGGGGAGAAGCCGGAGAGGCGGAGCGCAGGGAGCTGCTCGACTTGAGCGAGAGCCTGGCGGCGCAGGGGGCGGAGGCGATAATCCTCGGCTGCACCGACCTGCAGCACCTCGTCTCTCCGCAAGCGCGTCCTCACACTCCGCCCGACGAGGCGGTGTTGGTCGACGAGCTCGCATCTCCCGTAGCCCTCGTGGATTCTCTCGAGGCCCTTGCCCGCGCAGCCGTCCGGGAGATGGGTGAGGAGGCCGGAAATGGCTGAGAGGCAGTTGCAGACGGAGGCGAGAGATGAGTAGCGCCGGAACGGGGAGAGGCGAAACGAGGGGCCGCGCGATCATCAGTGTCTACGACAAGACGGATGTGGTCGAGATGGGGCGCTTTCTCTCGGAGATCGGGCTCGAGCTGCTCTCCTCCGGAGGGACGGCGACGGTGCTCGAGCGCGCCGGGCTCGATGTGAGGCGGATATCGGAGGCAACCGGTTTCCCGGAGCTCCTCGACGGCAGGGTAAAGACGCTCCATCCTTTTATCCACGCGGGCGTGCTCGCCCGTCTCGAGCGGGAAGAGGATGCGGCGGCACTGCAAACCCATGGAATAGTTCCGGTGCGATGGGTGGTGGTCAATCTCTATCCCTTCGAAGAGGCGCTCTCGAAGAGGCAGAGCGAGGCCGAGCAGCTCGAGTTTATCGACATCGGCGGACCGACGCTGCTCCGGGCCGGAGCGAAGAACTTCCGAAACGTGGTGGTGGTCGACGATCCGCAGGAGTATCCCCTCGTACAGCAGGAGTACTACAACTCGGGCGAGATAACGCTCGCTACGCGCAGGAGACTCGCCGCTCAGGTCTTTCGCAGGATGAAGAAATACGACGGGGCCGTTGCGGACTATCTCTCCGCAGAGCGGGAGATCTGAACGAGGAATGGAAGATGAGCTGCGCAGGCTGATGGCGGCGGAGGGGATCCGCCTCTTCTGCAGCCTCCCCTGCGAAGAGGACCGGGAGGCCGAGGCGAGGTACCTGCACCGGATATCCGAGGCGAGATACGGAGGCATGGACTTCCTCGCCGCACACGCAGAGTTGAAGTACCGTCCCGCGCGGCTGCTGGAGGGCTGCAGGAGCATCATCTTCGCGGCGGTTCCCTACTACACGGGTGAGCGCCTGGCTGCGAGCCGCGAGAGACCGGTGGAGCCCGCCGGCAGGGTAGCGGAGTATGCGGTCGGGCGGGACTACCACAAGACGGTAAAGGCGATGCTCAAACGGATCGTCGCCGGCCTCGGGGATCTGCTGCCGGGAGAGGAGTTTCGCCCCTTCGTCGACAGCGGTCCCCTCGACGAGCGGCACTACGCCGCCGGATCGCTCGGCTTCATCGGCAGGAACGGGCTGCTGATAAACCGGCGCTACGGCAGCTGGTTCTTCCTCGGCGAGATCCTGACGAGCGCCGAGCTGCCGCACTTCGCCTCAGAGACCGCTCCGGGAGACCCTCGCGGATCGAAGGCGGTTCGCCGGCCCGAGGAAGAAGCACAGGGTAAACAAGGTGGGCGCGGGGAGGCGGCGCAAGCGGAAGCTGCAAAGCCAGGCGCCCTCTGCCCGCCGGGCTGCA
>CAYFVU010000095.1:0-12994 GCA_964346645.1 uncultured Spirochaetaceae bacterium | reverse complement strand
TTATAATGAATTGGGAGGACCACATGCAGCGAAAAAAAGTCGACACCCTCATATGCGGCGGAACGATCATCCCGATGGGAAGCGCGGAAATAATAGAAAACGGAGCGATCGCCATACAAGACGGTACGATAGTCGAAGTCGGCGCGACGGAACGCATAGAGTCCGTGTGCGAAGCCGAACGAACGATCGATGCCGCCGGCAAGGCGGTTCTCCCGGGGTTCGTCGACACCCATCACCACTTTCTCCAGCACTATCTGAAGGGTCCCCGAGACGACGTCGATCTGCCGCAGTGGATAGAGCATGTCTCGGCGCCCGTCATTACCCGAACCATACGCGACTTCCAGAAGGGCAACAACGACATGCAGCTCGTCGCCACGAGACTCGGCTGTCTCGAGGCGGTGAAGATGGGCATCACCACGATACTCAACATGGAGTGGGCCACGCACCCCGATCTGCTCGACGTCTACGATCTCGTCGGCAATCGCGTCGTCCACACGCTCACCTTCACCGACATAGACGAGTGGGACAATCCCGACATGCTGCTCCCCATTCCGCGCTGCTTCGAGCTGGCCGATGCCCTCATTGAAAAGTGCAAAGTGGTCCCCAAACAGCGGGTAGAGTTCCGCTACGGCATTGCCGACGAGATCTGCGCCACTTCCGAGCTGGTCAAGGATATTCGGGCGGCAGCAGACCGCAGCGGAAAGGGCATACACCTGCACATGGCCGAGACCAAACGCAGCGTCGAAAAAATCGGCCGCCTCTACGGGTGCACCCCTGTCGCCTATCTCGACGGCCTATACCTGTTGAAGTCCGATGTGCTCGGTGCGCACTGCATCTACATGAACGATGCAGACCTCGACATCATGGCCCGAACGGGCGCGACGGTCAGTCACAATCCAGAGGCGAATACGAAAATCGCCGAGGGGATCGCCCCGGTGGCCGAGATGCTCGACCGCGGAATACCGGTGTCACTGGGCACCGACACCGTGGCGGCGAACGACAACATGGACATGTTCGAGGCCATGCGACTGGCCGCCTTCCTGCAGAAGGTGACCACCGAGGATCCCACACGGCTGCCCGCCTATTCGGCCCTCGAAATGGCTACACTCGGAGGAGCCCGGGCCCTCGAGATGGAGGATCAGATAGGGTCATTGGAAGCTGGAAAAAAGGCCGATCTCATTCTCGTTGACATCGACTCGCTCCACATGCAGCCCCGCAACAGCATCGTCAACAATCTGGTCTACTGCGCTTCCGCGGCAAGCGATGTGGACACCGTCCTCATAGAGGGGGATGTCGTCGTGCGGGACGGGGAGTTGGTCCATTTCGATGAGAAGAGCGAGATCGCGAGGTTCAAGGACTTCGCAAAGAGGGAGCTCACACGAGAAGGCCTGGTCCTTCCCTCCTATTACTGAAGCCGTTGCTTCATAACTGATGCGTCCGGCCGGCTTACAAGGCGACTGAAACCGCGTTCTTACCTTACTCGGGGAATTAGCCGGTGGCGGTTGTTAGCCGGCGATGGCGATTAGCCGGGATACTCGGTATTGTTCCAGCGCCGCTTCTCCTCCCCCATGGCAGCCACGTTTTCCGGCCTCACATAGTTGGTCAGAGAATTGCTGCTCGAGAGGATGTAGCCGCCTCCGGGACTGCACGCGTCGATCGTGTTCCGGACCTCTTCCTTCACCTCATAAGTAGAACCCAGAGTCAGCGTGTTCACATTCACGTTCCCTACAAGGGTTACCCTGTCTCCATATTCCCGCTTTACCCCCACGATATCCATGGCACCAGGCTCCAGCGGATGAATTGCATTCATTCCCAACCGAAGAAGATCCGGCAGCACATCACCGATATCTCCGTCGCTGTGGTAGACCCACGGTTTATCTATGCCGGTGGTAATCTCCTCGAAGTAGGGGAACACGAGCTCTCTCATCGTATCGGGGTGAACGAACGTGCCTTTGTTGTAGGCGATGTCCTCGCCAACCCAGATGAAGTCGATTTCCGGGAGACTCGAGTAGAACTCGTCGAGCTTCCGATAGTACTCGGTATATCTTTTGTAGAGATCACGGATCAGATCGATATCTTCATAGAGCGCAATGCTGAAGTTCTCCAGCCCCATGTCCATCACGACCGGATCGAAACAGAGCACGTGAGCGACGAAGAGCGCCAATCCAGTGTCGCCTATCGCCTCCTTCGCGCGCTGCACCCGCTCCTTCAGAGGTCGGAAATCCAACTTTTCTGGCATAGAAAAGTTGGAGAGATCGGCCCTGGAGGAAATTTTTGGCTTGAATCCCAGTACGGATCCCTTTTGAATCACCTCGCATCCGAACCGTTCCCAGTGGGCAAATCCCACCGCGTCCAGTCCAACCGAACGTGCATATCGAACCCGCTCCGGCCATCCTACATCCTCCACCCCGAGGGCAGCGGCGATGAGCTCGTCCCGTGTTTCGATCTCCATCCAGGGGATAGGACCCTCGGCCCTCTTCTCGAGGGCCCGGAGGATCATTTCGCGTGAACTCATCTCACATCAAGACTACTGTTCAAATCCAGTAGTTGTGGTGCCACGCGTGTTTCTTGAGCCGGTCGAGGACCTCGTTCGGGAGAGGGCCTTTTTCCACCGCCTCGCTGTTTGCACGCGCGTGCTTGGGGTTGCGCATGCCGACTATGGCGCTCGAGACCGCACCGAAGCTCAACACGTAGCGTATGGCCGCTTCCGCGAGGGTCTCCGCATAGCCCTCCTCTATGAGCCAGTTGAGCTCCTTCGCCTTCTCGTAGACGATCTTCTTGCGGTCGTCCTTGAAGTAGGTATCGAGGAAACTCCCCTCGGGGAATTCGGTTTCGGGGGTGATCTTTCCCGTGAGCGCTCCCTCGTCGAGGGGGCTCTTGACGATGACGCCGACATTCTCTTCCGTCGCCGCCTTGAACACGTCGTACTCGGGCTCCTGTTCGTAGATGCTGTGAACTACCTGCACGGTGTCGAAGAGCCCGTTCTTCATGCCCGGGATCGCATTGTCATTCTCCTCGTACGGGAAGTTGATCGAACAGCCGAAGGCACGCACCTTTCCGTCTTTCTTCAGCTTCTCTACCGCCCGCAGAAGATCTTCGCTTTCGGCCCACTCGTTTATCCAGACGTGGAACTGCTGCAGATCGAGGTAGTCGGTTCCGTAGTTCTTGAGGTTCTTCTCCGTGCACTCTACTATCCAGTCGGCGGGATACGTCTCTTCGACGGGAGTTCCGTACTTCGGCGGAAAGCCGAAGTTCTTCGGAGGGATCTTCGAGGTGACGAAGTACTTATCACGCTCGCCCTTTATCACCTTGCCGATGAGCTCCTCGCTGTGCCCATCGCCGTAGTTCAGAGCGGAGTCGAAGAAGTTTATGCCGAGCTCCTTCGCCAGCTCCAGAGACTTGATCGATTCGGAGTCGTCATTGCCGCTCCACCATGCGCCTCCGATTCCCCAGCCTCCGAAACCCAGTTCGGAGACCTTGAATCCAGTCTTTCCTAATGTCCTATATCTCATACAGTTTTTCCCCTTTTATTAGTACTTCTCTACCATGTCTTTGAGATGAAATTTATAGGGGCCGAACTCTCCATTGAAATTCATCGCCCCCATCTTGATGACACCCGGCACCTGACACGCCGCTTTCAGCGCGTAGGCGAGAGCCTTCTCCACGTACTTCGGATCGGTTCCGAAGACGAGGAGGTTGAGCATCGACCCGACACCTTCGGGCACCTTGGAGTTTTCCACCTTGTCCTTGAGAGCAGGAACGAAGTCCTTTTCCCGGTACACCTGCTCGAGTCCCATGCCCATCGGGCACACCCCGTCGACACCTTCGACCGCTCTCTTTGCCGCCATCATAGCAAATACGACGGCGTTGATGTCCTTGCCGTAGCAGACCAGGTGTCCGTCGCTTCCCTTCGTCGCAATTGAGATCTTCTTCTCGAACTTGTAGTCGCCGGGCAGCGTGGGAACCACGCACATATCACGGCCGCCCACCTTCTCCGACCAGTCGTCGCCGCCCCACAGATCCTTCAGGTCGGCGGAGATGTCGTACTTCTCTGTTTTAACTCCCTCGACCATGAAGTCGTAGATAGCCGTCGTGGGAACGAGGGTGCCGAGGTGGTACCTGAGTCCCAGCTCCTTGATATAGTTCGGTCTGTCATTCGGCGTGCTCGTCAGCGCGATTATGACGCCGGGACGTCCATCGGGCGTCTCCTGAGGAGCAGCGGTTCTCTCGATGCCGCCGTTTATCTTCGATCCGAGCTCGCCCGAGCCGGCCGCTCCGATAAATTGATTCGCGCTGCCCATTGCGATCTCTTCGGAAACCGCCGTAATTACCAGTCGTATTACCTCGAGTTCCCATGCCTCCGCAAAGGTGTCGAGAATTTCTACATTGTTGATCTTCATACTTACTTCTCCTTGTTCGTTATCATGATTTTCATGCCCTTTCCATCGTTTGCATAGGAAAAGGCCTTTTCCGTCTCGTCGAGGGAAAACGTGTGGCTGATGAGGCTCTTCGCATCCACCTTTCCTGCGGAGAGAGCCCGCAGCGCTTTCTCGAAATGGGAGGTCGTTGAGTCGTAACTACCGATAACCTTCAGCTCCTTGTAGTGGATGAGGTCCATCGGCATGCTGTTCGTCTCCTTCATGTTTGCCGCGAAGTAGAGAACCTGCCCGTAACGGCCGGCCATCTCGAGGGCCTGCCGCAACACGATTTCGACCCCCGCGGCCACCACTACGACATCCGCACCGTATCCGCCGGTCAGCTCGTTGATCTCGGCAACCGGATCCGTCCCGTTAGCGTCTATCACATGATCGACGCCGAGCTTCTTGCCGACCTCGAGCCGGTCCTCTATCAATCCGATCATCGCAACCCGCGCACCCCTGCTCTTCAGGAGCTGTGCATGGAGCTGTCCGATTGCTCCTTCGCCTATGACCACGGCGAAGTCCCCTATACCGACATCCAGCTTCTCGTTGCCGTACATGGTGCAGGAGATGGGCTCGGCCATGGCGGCCTCTTCGAAGCTCACGTTGTCGGGTACCGGAACGATTGCCTTGTAGTTGTACACGCTGTACTCTCTGAAACCTCCGGCGTTGTATCCGGCGTTTTCACAGGCATTTACCTGTCCCTTCCGGCAGAACGAGCAGTATCCGCAGGGAACTCTTCCGTCGGGTACGACTCTGTCTCCGGCCTTTACATTGGGCACGTTCTCGCCGACCGCATCCACGACTCCGGAGAGCTCGTGGCCCATCTGAAAGGGGTATTCCACTACCCAACCTGCGGGCACGTGTCCCCTGTAGACCTCCAAATCGGTTCCGCAGATTCCCGCCGCTCGTACACGGATTCGCACCTCGTCGGGTCCGGGCTCGGGCAGAGAATCCTCTTGAACCTCGAATTTTCCTGGTTCCATTAAAAGTGCTTTTTTCAAATCAGCAACCTCCTTCCAAATCTTTGATCATAAAATGTCCGGGCAATTCTATTCCCGCATCCCGGTAGATACGCGCGGCTCTCCGCTCGACTTCGTCGAGCATCGAATCCTTGTCGAATCTCGTAAACACTCCCCTGTTGACCAAGGTTTCGCCCCCAACAATCACCCGGTCTATGTTGCTCGTGTTAGCCGCAAACACCAGATTGTTTACGAGATCGTTGTAGGGGCGCGTGTTGACTCCGTGCAGATCGACCAAGAGAAGATCTGCCTGTTTTCCCTGCTCTATGCTGCCGATTTCGTCCTCCTTGCCGAGGACTCTCGCCCCTTCTATCGTGGCCATCCGCAGCGCCTCGCGGCCGAGCACGGCCTTCGGGTCCATAGTCTCGAGTCTCTGCAGAAAGACCATCGTCCGCATGGCTTCGAAGAAATCCGTGTTGTCGCTCACCGCGCAGCTGTCGATACCGAGGCCGACCGCAACTCCCCGCTTCCGCATCTCCGCTATCGGTGCGGCGCCGTCGGCAATCTTCATGTTGCACTTGGGATTGTGGGCCACCCCTACACCGTATTTTGCGAGGATGTCTATGTCTTCTTCATCGAGCCAGATGCTGTGCGCAGCCCAGACATCATCGTCCCAGAAGCCGATCTCCTCCAGGTATTTCGTGGGCGTGAGCTTTTTTTCCTGCAGGTAACGGTCGTACTCGTACTTAGTCTCTGCAAGGTGAATGTGGAGGCGGACTTTCCGCTCGCTCGCTTCGCGGCGTGTGCGCCTGATCATGCGCTCGGTGGCCGAGTTGGGACAGGCGATGCCGTAAGCGAACTCGGTCCTGCTGCCGTCGCCCCCGAACGAATCGATGAGCTCGGCGGCGAGATCGAAAATTTCCTCCTCCTCGATTATCGCCTCTTTCGGGGTCCAGGAATCTACATCGGTGAGGGTGAGTATGTTGATGTTTCTCGTTCCCAGGGCATCGTATGCCTCCCGTATCTGCGGTCTCATGCCCCACTCCATGTTCGTCGTGCAGGTAATGCCCGAGGAGAGTAGGTCTATGCCCGCATGGTAGGCAGAAAGCGTGTGGATATCGGCGAGACCGCTGCGGTATTGATCGAGCGTGACCTTTATGCGCGGGAAGCTCACCTGATCTATCCAGTCGAGCAGGTCGAGATCGTCCCTCGTCCCTTTCATGAAGTTCTGGGTAAAGTGGAAGTGGGTGTTCACGAAACCGGGGAGCACCGCCTTTCCGCTTGCATCGATCAGGCTGTCTCCTCGGTACTCCCGCTCTATCTCTTCCCGCTCACCTACGGCCACGATCCTCCCGTCGCGCACGGCTATCGAGCCGCCGTACAGTATCCTGTCTTCTGTGTCCTGTGTGAGAAGGATTCCATTCCGTATAATGAGATCAACTTTCTGCATACCCGGCCTCCCTACATGGCTTCATACTCACGGACCTTGGCCTCCAGGAACCGCACGTAGCGCCTATATACCTCTTCGAGTCTGCTTCGCTCGGCATCGCTCGTTTCCACGGCCCGGGGTTCGGCAAAGAGAGAAGAGAGGATTTGTCTGAAGGTCGAGCCCTGCAGCGACGCGGCCATGATCGCGTACAGGACGGTGGTCACCGTCTCTTCGGCGTTGTAGATGACGACGCTCTTGTCCGTTGCGGCGGCGATTATTTCGGGCCATCCCTTCGTCTTGGCCCCTCCGCCCGAAAGCGCGATCTCCTCTATTTCGACGCCGACGGACTCCATCAAATCGATGACGTACCGTATGCTGCAGGCAACCCCCTCCATGACGGCTCTCGTGAGGTGACGCTTCGTGTGGTGGAGTTTGAGGCCTTCGAAGCTTCCCGAGACCTTATCGCTCCAAAAGGGACTGCGTTCACCGGCGAGGAAGGGGAAGAAGAGAAGCGACTCGTCCCTCGTATCGGGTTTCAGCACGTCCTTCACCATGTCGTGGAAGTTGATTACCGACTCTCCGCCCCAGAGAGTCTCGTAGGCCCAGTTGAGAGAGGCCCCGGTGGTCGAAGAGACGCCCCCGAACAGCCTGTAGCCGTTGAGCTCGAGGCTGTAGAGCCCCTTCGCCTCGTCGAGTCCCTCCCCTATTTCGGTAAAGTACATGGAAGAGCTGCCCATGGAATAGACGAGTCTGCCTTTCTTGTGCGGTGCGCCCCCCAAAAGGGACGCTATATCACCCATGCCTATGAGGACACTACAGTGGGGAGAGAGGCCGAGCTCCTCGGCAACCTCCCGTTTCAGCTCGCAGACATCCTCCTGCGGACGAATCTCCGGCAGAACCCCTGCAGTGAGTCCGCAGACCTCGATGCGCTCCGACAGCCACTGTCCTGTGTCCCAGTCGATCATCGCCGCACCGATTCCCTCGGTAAAGTCGGTTACCTTCTCACCGGTGAGACGCATTCGGAGATAATCCTTCGGCCAGAGGATGGTGCGAACCTTCTGCAGCAGCTCGGGCCGGTGTTTCGACAGCCAGTAGAGTTTCGGCAGGGTGTAGCTCGAGTTCAGTTTATAGGGTTTGAGATCGAACCTGCGCTGCAGCTCCTCCGTCTCGGCGCTCGCCCGTCTGTCCAACCACAAAATCGATGGAGCGATGACCTCATCATCCTCATCCAGAAGAACGGCGGAGTGCATCTGACCGGTGAGGGCGATCCCCTGCACCGAGGAGAGAGCGATGCCCTCTCCCGACAACTCCTGCGTGACCGAGACTAGGCTGTTCCACCAGACCGTCGGATCGATCTCGGCCCAGCCCTCCTGAGGTGAGTCGAATTCGTAGAACCTCGATTTCTTGACGATCACCCGGCCGGCTTCATCGTAGACCACCGCCTTGAGCGAGGATGTGCCGACGTCGTAGACGAGGATGTACGGATCCAATTATGCTCCCCCCGCCAATTCTGCGACTACCTTCAGTCCTCCGCGGTCGTTCACCTTCTTGAAGCCGTCGTCCAGTTTCTCGAGAGGAAGAAGGTCGCTGATGAGGGACTCCGTGTCCACCTGGCCGTTCTCTATGAGGGCGAGGGCGTCTACGAAATCCTCGGAGGTGCTGTCCGCCGAGCCGAGCAGGTTTATCTCCTTGTAGTGGATGATGTTCGGATCGATTACCAGATCGTCCTGCGGGTAGATGCCGGCGAATATGTTGAGCCGGCCTTGTACGGCCATGAGATCGATCGTGCTCCGTACCACCGGTGTGCTGGGGACGGTCACGACCGCCGCCTCTGCGCCGGCCCCCTCGGTAAACTCGTCGACCTTCGCCTTCTGATCCTCCTTCGCGCCGTTTATCACATAGTCTGCTCCGAGCTCCTTCGCCTTCTGCAGGCGTTCGTCTATGAGGTCGATTACCAGCGTCCTCGCTCCGTAGGCGGCGGCCGCCTGCATGTGCATCAGTCCTATCGGCCCGGCACCGACGATTATCTCCAGCTTTCCCGGTGCCGGCTCGAGCATCTTCTGTCCGTGAATGACGCAGGCCAGGGGTTCGGTAAGTGCGGCGGCCTTGAGGCTGGTGGCATCACGCAGGGTGTACACGTTTTTGCGGGGAATCTTGACGTACTCCTCGAACCCTCCCTTGAGGAAGGTCGGACTGCTGCACTTGTTCGGTCGGCCCGTGCGGCACATGCGGCAGATCCCGCACTTCACGATAAAATCTGCAACCACGCGGGTTCCCGCCGGAAGATCCTTTACTCCTTCTCCGGTCTCGACCACCTTACCTGTCGCCTCGTGTCCGAGGACTCGGGGAAGCGGCACGTTCTTCTTCCCGTTGTAGACGCGGACATCCCACGGACATATGCCGCAGTAAGCCACCTCGATTATGACATCATCTTTTTCGCTTATCTCCGGTTTCGGATCGTCGGTCTTCATCTCCAGAGAAAAGGGTTCATTCAGGTACATTGCCTTCATATCGTCACTCCATAAAATACAATCGTTTGCATTTATTGAATCTTAATATGCATCTTCCGGGGTGTCAATGATAATAATGAGGAATCCCGGAAATCGGCTGTACGAAGAAGAGCCGGTTTACAGGGAACCGGCTCTTCGGGGGACAAAAATCAATTTTCCAAGTAGTACTTGCTATAGATAGCTCTTTACATCGGAGGCCTTCTTTCCCCCGTGTACGATCTCGACAATCGCCTTCGTCACCTTTTCGGGATTCGGATGCCTCCAGACGTTGCGCCCTATAGCAACACCCGCTGCTCCGGCGGCCATAGCCTGCTCTATCACCTGCATGAGCCCGGACAAGTCCTTTGTGTGCGCACCTCCGAGGACAATCACCGGGGCGAAAGAGCCATCCACGACGGTCTTGAACTCCTCTACGCTGCCGTTGTAGACAGTTTTTATTATATGGGCTCCGTGCTCAGAACCTACCCGGGCGGCCAGACGAATGTTCTCGATATTCTGCTCGACGGTGCCTTCGAAACCTCCGGGCAGCATCTCCGCCACGAGGGGGAGTCCCCAACGTCGCGCATCGGCGGCGATCTCCGCGAGATTCTGGAGAGTCTCCCGCTCGTTAGACGCGCCCGGGAAACCCATGCATGCCACCCCGTCGGCTCCCATTTCGAGGGCTTCGTCGACGGAGTACAGGCTTCCGCCGGATGGATTGCCGGTCAGAAGCGTTGTCCCGCCGTCGAGGCGCAGGACGAGCTTGAGCCCCCGCAGCTCCTTCTCATATTTTTGTGCAATACCGAAAGAGGTGAGTATCGCATCGGCACCGCCCTCACTGATCTTTCTCAGCACCTCGGCGGTGTCGTTCAAAGCCGGCAACACGTCCAATCCGAGCCCGTGATCAACCGCTACGATTACCACTTTTCCGTCCGGACCGAACAATCTCTCTAGACGCCTCATACAATTCTCCTTTAACGCTTCAATTTCACTACGTATTTATATCGATCTGCACGATATATGCCTTCCGCATAATCTATGGGAATTCCGTTTTCGTCATACGTGACATTCCGAATGAGCAGAACGGGATCTCCGACGGGTATATCCAAACTCCTTGCCTCGTCTTCCCCGGCCACCATTGCCTCTACGATTTTCTCGCCGGAGGATATAGTCACATGATATTTCTGCTCGAGTAGCTTGAATATGGAACCGCTGAAGTCATCTCCCTCGTGTACGCCGAGCTTCGGCTGCAGATAATTGGTAAACAGGGCAATCGGCTCGCCGTTAACCAATCTCAATCTCTTTACCTCGATGACGAACTCGTCCTTTTCGATGTGAAGGTGCTCGGCTATGCGGGAAGGCGCAGTGATGCGCTCCACCTCCAACACTTTCGATGTAACTTCCGCTCCTTGGGCATGCATCTTCTCGGTAAAGCTGCTCAGTTTGGAGAAGTCTTCCACCATTCGCTTGGCGGCAACTACCGTCCCGTAGCCCTGCCGCTTCACGAGGAGGTCCTCGAGCACGAGCCCGTTTATGGCGTTGCGCACGGTAATGCGGCTCACCCCGTAGGCCTTCTGCAGCTCCTTCTCCGTCGGAATGAGGTCTCCCGGTTGGTATTCCCCTTGATCAATCTTGCTCTTTATGAGCTCCTGGAGCTGATAGTACAATGGAATCGGCTTACTGGAGTCGAGCTGCACGAAAAACCTCCCCTAAACGTATTAACGTTATAACCTTTATACACCTATACAGCAGTCCTGTCAACATCATTCTCACCCGTCTCAGCACCCGTCTCCGATTCACAACACATCTGTTCTAAAGATCTCTCCGCTGTTATAATTTTACGGTATATTGAACTCATTGGCAAAAAATAGAGTTAATCGGAGGCAAGATATATGAGAATAGTAGATATTATCGAGAAGAAGAGAAACGGAGGCGAGCTATCGAAGGAGGAAATCGAGTTCTTCATCCACGGCTACGTGAACGAGGACATCCCCGATTATCAGATATCCCCTCTTCTGATGGCGATATGGTTCAACGGCATGAACGACAGGGAGACCACCGATTTGACTCTGGCAATGGTGGCCTCCGGCGACACCGTCGACCTCTCCTCGATCCCCGGTACCAAGGTGGACAAACACTCCACCGGCGGCGTCGCCGACACCACCACCCTCATCGTGGGGCCCCTCGTGGCGGCCGCGGGCGGCCGCATGGCCAAGATGTCCGGCCGCGGGCTCGGCCACACGGGAGGAACCCTCGACAAGCTCGAGTCGATCCCCGGTTTCAAAGTCTCTCAGAGCATGGAGCGCTTCGCGGAGATCGTAAAGGACTGCGGCTTCTCCATCATCGGACAGACGGGCAATCTCGTCCCGGCCGACAAGAAGCTCTACGCCCTCAGGGACGTCACGGCCACGGTGGACAACGTCAGCCTGATCGCCGGCAGCGTCATGAGCAAGAAGATCGCCTCGGGCAGCGACAAAATCGTACTCGATGTAAAGACGGGCAGCGGCGCCTTCATGCAGGACACCGAGGGCTCCATCGCCCTCGCGAAGACGATGGTCAACATCGGAAACCTCGCCGGCCGCGAGACTCACGCCATAGTCTCGGACATGAACCAGCCCCTCGGGAACGCGGTGGGCAACGCCCTCGAGGTGCAGGAGGCCATAGAGATATTGCAGGGCTCCCACGACGGGGATCTGAAGGAGGTGAGCTTCACCCTCGCGGCCAAGATGCTCGTCCTCGGCGGTGCAGCCTCCACAGAGGATGAGGCCAGAACCAAGCTACAGAAGGCGATAGAATCCGGAGAGGCGCTGCGTCGATTCGCGAGGATGATCGAGCTGCAGGGCGGAGATCTTGAGATCACAGAGGACGTGGAGCGGCTCCCCCGGGCGGAATCTCTCGTGCCGCTGAAGGCGGAAGAGACGGGCTACCTCGCCTCTTTCAACACCGTCGACCTCGGCATCAGCGCGATGATCCTCGGCGCCGGCCGCATGAAGAAGGAGGACAACATCGACCCTGCCGTCGGCTACTGGATGAAGAAGCGCCTCGGCGACCACGTGGAGAAGGGGGAAACCATTGCCGAGTTCCATGTCAATGCAAAGGACAATCTCGACGAGGCAATGAGCCGGTTCAAGAGCGGTATGCGAATCAGCAAGGAGAAACCGGAAGCTCCGCCCCTCATCTACGAGACGATGTAAGCGGCTGCACAGTGATGCACGCACATACTGAGCGGCGCATTCGCCGGCCTCTCCTACGTCGACCTGGTCGGCAAGAGCTTCTCGACCGAGACGAGGAAGCGCTTCTTTACCCGCAAACAGATAATCTCGAGCGTCGGTATACTCCTCTCGGTCGTTATCCTGCCGATCGTCCTCGGCGGGCTGCTGCAGCTTTTTGGTTACTACCCCGTCTTCTCCGCGGTGGGAATAGCCTCCGCTCTGGGTTTTTATTTCCTGAGAAGGCTCTCGTGCCCTGTGGATGCGGAGATACCACAGGCGTTGTAGGAGCACGGATGCACCTCGGATTACCGCGGGATGAGACTGCACGGGTAGAGGTGCTTCCGTGGCCATTCGAATCGCATGTTGACAGCTCGAGAGTGGGTCCATATACTGAGACGATAGTTGTATATACATCTCTACAATTATCTGAGCAAGGGACCTCATGCAATTCGCAGGTGAAACAAAAACAACGTATATCATCGCA
>CAYFVU010000094.1:6822-13017 GCA_964346645.1 uncultured Spirochaetaceae bacterium | reverse complement strand
TCGGGCACGAATCGAAAAACTTCTCCTGTTGAACTATGGCGAATGAGGAAGTATTTTTTTAAAGTAGAGATATGGAGAAGAAACGCATACTCGTAGCAGACGACGAGGGGATCAACAGGCTCTTCTTGAGGAGCCTTCTCCAGAATCATGGATGGGAAGTCGAAGAGGCGACCGAGGGAGATGAGGCCGTACGAATCGCCTCCGGGGAGCCCTTCGATGTGATCTTGATGGATGTAAACATGCCGGTACTCGACGGCTTCGATGCCACGCGCCGGATACGCGAGGAGGCTGTAGAGGGGAGAGACGGGGCTCCCGTGACCATCTTGGCGCTCTCCGCCTACAACGACGAGCAGTTCTATGCGGAGTGCGAGGAGACCGGAATGAACGGTATTCTCAGTAAACCGATAACCGAGACGAAGCTTTTTCGTACACTCGCCCTGTACGACCCTCACACAAAGGAGGAGTAGTATATGAGTTCTGATGATACTTCACTGATCATAGTCGATGTACAGAACGACTTCTGCCCCGGCGGGGCAATGGGAGTAGAGGGCGGCGACGAGGTCGTCGCACCGATCAACAGGCTGCAAAAGCTCACCGACAGCGACGGCCAAAGGATCTGGAAGAAGGTCGTCGCCACAGAGGACTGGCATCCTGAGGGGCACGTCTCCTTTGCCGACGTGCATCCGGGCAAGGAGCCGTATCAGGAGGTCGAGTTAGACGGGCTCGCCCAGAACCTCTGGCCGGAACACTGCCGCGCCGGATCGAAGGGGGCGGAGTTCCACCCTGACCTCGATACCACCGAGGTAGACCTGATCGTCCGCAAGGGAACCGATCCCGATCTGGACAGCTATTCGGCCTTTTTCGAGAATGATGGAGAGACACCGACGGGGCTGCACGGCTACCTCGGGCAGTTCGGCATAAAGAGGGTCTACATTTGCGGGCTCGCCTACGACTGGTGCGTCTATTTCAGTGCGGTGGATGCGCGGAAGCTCGGTTACGAGACGGTGGTAATCGAGGATGCCACCCGTGCCGTCGATGTGCCCGAGGGCTTCGCGCAGCAGCGCAGAAAGGACATGGAGAGCCGCGGTGTGCAGTTCGTCTCCGCAGCGGAGATCGAATAGAGCGGAAAACGGGAGGAAGGGAATCAATGGGAGCAGACGAAAAAAACGGGGCGGTACGCCACTGCAGCATAGACGTGGATGACGGAGAGGTTACCCCGTTTATCTTCGTCATCTTCGGCGGAGCCGGAGACCTCTCGAAGAAGAAGCTGCTGCCGATGCTCTTCTCCATGTATCTGAGGGGAGAGCTCACCGAATCATTCGCCATACTCGGATTCGGACGGCAGAATTTGTCGAACGATGACTACAGAGAACTGGTCAGGGAGGCCCTGGAAGCCTCCGAGGATACGGGCGGCGGCAGCGAAGCGCAGCTCGAGGGCTTCAGCAGCCGTTGTTTCTTCCACTACGGTCATCTCGAAGTGCCGGAGTACTACGAGTCTCTTCAAAAAAGTCTCTACGAGGTCTCTGCCGGGTACCGGTATCAGATAGTCTACTACCTCGCCGTCCCGAGCAGCCTCTATGGACAGGTGATCGGGACGATCGGCGAGTCGAGTCTTCCCACCGATGCGGACAAGGTGAAGATCGTGATCGAGAAGCCCTTCGGAAAGAATCTGGCGACGGCGATGGAGCTGAACAGGACGGTTCACCGTGTCTTCGAAGAGTCGCAGATATTCAGAATGGACCACTATCTCGGCAAGGAGACGGTGCAGAACATCATCTTCTTCCGCTTCGCAAACAGCATCTTCGAGCCTCTGTGGAATCGAAACTACATAGACAGCGTGCGTATCACCGTTGCGGAGGATATCGGGGTCGGCTCGAGGGGCCGTTTTTACGAGAAGACGGGGGCCATTCGGGACATATTCCAGAATCATCTCCTGCAGCTGCTCTCGCTCATCGCCATGGAGCCCCCGGCGGGCCTTCGGGCCGATCAAGTGAGGGACGAGAAGGTGAAGGTGATCGAATCGCTCAGACCGGTTTCCCCCGACGAGGCGTCGGAGGTCTCCGTTGCCGGGCAGTACGGCCCCGGGGAGATCGCTGAGCAGGAGGTGCGGGGTTACCGGGAGGAGGAGAACGTATCTCCCGGCAGCACCGTTCCCACCTTCTTCGCCGCGAAGGTCCACGTCGACAACTGGAGGTGGGCAGGGGTCCCCTTCTATGTGCGTACGGGCAAGCGGCTCCCCCGAAAGGTCACCGAGGTGGTTATTCAATTCAGTCAGCCGCCGCTCAAGCTTTTTCGGGACGACTGCACACCGCTCGAGCCCACGTACCTCTCCCTGACCATTCAGCCGGAGGAGTCGATAACCCTTCACATCGGGGTAAAGTATCCCGAATCCACGGACATGATTCATCCGGTGGATCTCAGTTTCTCGTACGCGGACATCTACGGCAAGGAGAAGATCTCTCCCTACGAGCGTTTGCTGCGCGACTGTCTCGCGGGCGATCAGTCGCTCTTTGTGAGGCAGGATGATGTGGAGGCGGCCTGGAGCTACGCGGATCCCTTTATCTCGTACTGGGAAGCTACGCAGGAGATCCCGATGTACCGGGCAGGCACATGGGGGCCTGAGGACGCTGAGAGCTTTATCGAGGAGGACGGACGGTCATGGATTACAGGCTGAACGTTGCTGAAGAGCCGGAGATCGAGCTCATACGCGATCTGAGAGGCAGAGTCGAGCAGACGGTCGAGGCGGGCGATATCTTCGTCCTCGCCCTCTCCGGAGGAAGCACGCCGCGGAGGCTCTATGGCCTGCTGGCAGAGGAGGATCTGCCGTGGAAGTCCGTCGTCATAGTTCAGACCGATGAGAGGATCGTGCCCTTCGGTCACGCGGACCACAATCTTGGCATGATCCGCAGACTTCTTCTCGACAATATCGACATTCCCGACGACCACGTCGTGGCGGTCGACACGGAGGGAAGACCCGAAGAGTACGGGCGGCGGCTCACCGAAACGCTGGAGTACTATTCGAAACCGGCCTTGGATGCGGCCATTCTCGGAATCGGCGAGGACGGGCACATCGCATCGATCTTCCCCGGTGAGGCCGACCCCTGGTCCCGAAGCGAGCGTGCCTACCTCTCCTACTCACCCGGGCATCCGCACAGGCGGGTGACGATGAGTCTCTCCTTCCTCTCGGGGGCGGAGGTCCTCTACCTTCTGATAAAGGGGGAGAAGAAGCGTCACGTTCTTCGTCGGCTTCTCGGCCACGGCGAGGGGGCGCCGGTCGCCGTGGCCGAGGACGGAGAAGAGTCGTTTCCCGCTGCATTGCTGCCGAAGCCCCTGGTTCACCTGTACACGGACATCGATTCGTCGCAGGGCTGATCGCACCCTTGATTATCCGAGCCATCTCGATGAGAATGGGTGCAAGAGATGGCTGAGAAACTGAGAAACAGCGAACCGCACATAGAGAAGAGCGTAGAAGAGGGCTCCGTCTACTTTACCGTCTTCTGGTCGCATCTCGTGCGGGCGAGGAAGTACGACATCATAACCAAGGTCCCCGAACAGGCGGGGATGCTGGAGCTCTACTACATGGACGAGCACAAGCGCCTCTACCCGATGTACACGCAGCGGGTCTGGTACGGAGGTCTGCGCTCGAGATTGCGCCGCATCACCGACCCCGAGCTGGTGACCGATCCCGTGCAACGGAGAACCCTCGAGTCCTACCCCTGCTACTATCGCTACACGCTGACCGAGAGCATGGGAGACATGCTCGACCTCCTGTACTTCTTCTCCCTCAGCTATCTGCCGGAGCGGGTTCCCCCCGACCACTCGGGGAGGTACGAGCAGATTTTCGTGGACGAGATTTCACCGGACAAGATAACCGATCTCTCCGATGACTACGAAGAAGGAGCAGTACATGAGGTGTAGAACGACAGTGTGTATCCTTGCGGCCGTAATGGTAGCGGTGCCGATTCTCGGCGCGAGCGCGCAGCAGCTCGAGGAGCTGTTCGAGAAGATGGACGAGAATTTTGCCGAGAGCAGGTTCGACGAAAACACCGAGCTACTCGAGCAGGCAGAAGATGCCGCCGTTTCCTCCTCGGAGCGGGCGGGGTACTTGTGGCGGCTCGCCCGGAACAAGCTCGTCTTGACCGATGCGAAGAAGCGCAACGGAGCACCGAAGGAGGAGCTTCTCGAGGGGTACAAACGCTGCGAGGAGCTTGCCGACGAGGCGGTCTCGCTCGATTCCCGGAACCACAACGCCTACTACTGGCGGGCGAGCGGCGTGGGCCGATGGGGGCAGACGAAGGGAGTCCTCAACAGCCTGATGAAGGCCGGTCCCATGCGCGAGGACCTGGAGAAGGCGGTTTCCATCGAGTCGGACCACGCCGACTCCTACTACGTGCTCGGGCAGCTCTACGCGGCGGTGCCGAAACTCATCTCCTTCGGCAACATCGACTACGCGGTCTCCTACAGCAGAAAGGCCCTTGCCTCCTATGTGGGGCTGCAGACGAAGTACAGCTTCTACCTGAAGCTCGCCGAGCAGCTCTGGGACCGCAACTGGAGCGAGCGCAAGCGGGGCAACAGATTCGAGGACCTCGAGGGCGACTACCGTGAGGCCGAGACAGCTGTCGAGCGGAACAAGTACTTCGAGGGGGTCTTCGATGCCTCCGCCTCGCGCGTCTATGCCCGCGGCGGGGTGGACGACCTCTCCGACAGGGAGGAGGCGAGGAAGATCGTCTCATGGCTCATAGATGCGATGGAGAGCGAGTCGCGCATACCGCCCAGGCAGATGGAGTACCTCGAGACGGCGCAGCAGCTGCAGAAAGACTGGAACTGAGCCGGCTGCCGGCAATGCCGGCTCGCCGGCGCACAGCGCGCGAACCGGCTGCAGACGCACGCCGGCTCGCCGGCGCTCACATTCGGTTTCGGCGGCCCGCGCTCACCATACGAACGGTCAGGGCCTTACTCCAGTGTCTGGCCGTGGCGCTTGCTCCGCTTCTTCAGGAGGCTCGCCTTTTCTATGGGTGAGCCCTTGGAGCGGAGCTGCTGCACCATCCGCTCCACCTTCCCCTTTTTCGTGTCCGGATCGCCGAAGAGCTCCTGCTGGCTGCCGGCCGAACGCGAATAGACCCCGGAGACGCCGACACCGATGAGCCGTATCTTCTCGCCGCCGGAGTAGCGCTTCTGCAGCAGCTCCTGCGCCACAGAGAAGAGCTGTTGAGCCGATTCGAGCGGGTGGACGAGGGTCTTCTGCGCGGTGGTGGTGGAGAAGTCGCTCAGACGGAGCTTGATGAATGCGGTGGTGCCGGTCTCTCCGGCATCGAGGAGCCGGAAGGCGACCTCGTGGGAGAGCTCGAGGATGGTTTGGCGGATGATTTCCGGATCTGCGGTGTCCTGCTCGAAGGTAGTTTCGTTGGAGACCGAGTGGCTCTTGCGTTCTTCACGAAGAACGCCGGGATCGATGCCCCGCACCGCCTTGTAGAGGTACTCACCCGCGCTCCTGCCGAAGATGCCGCGCAGCGTCTCCACCGTGTAGCGGCGCAGCGTTCTCGTGTCCCGGATGTTCAGCTCATGCAGCCTCTCGCGCATCTTCTCTCCGATCCCCCACAGATCCTTCAACTCGAGTTTGTCGATGAACCCCTCCTCCTCGCCGGGACGTACGATCGAGAGCCCATCGGGTTTGTCGTAGTCGGAGGCGAGTTTGGCGAGGAACTTGTTCGGCGCCACGCCGATGGAGATGATCAGGCCGCTCTCGCTGCGCACGAGGGCTTTTACCCGCTGTGCGGCATCGCGAGGGGGCCCGAAGAGGCGTTCTGTGCCGGTCATGTCGAGAAAGGCCTCGTCGACGGAGATCTGCTGGATCTTGGGGGTGAAGGACTCGAAGAGCCTCATGATGCCGCGGCTCACCTCCTGGTAGCGCTCCATGCGCACCGGCAGGTAGATTCCGTCGGGACAGCGCCTATAGGCCTCGGATATGGGCATAGCCGAGTGTACACCGAACTTGCGGGCCTCGTAGGAGCAGGCAGAGACGACGCCGCGGGAGCCGGGCATCGCGCCGATTATTACCGGTTTACCGCGGTACTCCGGATTGTCGCCCTGTTCGACGGCTGCGTAGAAGGCATCCATGTCCACGTGAAAAATCACCTTCTCCACTGCAGCTCACCTCTCATCCACCGATTCCGACCTTTCAATGCTATTCGCCTC
>CAYFVU010000094.1:0-6722 GCA_964346645.1 uncultured Spirochaetaceae bacterium | reverse complement strand
CTATTCGCCTCTTCCGGTAATCGGAGTGAGCAAGCTCTCATGCAGCCGATAGTCCACCTCGAAGCGCTCGGTCGGCAGCTCGGCACTGTACGGCGCTGTGTAGTAGGTCGACTGGGCGATGAGTTTGCCGCTGAAGCCGGCCGGGACGGTAAAGGAGAAGCTCAACGGTACCGGCGGATTTCGGCCGATGTGCACCGTTAAGCTTCTCCTGTCCGGGCTCTGGCTCACCGGAAAACTGCAGTCGTAGAGTACGATTGCCTCCTCCGATTGCAGCCGTATCTCGATCTCCTCCGGATTCCCCACGGGGCTCAGCGTGGCACGGTAGATCGCCCGTCCGAGAAAGCCGCTCTTCTCGATCTCCATGGATAGGTGCGTCTCCGGGAATGGGAGGCGGGAGAAAAATGAGGTTGCCTCGATCTTCTTCTCGAGGCGGTAGGACTCGCCCGAGAGATCGAGCTCGCCGATATCCAGCGGGCTCTTTATCCGTATTGTGCGGTTCGCCTCTGCCACGGAGATCTGCTCGCGCACGTGCAGCGGCTGCTTCCGCGGCTCCGCATACGGCTGGAAGGTGAGGAGATTCCAGGTGAGCACGGAGACGACGGCGACCAGCACGAGTTCGGTTGCCAGGATGATCCACCTGGTGATGCGAGGGTTCGGGTGGTGGAAAAGCATCCGGATGCGGATGAGCATGAGCATGAAGGGGAGGAGATTGAGGGCGATGATGAGGTTTCCCCTCCACTCGGAGAGGAGGACCCCGCGCACCGCGCCGTAGTGCGGCACGAGGAATATGGAGGTCAGCAGAACGACGGCGAGGGAGAAGGAGAGGAGGAGGTAGACGACCTTCATCGTTCGCGTTCTCGTGCCGGTAAAGAGAAAGGCAAAGAAGAATATCCACATGCCGTAGAAAGTCAGGGAGATGTCCACTATGGTCAGGAGGATGATGTCGAAGAGGAGGAACACGAGAGCGGATGCGGAGTAGAAGCTCCCGCGCAGCCTGCGAAGATGTATGCGAGTGAGGAGGTACTGCGACAGGCTGAAGAGGATCGCCGCCGCAGAGACCTTCAGCGCAAGAAAGGTGAGAGGCGCCGCCCGCCACAGGCTGTCGATACCGCGGAAGGACATTACCCCATCGAGGAGGAGGGTCGAGAGGTAGAGAAAGAGGAGCATGAAGCCGAAGAGGATCGGTACGACGGAGAAGTGGCGGAGAATGGATCTAGCGTATTTGATGAAGCGTTTCGGCCTCAGAAAGGGATAGAGGAGGGTGAGCGATAGTATGAGAAGAATGAGGACGGCGTAGAAGCTCTCGCCGAAGAGCAGAAGATAGCGGTCGAGCTTGAAGAAGAAGTAGTGGCTGTCCCATCTGTCGGGAATGCCGGTGTCGAACTGCTCGGTGAATCGGAGGAGATAGGCGGTGAGTTCTGAGAAGGGGATGGGGGATGCATCTTCTCCTCCGTTGCTGTTGCCCCTGAGGTAGACCGCGGGAAACCCTGACTCGAGGTAGGGATCGATGGGGCATGGGCGGTCGTTCAAGCCGAGGCGATGGATCTGAAAGGAGGTGGCGCTCATGTGGTAGCCGGACTCCGAGGCGAATAGCGCCTCGTGCATTCTGTCAACCATCCATGCCGGCCCCACACGCCCGGTTCCCGCCGGCAGGACCTCGAGTTCCGACGGGAGCTCAGCGAGATCGATGTAGACGAAGGCCGAACCGGCGCTCGGGGAGAAGTCCTGCAGAAATGCCCTCGAGCCGAGTCGATAGTCGGCCTTTCGCCCCTTCTCCGCTCCGAGAAACAGGACCTCTATGTTCACCGGCGGCATGGGACCTCCCGATATTTCCTCGACGAAGTCGAGGGCGAGGGCAAGACCCGCGGCGTAGGATTCGTCGACCGCTGATTCGGGGGGATGGTTGAGGGGAAAAACGAAGTAGAGGCTGTCGTTGCGCGAACCCTCGATCGAGACTCGAATAGACGAGGAGAAGGAGTGGAATCCTTCGTAGCTGTCGAGGCTGCTTGTGCGGTAAGATACGCCGATCTCCTCGATCCTGCGCCGAATGTATTGGAGTGTCGCCTTCTCTCCCTCAGAGTTCTCGGTGCGCGGATAGAAGGTGGAAAAGGTGTGCATATCCTCGAATGTGTGATAGTATGAGGACTGAACCGTTTCGGCGTGCAGCGAAGAAGCGAGGAGAGATAAGAAGCCGATCAAGAGAACAGTAGGAACGAGCGTACTCTGTTTCATTCGATTTCACCATAGGTGAAGAGTAGCTGGGGAGTCAAGAACTTAGCATGACGAGAGGGCGAACGATGGATATCTTAGAGGAAATATCGAGTTGGGTCAGTGCCGCGAGTTTTACTGATGAAGTTGTCGATCAGGAGTCTCTGGACCGAATCGTGGAGGCCGCCCACAGGGCGCCGTCGGCGAAGAATCGGCAGCCGTGGCGGCTGGTAGCCGTCCGAGATCCCGAGGTTCGCAACGGACTCTACGATGCGGCCTTCGGTCAGGAGCACGTCGGACAAGCCCCGGTCATCATGGCGTTCTGCACGACGAACGTGGACTACCGGATGCCGAACGGACAGCACGCCTATCCCATAGACATAGGCATCGCCTCGGGCTTTCTCATGCTGCAGGCGCGAGCGGAGGGGCTAGGTACCAGAGCCATTACCACCTACGACGAGCGGATGGTGCGGGAGATCCTCACCGTGCCCCACCTCATGCGCGTGGTCATGCTGATACTCATTGGCCACTCCTCTGATCCTCCTCTCCAGCAGGAGCGGCGTCCCCTCGACCAAATCATCTCCTACGACCACTGGTAAGATCCACCGGCAGTTAACGAGCGTCCACCTCTCGAGCTTACAGCATGAGCTGGTAGGTGAGGGATGCTTGCCTCTTGTAGCGGGCATGGGCGAGATCGACTATCTTCTCGAGCATGGCGGGATAGGGCAGTCCTGATGCCTCGCAGAGTTTCGAGAACATGCTGATGCCGGTAAAACCGGGGATGGTGTTTATCTCGTTGAGGTACACCTCTCCGCTCTTCTTCTCGATAAAGCAGTCGACGCGGGCCATCCCCTCGGCTTCCGCTGCGCGGTAGGCATCTATCGCGGTCCTCTTGACCTCCTCCTGCGCGAGCTCGTCGAGCGGAGCCGGCACGAGGAGCTTTGCACCCTCCGGATCCACGTACTTCGCCTTGTAGTCGTAGAACTTGTGCGTCGGCACGATTTCTCCCGGGACGAAGGCCTCCTGAATCTCGTTGCCGATGACCGAGCACTCTATCTCCCGGCCGACCAGTTCGGGCTCGATCAGCAGTTTTACATCGTAGCGGAATGCCTCTTCGAGCGCCTCGGTGAGCTCCTCCCGGTTCTCTACGCAGGTGACGCCCACCGAGGAGCCGGCGCGAGAGGGCTTTACGAAGAGGGGATAGGAGAACTCGTCTTCGGCTCTGCGGCTCACATCGGCGAAGGCCTCCAGGTTGCGGGAACCGTCCTCATGGTAGAGATCCTGTCTGAGGGCGAGGATGAACGGGACGACGCGCAGACCGGCCTTCATCCAGACGCGCTTGACCGTGGCCTTGTCCATCGAGAGGCTGCTGCCGAGCACACCTGCGCCCACGTAGGGGAGGTCGGCGACCTCCAGCAGGCCCTGCACCGTCCCGTCTTCGCCGAAGGTCCCGTGGAGGACCGGAAAGACCACCGATAGTTGAAGGCTCTCCCCGTTGCAGTAGAGCCCGTCGCCGGGCATCGCATAGACCCGGGTGTCGATCCCCTTTTGGAGGATCATGCCGTTGGTCTCGGTGTCTATCTTCGGCTCGGTCTGCAGGTACCATCGGCCGTCCCGGTCTATGCCGATCATGACCGGATCGAACCTCTCGGGATTGAGCTTCTTCATGACCGAAGCTGCCGAGACGAGAGAGACCTCGTGCTCGCCTGATTTTCCTCCGAAGAGAATGCCGATCCTTTCCTTACTCATGACTCACTCCTTCGTTCCATTTCTGTCCGTGATCCGGTGTTTTCGCCGCCGTAACCCATCTCGCGCAGGAGCCTGACTGCGGTCTCCTCCTCGTCCCAGGGGATGGGTCCATCTGCATATATTATCGTCCCCTCGTGCCCCTTGCCCAAGAGAACCACGAGATCACCTTCTCGGGCGATAAAGAAGGCACGGCGCATCGCCTCCACACGGTCTTCTATGATGATCAGATCCTCGCCCTCCTGTGTGCCCGTGCAGCCGGCCGCAACTTCCCGCAGAATCGCTCCCGGCTCCTCTCCGCGGGGGTCCTCGTCGGCGAGCACCACGATGTCGGAGTACTGTGAGGCGATCTCTCCGAGGCGGCTGCGCTTCTCTATATCGCGTTCGCCGGCCGAGCCGAAGAGGGCGATGAGCCTTCCGGTCGTCTGCCGCCTGAGCTGCGGAAAGAGCTTTTCGAAGGAGCCCGGGGTGTGGGCATAGTCCACCAACACGCGGAAGGGCTGGCCGAGCCGCACCGGAACCATCCTCCCCCTCACCGGGACAAGGGAGGATACGTGCGGGGCGATCTCCTCCAACCGAAGCTCCGTCAGCGCGAGGACCGCGCCCGTTGCGGCGAGGAGATTCTCCACGTTGAACCTGCCGGGGAGGGGAAGAAGAAGCTCGGCCTCTTCTCTGCCGCTCGTGGGGGATCCGTCCTGGGGGCGGCCTCCGGCGGAGCCTCCACCTCGGAAGCGGACGACGACCCGTTGCTCCTCGCCGCGCTCCTCGACGGAGGAGGCGTAGAGCTCTGCCTCCGGATCTCGGAGGGAATAGCGGATGACCGGAGCGCTGCTCGCCTCGCTCATGTAGCGCCGGCTCGGGTCGTCCATGTTGATGACTGCCCTACCACCATCCCCTTTAAGGAGGCGGAAGAGATTCGCCTTGTCGTAGAGGTACTGTTCGAAGGTCTTGTGGAACTCGAGGTGCTCCCGGCTGATGTTGGTAAAGACGCCGATGTCGAAGGCTATGTCCCGCAGACGGCTGTTGCGTTCGGAGAGACCGTGGCTTGTCGCCTCGACGACCGCGTGGCTGCAGCCTGTATCCCGCATTCGGCGGAGAATTCGGTGGACCTCCGGTGCCTCCGGAGTCGACTGCCGGAGGTAGTTTTTCTCGGTCGCCCCGCCCGTGTTGAACTGCACCGTAGAGAGGAAGCCGGTCTTGCGGCCCGTCGCCTCGAGCAGCTGATGAATGAAGCTGACGGTGGTGCTCTTGCCGTCGGTGCCTGTCACGCCTATGACCGTCATCTCGCGCGAGGGATGGCCGTAGAAGGCCGCGGCGACCGGCGACATGGCTCTTCTCGTATCCTCGACCCGCAGATAGACGAGCCCCTGACGGTAGGAGGCGAGCGGAGACGAGTGGATCACCGCCGCGGCTCCGGCCTCGACCGCCTGAGGTATGTAGTCGTGTCCGTCGCTGTGTATGCCGTGCAGGGCGAAGAAGAGACTCCCCTCGGCGGCATCGCGGCTGTCGTAGACGAGGGAGGAGATCGTCGGATCCGTTTCGCCGTGTCGTTCGAGAATGTTGATATTATCTACTATTGCTGATAGGCTCTGATCGGTCATGACGGCATGGTATCAGGCCCATAACCTTTCGGCAAGTGACACGGATGTAAGCGCTCACTCCTACCTCAGCAAACAGCTCATCGCCTACATCGGGAACAAGCGGAGGATACTCGGCTTTCTCCACACCGTCTTCGCACGTCTCGGAGAGGAGCAGCCCCTCCGCCGCTTCGTCGATCCCTTTGCCGGGAGCGGTGCGGTTGCGCGTTTGGCGCGCCTCATGGGATACGAGGTGTGGGCGAACGACTGGGAGGAGTACGCGAGGGTCCTCAACAGCGCATATCTGCTGAACTCTCCGGATGATCTCGAGCGCCTCTTCGCCCCTTGGGGAGGGATCGAGCGGCTCCTAGATACACTCAACTCGCTCGGCGGAGAGCCGCCGGTGCAGTTCGTCTCCCGCTACTACGCACCGGAGAACACCGAAACGGCCGACTACCGCTACGAGCGGCTCTTCTACACGCGGGAGAACGCGCTCTTTATCGACCGGGTGCGGCAGAAGATAGAGGAGATGTTTCCCGGCTCAATACCCGGCTCGATGCCCGACTCCTCTACCGCCGCGCGCTCCTCTTTCGAAGACGCTGACAGGGCAAAGGAGATCCTCATCGCGCTGCTGCTCTACGAGGCGGCAACCCACGCGAACACCTCGGGGGTCTTCAAGGCGTACCACAAGGGCTTCGGCGGCCACAGTGGCGACGCCCTCGGCCGAATAACCTCGCCGATGCGCCTCGAGCAGCCGGTACTCATAGACGGTCCCCCTGCGGGCGAAGTGGAGGCGGTCGATGCATCGACGTTCCTCTCCGGCCGGAGCTTCGACCTCTGCTATCTCGACCCTCCGTACAACAGCCACCAATACGGCAGCAACTACCATCTGCTCAACAGCATCGCCCGTTGGGACTTTCCCGAGGTGGACGAGGCGCGCAAGAGCGACGGCAGGCTGCGCAGCAAGGCGGGGATCCGCGGCGACTGGCGGAGTACCCGATCGGATTTCTGCTACCGCAGCACCGCCCCCCGTGCCCTGGAGGAGTTGCTGAATGCGGCGGACTGCCGGTTTCTGGTGCTCAGCTATAACAGCGAGGGAATCATTCCCTTCGAGCAGCTCTACGAGATGCTGCAGAGTCACGGCGAGGTGGAAATCCACAGCCTCGACTATGTGAAGTACCGGGGCGGCCG
>CAYFVU010000093.1:10133-13105 GCA_964346645.1 uncultured Spirochaetaceae bacterium | reverse complement strand
AGTCAGAGGGAGAAGGACGAGAAACTCTCCGGCAAGCTTTCGGAACGGGACGAGCTGAAGAGCACGATCGACGAGCTGAACGAGTCGCTCGAGGAGAATCTCGACACGGTCAACTCCATGGAGAGCAAGCTCATCGAGGGGCAGAAGAAGCTCTACGGTATCGACATCGAGAAGAGCAACCGCGAGAGTCGCAGCACCATCCTCAGCGAGCGGATAGACGAGCTCAACCGGCAGATCGAGGCGGCCGGCAACCGCGAGAAGAACATCCACAAGAAGATCGAGTCCCTCGAGGAGTCGACGCAGGAGAAGCAGAAGCAGGTGGAATCCTATGCGACGCAGCTCGAGGAGACGGACGCGCACATCCGCCGCTTCGAGGAGAGCGTCTCCTCCGCCCGCGGGCGTATCTCGCGCAACGAGGAGGAGGAGCATCGGCTCGAGAAGGAAATCGCCCGGCTCGAGAAAGAGGTGAAGGAGCACCAGAGGCAGCTAGATGCCTTGACCGAGGACATCGTCACCCAGCTCGACACGCGTCTCCGGGAGACCGGCTACAGCTACACCCGTCGCAGAGAGACCGAGGAGACGATCAGCTCCCTGCTCGGGGAGCTGCGCATACAGCTCGACGGAAAACGATCGCTGTTAGAAGACGCCGCACATACCTCGGACGATTCCGGATCGAAGAGCAGCTACGAGTCCCTCCGCAAGGCGGCGGAGCGTACCGTCGAGGGCCTCAGGGAGATGAACGGTCACCTGCAGAGGCTCGGCGAAGTCTTCGAGGAGTACAAGGGAGCCGTCCCCTCGTTCCTCGACGAGTTCCTCGCCCCCGAGGGCATCATTACCCGCAAGCGCGAGATAGACGAGGCGATCGAGGAGCTGCGAAACAAGATAGAAGAGTCCTCGTCGGAGATCGGCCGCATGCGTAAGGAGAACCGCGAGCTATCCGAGAAAGTAGAGGAGTACCGTAAGACCCTCGAGGAGCTCAAGATGAATCGCGTGCAGGTCGAAACGAGCCGGAAGGCCGCCGTGGAGGCCAAAGAGGAGCTCGAGCGGCGCATAGAGGAGCAGCAGGGCCTGATCGAGGAGAGTCGCCGCGAGGTGGAGAAGAGCCGGAGGAGCATCGAGGAGACCCAGGAGAAGCTCGAGGAGGTAAAGAAGGAGCGCGAGGAGCTCGGACGCCGGGAAGATGAGCTCAAGGCCGAGCTGAAGGAGCTGGAGGATTCCATATCCAAGCGCAACAAAGACCTCTCGAGCAAAGAATCGACCCTCAAGAAGAAGATAGATCAGTTGGCAAAGGTCCAGGAGCAGGTCGAAAAGCTGCAGATGGAGGTGGCCTCGGTAAAGACTGAGATACGCGGCCTCTACGATTCCTTCCGCGACCAGTTCTCCAAGGAGCTCTCCGAGTACGAGACCAAGATGTTCGATATCAAGGAGTCGGTGAAGGATCTCAAGAGCCGGCTGCAGGAGACCAAGACGGAGATCAAGAACCTCGGGCAGGTAAACCTCATGGCTCCGGAGGAGTATGCGGAGGTCAAGGAACGCTACGATTTTCTCAGCGGGCAACTCGCCGATCTGCAGGAGGCCAAGGAGGACCTCGAGAAGGTCACCCGGGAGATACGCGAGGAGTCGACCGAGCTCTTCCTCAAGACCTACGAAAAGATAAGGAAGAACTTCCACTCCATGTTTCGCCGACTCTTCGGAGGCGGACGCGGTGAACTCAAGCTCACCGACCCGGAGAACGTGCTGGAGTCGGGGGTCGAGATATTCGCACAACCTCCCGGCAAGGCGCTCGAGAACATCGCCCTCCTCTCCGGAGGCGAAAGGAGCCTGACGGCGGTCGCCCTCCTCTTCGCCACCTATATGGTCAGGCCCTCGCCCTTCTGCGTGCTCGACGAGATAGATGCGGCCCTCGACGAGTCGAATGTGGGAAGGTTCATACAGCTGCTCGGCGAGTTCGGCAATACTTCGCAGTTCATCATCATCACCCACAACAAGAAGACCGTCTCCGGCTCGAAGACCCTCCTCGGCGTGACCATGGAGGAGTCGGGAGTCAGCAAGGTAATCGCCGTGCGTCTGGCCGACGGAGGCGAGGGAATGGATATGGATGAAGAGGAGCCGGTAGGAGTAGGCGGAGGGGGAGACGATGGCGTTTCTCACGGCGAAGGAACTTAAACTCTACCTCATCGGAGTCGGGTTACTCACCTTGGTTGTGCTCTTCGTGACGGTGCTCATCATGCTGATGGGAGGGCGCGGTGGAGAAGAGCGGGAGAGCGCAGAAGCCGGGACGGAGATTTCGGGTGCCGAAACGTCGGGAGCCGATGCGATCTTCGCTCCCGAAGAGCAGGCGGTCTCGAGAATGGAGGTGCCACAGGAGTACCGACGCCTCTTCGAGCCGAACTGGAAACCCTTCAGAGAAGTACACGAGAAGTGGAGCAGGGATCAGATACAGCGGTACTGGATCGAGCCGAGAGACATCGTAGAGCAGCAGGTGAAAAAGGAGAGCGAGAAGGCGGTAGAATCCTTCTTAGAGGAGCTGCCCTGATGAAAAAGCTGCGGAGCACCCTCTTCATCGCCGCGGTTCTGCTGCTCCTCACTTCGTGCCTGCTGCTCTCCTCCTGCGAGAGTCTCGGGGCATCCGAGGCCGGAGACGATACAAGTGCCGATACGGGCGGATCTGCAGATAATAAGGAATACGGCGAACCCGGGGAGCCTTCAGGTGGCACTGCCCCTGCTGCCGGGACCGGAGAAACAGGACCCGAAGCATCGGAGGAAGTACCGGTTATTACGGATCCCGAGATGTTACCGCAAGATGCGGCGAATGCAGAAGGGAGGGGCGAAATCGCACAGATCGATTTGCCGGAGCCCGAACGGCCGGAGGTCTCGGGAGAAGAGCCGCTCGAAGGCGGGGCGACCGGCTCCCGTGATATCGACGGCCTCGTCGACGGCATAGTCCCCCATATGCCGGAGCCGCCTGCCGG
>CAYFVU010000093.1:0-10033 GCA_964346645.1 uncultured Spirochaetaceae bacterium | reverse complement strand
CGAGAGCCCTTCGCGCAGTGCCGCCGCAGCAGATGCCTCCCGAGAAGATAGAGCTCCTGAATCGAAAGATGCGCCTGAGGTAAGGGTCCCCGAGGTGGAGAGTTCGAGCGGCCGTAGGAACGTGTGGGTGAATCCTGGCGACACCGTGGACCTATTCTTTCCGGGGAGGGGATGGGTCTACGATCAGAGCAGCTCGAGCGCCGGCGGAGTCGATTTTCAAAAGCGATACTACGACGAAGAGAGGACCGAGTTCGTCTTCAAGGTGAGTTCTCCGGGCTCTTTTCAGCTCTCCTTCTTTCGCGAGGACCTGGGGACGGGAGAGCAGGAGAAGAGGATAGTGGATCTCATATCGTCTGCTGCGGGACGTCCTTCAGGGAGCGAGGAAGTGGTTTTGCGGCAGAGTGGATCCGAGGAGCCCGCTCAGGAGACCGGTTCTGCCGTCGACCGAATAGAGAGCGCAGTTGCCCGTTCCGATGCAGATATTTTATCGAATCATGTGGAGGAGCTCTCGCGCTGGGCCGCGGGAGATGAGGTCACGGAAATACCATCGACCGGAGAAAAGCTAGAGATCGTTCTCGCAGCGGCGCAGCTGCTTTCCGAGGAGGGCTACGAACACGAGGCGGTACGTATTCTCGATCGAAGTCTCGAGAACGGTTCGGTCGAGGAAGACCAGCTCGAGCAGATCTACTTCTCTCTCGGAAAGCTGTACGAGAAACCCGGCCCCGTACGCGACGAGCCGACGGCCGTCGGCTACTACCGAAAGGTGGTAAGCCGCTTTCCTTCCGGAGTCCACTGGCAGGAGGCGAAAGAGCGAATACGTTACCTCGAACGCCACTATCTGCAGCTCCGTTGAAATTCGAATTGCTGCTGAAGTCTGCGCTGCATTGACACGCGGCTTAAAATTACGGTATAAAGGCCGTAAAACTCTGGAATAGAGTGGGATACCTAGGCATGCTGGATAGAATTTCGGAAAAATTCGGAGACATAGTACGACAACTGCAGGGAAAATCCACCATATCCGAAAAGAATATCCAGGATGCGGTGGAAGAGATCAAGCTCGCCCTCTTAGAGGCGGATGTCAATCTGCGGGTCGTGCGCCGATTCATAAATAGGACGATCGAAGAGGCCAAGGGCGAGACAGTCATAAAAGCCGTCAATCCCGGCCAGCAGTTCGTAAAGATCGTCTACGACAAGATGGTGGAGTTTCTCGGCGACGAGCGTCAGGAGCTCCAGCTGAAGGGGCCGGATACCCAGTCGGTGGTACTCATGATGGGTCTCCAGGGCTCCGGAAAGACGACCACCTCCGCCAAGCTCGCCAAGCAGCTGAAGAAAGAGGGGCGCAAACCCCTGCTCGTGGCGGCCGACCTCGTGCGGCCTGCTGCGGTCAAACAGCTTCAGGTGCTCGGCGAGCAGACGGGTGTCGATGTCTACGCCGAGGAGACGAAGGATCCGGTCAAGGTGGTAAAGAACGCCCTTTCGCATGCGAAGAAGGGGCTCTTCGACACCGTCATAGTAGACACGACCGGCCGGCTCCACCTCGACCAGAAGATGATGGACGAGATAGGCAGGATCCACAAGGCGGCGAAACCTGTGGAGTCACTCTTCGTCGCCGATGCGATGACCGGTCAGGATGCGGTAAAGATTGCGAAGGAGTTCAACGAGCAAGTAGGCATTACCGGCGTCATTTTGAGCAAGTTCGACTCCGATACCCGCGGCGGGGCGGCGTTATCGCTCAAGACGGTGACCAAGACACCGTTGAAGTATATCGGTGTGGGAGAGAAGATGGACGATATCGAGCCATTCTTTCCCGACCGCATCGCTTCGCGCATTCTCGGGATGGGAGATGTGGTCAGTCTCGTCGAGAAGGCCCAAGAGACCATCGACGAGGAAGAGGCGGAGAATCTGCAGAAAAAGATGGCCGGGGGTTCCTTCACCTTAGATGATTACCTCGAGTCGTTTACCCGCATGCGGAAGATGGGCAGCATGGAGTCGATTCTCGAGATGATCCCCGGCGCAAAGGGACAGATTAGCGAGGACGACATAGACGAGGAGGAGATGAAGCGGGAGGAGGCAATAATCCTCTCGATGACCCCGCAGGAGCGGCAGAATCACCGCATCATCGGCCCGTCCCGCAAGAAGAGGATTGCAAAGGGGAGCGGTACCAGTGTATTCCAGGTAAACCGGCTCCTGAAGAAGTTCGATAAGATGCGGCTGATGATGAAGAAGGTCGCAAAAAACAAGAAATACCAGGCGCAGATGATGAAGAGCCTAGGTGTATAGAGTAGAATTACGAGCAGAATAGCTTAGGAGGTTCCTGTTGAGTGTAAAGATTAGATTGAAGCGGTTCGGATCGAAGAGACGACCCTACTACAGAATCGTGGTCATGGATTCCCGCGCGCCGAGAGACGGGCGGGCCCTCGAAGAGGTGGGTCTCTACCACCCGATCGAGAAGGAAGAGGCTCAGTTGAGGCTGAACGAAGAGAGAATCAGAGAGTGGATCGCCAACGGCGCACAGGCTACCGGCACCGTGAAGCGGCTACTCAATAAGAACAACATCTTTTTTGATCGCAGCACGAGATTGGCGGAGAGCCCGAGCGAATCCACGAGCATCGAAGCCCAAGAGTAGCAGTACAGTAAACTCGTACGAGTACGAAAAGGGGAAGTAACAACGTGGAGGCTGAATTGGAAAAGGATCTGGTAGAATACATCGCGAAGTCGTTGGTAGATGATCCTGACGAAGTTGAGGTGCATATAATTGAGGGCGAGAAGTCCACTATTCTCGAGCTGAGGGTTTCTCAGGACGACATCGGGAAGGTAATCGGGAAGCACGGGAGGATCGCAAAGGCGGTCCGCACCATTCTGAGTGCTTCGGCGACCAAGACCGGAAAGAGGATAGTCCTCGAGATACTCGACTGACATGGAGAGAGTGGCCGTAGGTATCATACGGACTTCTCACGGAGTTCACGGCTACGTAAAGGTCATGAGTCTCTCGGGAGAGACCGACCATCTCTTCGAGCTCGAGCAGGTCTCGGTGTGGAAAGATGGAAGCGAGAAGGTCTACCATGTGGAGGAGGTGAAGAGCTTCAAGGACGGGGTCCTCATGAAGTTCGAAGGCGTCGAGACTCCCGAGGCCGGCAAGGCTCTGGCCGGATCGGAGCTGTGGGTCGGGCGCGAGCTGGCGGCTCCCCTCTCTGAAGGAGAGTACTACATCTCCGACATGATCGGCTGCAGCCTCGTAAGCGGCGGAGTACGCTGCGGCGAGGTCGTCTCGGTGAGCGAGACCGGCATTGCCGATCTGCTCGAGGTAAAAACCGAGGGGGGAGTGCGGATGATTCCCTTCACCTCGAAGTTCGTCGGAGAGGTGGATCTGGAGAGCGGCACGATAGAGCTGCTCGATCCGGAGCTTCTGGAGTAGTGGATCGGAGTGAGAGATGAAAGTCTACGTGCTCAGCCTCTTTCCATCCATTCCGGCGGCGTACTTCGAGTCCTCTATCATGGCGAAGGCGGTAGAACGCGGTATCATCGACTACGAGCTGGTGGATATCCGCGATTTCGCCGCGGACCGGCACCGCACCTGCGACGATGCGCCCTACGGCGGAGGCGCGGGGATGGTGCTCAAACCGGAACCGCTCGCGGTGGCGCTCGACTCTGTGGAGGCACTCCGGAGGAGAACGGTCTATCCGAGTCCTTCCGGCAAGCTCTTTACTCAGCGCTATGCTGAGCAACTGGCGAAAGAGAGGGAGCTGGTTTTTGTATGCGGTCGGTACGAGGGTATCGATCAGCGGATCATCGATACCTACGTGGACGACGAGATATCCATCGGCGACTATGTGATGTCGTCGGGGGAGTTGTCTACTTTGACAATAATTGATACCGTGTACCGTCTTATC
Source organism: uncultured Spirochaetaceae bacterium (assembly GCA_964346645.1). GTDB lineage: Bacteria > Spirochaetota > Spirochaetia > DSM-16054 > Sediminispirochaetaceae > CAYFVU01. The sequence continues at coordinate 6,143 of CAYFVU010000093.1, read as the reverse complement.
GAGGGTGTGATAAAGGGGGAATCCCTCGAGGAGGAGAGCTTTACGGACGGCCTGTTGGAATACCCCCACTACACGAGGCCGGCCGATTTTCGCGGGATGGCCGTACCGGATATTCTTCTTTCCGGTCATCATGCGGAAATCGAGAAATGGAGATACGAGAAGCGGGTCGAAAAGACGCGGCGAAACCGTCCGGACCTGCTGATAGAAGGAGAAGAGAATGGATTTAGTACAGGCAGTTGAAGCAGAGCAGATGAGGGAGAATGCGGAGAACTTCGAGATAGGAGATACCGTCAAGGTCCACTTCAAAATCGTGGAGGGGCAGACCGAGCGTGTGCAGATCTTTCAGGGCATCGTGATAGCGAAGAACGGCAGCGGCATCAGAAAGACCTTTACCGTGCGGAAGATCTCCTACGGCGTGGGTGTGGAGAGAGTTTTTCCCCTGCACTCGCCGCGGATCGCACAGGTAGAGGTTGCCCGAAAGGGACGTGTGCGCAGAGCGAAACTCTACTACCTCCGCAAGAGAGTGGGAAAGGCCGCCAAGGTTCAGGAGCTGATCAAGAAGAAAGAGGCCAAGAAACCTGCGGGACAGAAACAGGCATAGCCGCATCGGCTGAATATGTTACCCGGCATTCTTGGGTTCATAGAAGGCACGCAGCAGACCTCGGTTCCTCAGCTGAAACCGGGATCGACGGTCACCTTTACGGTAAAATCTCAAAACAGCGACGGCTCCTGGACCCTCATGCTGGGGGGAAAGGAGCTGTCGGTGCGTTCGGAGACCGCCCTTGTACCGGGTGAACGCATGCGTGCCTCAGTGAGCCTGCAGGGAGGGCGCATCTATCTCAGGCTTCTAGAGACGGAGAAGCTCGCCCGCCACGCACTCTCAAATCTCAGCCTCCCGCTCACCGAGGAGCACAAGAACGTCGTCGCAGCGATGATCAAGACGGGTCTTCCCCTCAAGGAGGAGCTGATCGCACGACTGGTACAGCAGTACCGTTCCTTGTCGGGGCAAGATACTTTTTCGGCCCGTGTGCTTGCGCTCCTCTCCGACAAAGAACTACTCTTCTCCTTAGAGGATGTGGAGAGGCTCATACGCAGTCTCACAGGGGCGATGGAAAGAGAGGGCAGAGAAGGCCGGCGCGATTCTCGCCGGCAGCACGGCAGGGGAGAGTCAGGCGATCGCCGCGAAGATGAGAAGCGACGCAAACGCCCAACTTCTTCCGATATGCGAGCCGCGGTGGAGCGCAGCGGAGGAGAGGAGGATGTGCTCGCGCTGTTCAACCACATGAGGGGCAGGCACGATAACTGGATCGTGGTCCCCTTCGTCCCGGAGGCAAGCGGGGATACGGCCGTGTTGCGCTTTAGAATCGACGGGAGCGACACGATATCCCGCTTTACCTTTTCGCTGTACGGGAGTGAATCGTGGCATTTCGAGGGGAAATTGTCTGGGAAAACTCCGCGACTGGTTATATACTGTAGCGACCGGCGAGTGAGAGCCGAGTCCGCACGTGTGGTCGACAGTTTGCGGAAAAAACTCCATAACCTCGCCTACGAAATTGACGATACTATAAGGGAGACGGCGGAGTTCGAGCCGTTCGTTTCAGAAACGAGTACCGATGTGCGTGGAGTAGATACCCGGGTATAGAGGCAGGAGGAAGAGAGCCGTAGCAATGGAGAGCAGAAGAGCGGTGGCGCTGCGTTACAACGAGGATCTTCCCGCCCCCTTCATCGCCGCAAAGGGGCGCGGTTTTCTCGCAGAACGGCTGATTCGCATCGCTGAGGAACACGGAGTGCCGGTCACGCACGATGAGGCTCTGAGCGATGTGCTGTTTATTCTCGAACCGGGGCACACGATACCGGAAGAACTCTACGAGGTGGTAGCGCGGCTCTACGCCTTTGTGATGGATTTACAGGACTGAGATATGAGATCGTACAAACTTGACGAATTACAGGCCGGAATGAAGTTCACCTCTCCCGTGTACGTCGACGGCGAGAACCTCCTCGTGCCCGAAGGAATCGAGATCAAGGAGAAGGATCTCGAGAGGTTGCGCCGTTGGGGAATCGACGAGGTGCAGTCCGACGGTGAGATCATGCGTGAGGATGGCGCACCGAAAAAGGGGACCGGCGAAGAAGGGGGGACGGATGCGGCCGATGAGTACATAAAGGGCATCAGCCTCATAGACGACGTCTTCATTACTCTCCAGGACGGGGGAAAGCCCGACAAGGCGCTCATCGAGGAGGTGGTCAACGATCTCTACCAGCTGCTCATGGAACGGCCCGACGAGCTCCTCGGCCCTATGTTTCAGCCGAGGAGCAGCGAACACTACCTCTCGCAGGGAGCGATCAACTGCCTCATCCTCTCGGTGCTCATAGGACGCAAGCTGAAGCTGCCCAACCACCAACTCGCGAGTCTCGCCGTTGCCTCGCTGCTTCACGATACAGGGATGATGCGCATACCGAAGGAGATTCTCGATAAGGACGGTACGTTGACCGATCAGGAGCTGCGCACGGTCAAGGCGCATCCGATATACTCCTTCAAGATTATAACTCGGGAACTCGGTTACTCGGAAGAGGTGGGTAAGACGGCTCTCTATCACCACGAAAGATGGGACGGAAAAGGCTATCCGAAACAGTTGAAGGGAAAGGAGATACCGCTTACCGCGCGGATACTCTCGGTGGTCGATGCCTACGAGGCGATGGTCAGCGAGAGACCCTATCGAAACTCCATGATCGGGTATAAGGCGATGCGACAGATACTCAACGACAACTCCCGCCGCTTCGATGCTGATATACTCAAGATCTTCATCCAGAGTATGGGAATCTATCCTGTGGGAAGCTTCGTCGTGCTGAACGACGGGAGCATCGGACGGGTTATCGAGAATCACAAGGAAATCCCCCTGCGGCCGGTCCTGCGTATCCTCGTCAGCGCCTCGGGCAACAAGTTGTCGGAGGAGAAGCGGCGAACCGTCGATCTGACCGAAGACTCTTCCCTTTTTATCGTCAAGGCGGTTTCCGCGAACGAGCTGAAAGAGGTAGAACAGAGGTAGCTATGCAGAGTGAGGAGGGGCGTAGAGGAGAGGAGCAGGCAAGAGCCTATCTGCGGGAGCGTGGCTATACTCTCCTCGAGGCGAACTACCGCGACATGCAGGGCGAAATCGATATAGTTGTGCGGAAGGGCGATGAGCTCGTCTTCGTAGAAGTAAAAACATGGCGGTCCATCCCCTTCGAGGAGATAGGATTTTCGGTGGACGTGCGAAAACGGCGAACCATCGTAAGGGAGTCTAAGCGATACCTCTTTGAGCATCCGCAGTATGGCGACATGTGCATCCGGTACGACCTGATCTTCATCGAGCCGGAGACCGGAAGAGTGGAGCACATACCGGATGCCTTTACGGAGAACGGAGTGGCATGATACGAGTTGCAAAACCTTCCGATCCGAAGAAGATCGAAGAGCTGAAGAAGAAGATCAACGACAAGCGGTACCTCAACACGGCGATTCAGAGTATCGCGACGACTCTCACGAAAGAGTTACTGCACACAAAAGAAGAGTAGGAGAGCATCAAGATATGGGAAAACCATCTAAAGGCGGTAGATCGCGAGGAAGAAGAGGCGGCCGCGGCAGAAACAAGAGAGAGCCCTCGGTACGCGATTCGATAAAGCTTACCTGCGTACGCTGCGGAGAGCACATAAGCTACCCCGAAATGGCCCTCGCATCTCCGGAAAACGGAGATCCTATCCACTTCGATTGCGCCATAAAAGAGGTCGCGGACAGAGAAGAGCTGGGGGCCCGGGAAAAAATTTGCTATCTTGGTCAGGGAAATTTTGGTATAATAAGGTACAGTTCGAGTTCTTCGGACAAGGATTTCGAGATTCGTAAGCGAATAGCCTACGAGAATCTCGAAAAAGAGGTTGAGTGGCGAAAGAACATGCGGGACAAGGTGAACAAAACCCGCTGAGGTTGCGGTGAATGTCGCTTAAGTATGCGGTGTTGGGGCTCCTCGATGAGTCTCCCCACTACGGGTACGAAATCAAGCAGAAGTTCGAACGTATGATGGGAGATCTCTGGCCGGTATCGTATGGACAACTCTATCCCACACTCAGAAAACTTTCCGACGAAAATTTCGTCACAATGGAGACTCGGCAGGGCAAGAAGGCGGTGGAGAAGAACGTCTACTCCATAACCGACGAGGGACGGAGAGTCTTTCAGCGTTGGCTCGAGAAGGAGAAGAAGAGGGTTCACCACTCGATAAAGGACGAGTTCACTCTAAGCTTCTTTTTTTTAGACCGAATGAGCAGGGAGAACGTCCTCCCGGTCCTCGAAACAAAGCTCAAAGAGACGAACGACTCCTACGAAGTCTACAGGCGCGAGTACGAAGGCATGAGGGAGGGGGCACCCGGCTACCGGAGGCTCCTTACGAGAAAAATGCTTCTCCACCTAGAGGCGGAGAAGCAGTGGCTTTCCGAAGTAATAGAGGAATTCGCTGCTCGCTGATTAGAGAAATCATCGCAGAAATATTTGCAGAAAACTTTATCGAACAGCAGTATCGCTCATTCCGAGAACTCATCTGTCACCGGTATTCGGCTCAGTACTCCGCCAGCTTCTCGAGAACCTGGTCCGCCTTCTTGCGCACCGTTCGGATGTAGTTGCCCTGAGAAATGCGGATGAGGGCCCTGAATGCGCTGGGGTCCTGGAGGCCTCCGTTCGACTCGGCGAGCTTTTCGAAGGCGAGAAGCGCGGCAAAGGCGAAGTTGTTGTCCGGTGTCATGATGTTCTGATCGAGAATGCTGTAGGAGAGAGCCTGCGTTACCTGCTGGTTCTCGTTGTCGCCGATTTCTCCGAGAGCATAGGCCGCTTCGGCAAGGACCATGGGTTCGGGGTCCGAAATGAGTATGTTGATCAGACTGTCCTTTGCCTGGTCTCCTCCCATCTGTCCGAGAAGCTTCGCAGCCCTTCTCCGTACCTCCGGGTAGTTGTTTACGAGCCGTTTTCCCTCTCGCAGCTGCACGCCGATACCCTCATTGGAGAGACGTTCCAGAATGTAGTGGACCTCCCGATCGTTCTCCGTTATTTTGCCCTCTTCGATCATGTCTTCGAGATTGTTGAGGGCGGTCAGCTTCATGTCCCGCGTGTCGGAAAAAGCCTGCTCGCCGATTATTCGCATCTCCACACTCTCGAGGAAAAGCTCCTCTACAGTCGTCTCGTTGCCGTTTTCGTTCTCGCCGTCCGTAGCGCCCTGGTCGTTCTGCGCCGCCAGCGGGCTAACGAAGAGTAGAGCCGCAGTCACGAGATAAAGCAGTGTAGTACCTCTTTTTTTCATAGCATTACTCCGTCTGAAAGAATTCATGTGGTTTATTGGGTTATTTCCCATTCGCCGTCTACCTTCTCCAAGGTATAGACGACCACGGGATCTCCGTCAACATACATGTACGCCTTTACCTTGTTCGGCCCGATGGCCTGAATATCATCCACCTGCACGTTTCTCCTGCTTGCAACTACCACGTAGTTGAAGTAGTCCTTGAGAGATCTGAGCTTGATATCATATTTCTTGAGCACCGGCGCATCGTTGAACTCTCTCAGTACCTCGGGGTCGCTGTAGTGCTCCTTGTAATCCTCTGTGAGGTACTGGAGCCATCTGGAGTAGTTCCTCGCGGCGATGATCTCGTTTAGTTTAGAGACGAGCTCGCTGAGATCCTTCTTCGTCTCCTCGTACTCCTCCTCGTCCATGACGTAGGAACCGCCCTCTACACCAGCCTGCGGATCTTCCGTGTCCGATTTTTCTTCCGGCTTCTCTCTCTCCTCCTCAGATGGTTGCGCAGGCGGTTCCTCTATGTCCGGCTTTTCGGGAGCAGGTTCGGACTGCTCATCGGGTTTCATCGGTTGATCTTGAGCGCTCGTACAGCCGAAACCGAGGAGTATTATCGAGGATACCATAGAAAGCAGTACGAACACACGGATCGTACGGCATGGAGAATAGCTGCTAGTGTTCATCACTACAAAGTGTATCGAGCATTTGTGGGTTTGTCAAAACTAATTTCTCTATGTGTCTCGGCCTACGTCGATCAATAGGCATACTGCCTGCGCGGGAAAGGAACTCCGAGGGACTTTTCGGTTGACGGGGCCTGCAAGCTTGTCTAAACTCTTACTC
>CAYFVU010000092.1:0-14139 GCA_964346645.1 uncultured Spirochaetaceae bacterium | reverse complement strand
TTTATGTTGATACCTGCAAAAAAGATTAGTATTTTTCATCCAGAACAAAAGAAATAACCTAAATCACTACACAAAACGAAAGAGCGAGGTAAAACCATGGCTAAACAACTGAAGTTCGATGAACAGGCCAGACGGTCGCTTACGGAGGGTGTGACAAAGCTCTCCAACGCAGTAAAAGTAACTCTTGGTCCCAAGGGACGCAACGTACTGCTCGATAAGAAGTACGGAGCACCTACCGTAACCAAGGACGGCGTGTCTGTAGCCAAAGAGATTGAACTCGAAGATGCCTATGAGAACATGGGGGCGCAGCTTCTGAAAGAGGTCGCCACCAAGACCAACGACGTAGCAGGCGATGGTACCACCACCGCCACCGTTCTTGCATACTCGATAATCAAAGAGGGTATGAAGAGCGTTGCAGCCGGGATCAATCCCATGGGCATCAAGCGGGGTATCGACCGGGCAGTCGAGATCGCAGTAGAGGACGTCAAGAAGGGCGCCAAGGAGATCAAGGACAAAGAGGAGATCTCTCAGGTAGCCGCTATTTCTGCGAACAACGATCACGAGATTGGTGAGGAGATCGCCAATGCGATGGAAAAGGTCGGCAAGGACGGCGTCATCACCGTCGAGGAGTCGAAGAACATCGAGTCCAGTACCGACTTCGTAGAGGGTATGCAGTTCGACCGCGGATATCTCTCTCCCTACTTTGCCAACAATAGGGATTCCATGACCGCGGTGCTCGAAGATCCCTACATCCTCATCCACGACAAGAAGATCTCCGGGATGAAGGATCTTCTTCCCATTCTCGAGAAGGTTGCTCAGGCGAACAAGCCCATCCTCATCATAGCAGAGGACGTCGAGGGAGAGGCCCTCGCAACGCTGGTCGTCAACAGCATTCGCGGCTCTCTCAACGCGGTAGCCGTCAAGGCTCCCGGCTTCGGTGACAGAAGAAAGGCGATGCTCGAGGATATTGCCATCCTCACCGGTGGTCAGGTCATTAGCGAAGAGCTCGGCATGAAGCTCGAGAACACCGAGCTCGAGCAACTCGGCCGGGCCAAGTCCGTGAAGGTCGACAAGGAGAACACTACCGTCATCAACGGTGAGGGTAAGGAGAGCGAGATCAAGGACCGGATCGGCCAGATCAAGGCTCAGATCGAGGAGACCACCAGCGACTACGATCGCGAGAAGCTGCAGGAACGACTCGCCAAGCTCGCAGGCGGTGTCGCGGTCATCAATGTCGGTGCCGCTACCGAGACCGAGCTCAAGGAGAAGAAGCACCGCGTAGAGGACGCACTCTCTGCTACCCGTGCCGCAGTCGAAGAGGGTATCATTCCCGGCGGGGCTATCACCCTCATCCAGGCGGTACACGCCCTCGAGAAGCAGAATGTCGAGGACTGGGTCGAAGAGGAGAAGGTCGGATACCGCATCGTTCTCCGCGCCCTCGAAGAGCCTATCCGCCAGATCGCCATCAATGCGGGCGTAGACGGCGCCATTATCGCCGACCGCGCGAAGAAGGAGAAAAAGGGAATCGGTTTCGATGCCGCCGCGATGGAGTGGACCGACATGATCAAAGCTGGTATCATCGATCCTGCGATGGTTACTAGGAGCGCGCTGCAGAACGCCGCATCCATCGCCAGTCTGTTGCTGACCACCGAGTGTGCAATCGCTGATCTGCCCGAGGACGACGAAGGCGGAGCAGGTGCAGGCGCCGGTGCCGGCATGGGCGGCATGGGTGGAATGGGAGGCATGGGCGGAATGATGTAAGCCCCGGCTACATCGGAGCCCATAGCTTTTCATAGCTTGAACGATACACACGGCTCCTGTGCGGATTCGCATGGGAGCCGTTTTTGCGTGTGTGAACTTCGAACGGATAGGAGCGGAAATTGAAACGGGAAGATTTCATTTTCACCATCGGATACCAGGGTGATGTCACCCTCGTGGACGGCAAGGCGAAGAAGGAGTATGGAAAACTCTCCACCGAAGAGCTCGCCGAGCGCGGTCTCTTCAGGGCGGCATTCTGTTCGGCCCTCTATGAGGGAGACGAGGAGAAGATGCGCAGCGTAGTGGACAGCTACAACGTCCGAAGCGGCGCGAAGCTCGAGACGGTGGAGGATATGAAACGAATGCTCGGGGTCTATCACGTTCCCGAGGAAGTGGAGAAGGTGAAGGTGCTGTGAAATCGAGGTTAGAGAGCAATTCAAACGCTTAGCCGAGGCGTAGAGCCGTCTCCTTGACTATGGACCGTATCCGTGGTAAGTTTTTGCAACTTTCAATAACCCTTAACAGAGAGGATGTAGATATATGATGGATGCTTTTACTCATCTTTCGATATTGATGGGAGCGCCCGAAGGCGGCGGAGCCGGCGGAGGCGCCGGACAGATGATGACGACCCTGGTTACCTTCGGTCTCGTCATTCTTATTTTTTATTTTCTCATCATTCGACCACAAAACAAGAAACAGAAAGAGACGCAGAAGATGCTGGCGGCCCTCAAGAAGGGCGACCGCGTGGCGAGTATCGGCGGTATCCGCGGTACGGTTACCTCGGTGCGTGAGCAGACGGTCGTGGTAAAGGTCGATGACAGCACTAAGCTCGAGTTTACCAAGAACGCAATAGGCAGCGTACTGGAAAAAGGCAAAGAGAAAGAAGAGACTGAAGAAGAGTCCGGCGAAGATAACGAAGAGTAAAAAGCAGTCTCCCTTTATTGAGGGAAGAACCACGGGGCTACTCCGTCCGGTTCTTCCTGTACTTTTTTACACAATCCCACGAGTGGAGTTAACGTATGAGCAAACGTGGACGACTACTGGTAGTAATACTGGTACTAGTGGTGAGCGGAATATTCCTCTATCCCACTTTTGAATGGTACTTCATGGTTCCGCAGGATATGAAGCAGCTTTCTGCGGGATCGAACACACAGATCAGGGAATACGCGCGAGGACAGGCGGCGAAGCAGTTGGATGATCTCACCCGGCTCGTCGAAGAGCAGCCCGAGGCGGAGGTTCCCGACAAGTACGACTTCATCGTCGATGCAGCGAGGCAGGAGTACAAGAACAGCGAACGGGATATGCCCGACACTTGGAACGTGAAGAACGTACTCGCCGGCTTCCGCAGCGAAAAGGATGCCTTCGAGGCGATCGAGTCATATCATCGCGAGAAGCTCCAGTCGCTGAAGGAGCAGAGCAGCGAAATCCTTCAGCTCGGACTGGACCTCTCCGGCGGTATGAGTATTCTTCTCGAGGCGGACCTCGACAGTCTCGAGCGGAGACTCGACCGAGAGCCGACGGAGGAGGATCAGAACCAGGCGGTCGATCGTGCCATGGAGATTCTCAATAACCGCATCGACCAGTTCGGTGTCACGGAGCCGGAGATCAGGCGCCAGGGCGACCACCAGATCGCCGTGGAGATTCCCGGTGCGGCCGACCCCGAACGGGTAGACTCCTTCCTCATGGGAAAGGGCTCCCTCAACTTTCACATCGTAGACCAGGAGATGAGTCAGCGCGTCGAGCAATACTTCAACGAACGGCCGACGCAGGTCTTTACGGAGGAGGGGCAGATAAAGCGTCCCGACTTCGTGTCGGCCGGACTCGTCGTACGCGGCTTCTACGAACGCGACGAGTACGGCATCGACAAGCTCCAGCGCTATGTGGTGATAGATGAGGAGGTCGGACTCGACGGCTCCCACATTCAGAATGCCACGGTGGGGCAGCACCCGATAACCGGTAAGCCTGTCATCAACTTCACCCTCGACAGACAGGGAGGCGAGATCTTCTATAAGCTCACCTCCGCACATCAGGGTGAAACCATGGCCATAGTGCTCGACGATAAGGTCAAATCGATGGCCCGTATCTCCGAGCCTATACGCGACCAGGTGCAGATGACCGGTTTCGACCGGCAGGAGGCGAACAACCTCGCCCTCGTGCTGCGGACCGCCGCCATGCCCGTGGACCTGGTGGTCAACAGCCAGCAGGCGGTAGGAGCCTCCCTCGGTGAGGACTCGGTACGAGAGGGTCTGAGGGCTATTACCCTCGGCTTTATCCTCGTTATCATTTTCATGGTTCTCTACTATGTGGGAGCAGGCTTTGTCGCCGATCTCGCCCTCATCTTGAACCTGGTATTTATCGTGGCTATCCTTTCGGCCTTTAACCTGACGCTCACCCTCACGAGCATAGCCGGTATCATTCTCACCGTCGGTATGGCGGTGGATGCCAACGTGATTATCTTCGAGCGCATCAAGGAGGAGTACCGATTGGGCAAGACCCCGGAGGCTTCGGTGCGGGCAGGTTTCAGAAAGGCATTCTGGACCATCATGGATGCAAACATTACTACCTTTATCGCCGCTCTCGTGCTGTCTCAGCTCGGATCCGGGCCGGTACAGGGATTCGCCAATACGCTGGCCGTCGGTATCGTCAGTTCGATGTTTACCGCCCTGTTCGTATCTCGGCTCGTCTTCGACTTCATTGTTGAACATGTACGGGTGAAAAAACTGAGCTTAGGCTGGAGGATTCGATGACGAGAGTAGTTAATTTTACCAAGATCCGCTTTCTCATGATGGCAATCTCCATCGTGGTGGTCATAGGCGGAATAGTAGGAACGGTTACACAGGGCGGTTTCAATCTCGGGATCGACTTCGAGGCCGGACTCAATCAGCGCGTGCAGGTTGCGCCGGTCGGCATGACTATAGGCTACACGGGCACCGACGACGCCACGGTCAACGTGGAGGAGAACACAATGGTGCTCGAGTTCCGCGGAGAAGAGGGCGTGGACGAGCAGACTTTGCCTTTCTCCGAATACGAGACCATAGGCGAGATCGCCGAGGAGCTGCAGGCGAACGATGAGCTCGATATCGAGCTGCGAGCGGATGCCGACACGAAGAGCTCGACCATCGTCACCGGACTGAGCTTCCCCGAGGAGTTGGGTAGCAAGCCGGTCGCCATAAATATTCGGAATCAAAATCAAAATGAGTATGTAGAAATCGAAGAGGTACGTGCGGCTCTCGACCCCCTCGGATCGCCTCAGGTGCAAGTGGTGGGCGAACCCTACCACCAGGAGTTCATGGTTCGCATTGCCGATCCGTCCGGGGAGATGAAGGACAGGCTCGAGAGCAGGATCAACGAGCTCTTGGAGGGAAAATTCGGACAGGACACCTTGGTTACCAAGCGTTCCGATTACGTCGGTCCACAGTTCTCCGAGACCCTTGCGCGTCAGTCTATCAGCTTGATCATACTCGCGCTGGTGCTCATTCTCGTGTATATCTGGTTCAGGTTCCGTTTCGGCTACGCGATCTCCGCAATCGCCGCGCTTACCCACGACGTGCTTATAATGCTCGGATTTATCGGTACGATTCAGCTGGAGGTCTCGACCACGACCATCGCGGCGGTGCTGACGATTATCGGTTACTCGCTGAACGACACCATCGTCGTCTTCGACCGTGTCCGAGAGAACGAGGGGCTGCTGCAGGGGCGCAGTCACACAGAGATCATCAACACCAGTATCACCCAGTCCCTCAGCAGAACGCTGATAACCTCGCTTACCACGATGTTGGCGGTGCTCTCGCTCTACTTCTTCGGGTCGGGACCGATAAAGGATTTCGCCCTAAACCTCATCGTGGGTATCATCGTCGGTACCTACTCCTCTATCTACATTGCATCCCCGACCCTGCTCGGCTGGTGGAATTCCCGCTATCGCAAACAGCGTACGAAGCAGGGACTTCCTGCTGCACCGACGGAGAAAGAGCTGAAGAAGCAGCCCGAAGAGGACGCTACGGAAGAAGAGGGGGCGAAGCAGAAGCCGGCGGCAGCCGCCTCCCGAGTTACCGATCCGACTGAGATACCCGCGGCAGAGCGCAAGCTGAAGGGAAAACGGCAGAAGAAGAAAAAGAAGAAGTAGCCGAGGTATCGCCGGCGGTTCATGTGCAACCGGCGGCCTTCGTGCTGCGTAAAGACGGCGTGCCGCCGGAGCTCCATGTGCCGAAGGCGCGGCCGCTCAGCGTAGGTTATGACAATAGGTTATGACAAAAAGAGGGGAGCTCGACCATTGGTCGGACCCCTCTTTTTTTTGATAGATATAAAGAGGTGATATGAATCGCACGGTCATACGGGCAGAGATACTCGGATTCTGTATGGGAGTCCGGAGGGCAATGACCAAGGTAGAGGAGGCCGCCGAGAACAGCAGAGGAGAGCGAGTCTCTACCTTCGGTCCCCTCATCCACAACCGGCAAGCCCTCGAGGAGCTCGCTCAGAGGGGGGTGGAACGCATAGACGATCCCGAGCAGTTCGAAAACGGAGTTGTGGTCATCCGCGCCCACGGCATCCCGAAGAGCACTAAGGAGCTGTTGATGCGGTGCGGCGCATCACTCATCGACGGAACCTGCCCCCGGGTGACCAGATCCATGCAGCTCGTCGAGCGCTACGGCGACACGGGCTGGAACGTGGTTCTCGTCGGAGATCCGGGCCACGGAGAGGTGCAGGCAGTGTCGGGTTATTCGGATAAAACGGTCGTAATCTCTTCCCCTGAGGAGGCGGAGCAGCTCGAACTCGAAGAACCGACACTTGTGATTGCACAGACCACGATCGCCATCGAGGAGTACCGGCGTATCATCGATATCCTCCGCAGAAAGGGTGTCGAGCTCGAGGTGATCGACAGCATCTGCCCTGCTACTCGTGAACGACAGCAGGCGCTAAAGGAGCTCTCCGAGAAGGTCGAGGCTATTGTGGTGATAGGAGGATTGCGAAGTTCCAACACGAAGAGGCTCCATCAGCTCGCACTCTCCTTCGGAAAGCCCGCCTGGCACGTCGAAACACCCGAGCAGCTTCCAGAGGAGATCCGGAGCTACGGAACGATTGGCATTACCGCAGGCGCCTCCACCCCCGATCGCATGATCGACGAGGTGGAAGCATATATTAAAAATATGGAATAGGAGGACGACATGGCTGAAATCATTCCCGCAATAGAGAAGAGAAGGGCCCGCAGGGCCCTCGATGAGAGAGAGGTGGAGCCCGAGGTGCAGGAGCGTATCGTAACGGCGGCGACCTACGCCCCGAGCTGCTCTAACAAGCAGCCGTGGAGGTTCCTCCTCGTGAAGAGCGAAGAGGGGCGCGGCAGGGTGGCCGAGTCGCTCGCCGACGGCAACTACTGGGCGAAGAAGGCGCCGCTCTACATGCTCGTCGCGACGATGCCCGAGCTGGATTGCAATCTCAGCGATCGGCGAGAATACGCCCTCTTCGATGTGGGTATGGCGACGATGAGCCTGCAGCTGCAGGCCGTTGAAGAGGGGCTCATTGCCCATCCGATTGCCGGTTTCGACGATCAGCGTCTGAAGCGCAGCTTCGATATCCCCGACGAGTACATCCTCATAACGATAGTCGTGATAGGCTACCCCGGTGACGCATCAGAGCTGAACGAAAAACACGCGCAATCTGAGACATCGTCGAGAAGCCGCAAAGAGCAGGGCAAGGTCATCTCGGAGGAGGCCTGGGACTTTTCATGAGACTCTCCTCCGCGTTCTTCCCCGCGGACGGGCACGAGGATGCCGGACCCAGACTGCCGCTGGTCATTCTCCACGGCCTCTTCGGCAGAAAGAGGAATTGGCGCAGCGTAGCCACGGCGTTGGCGAAGCGGCGGGATGTATGGACGATCGATTTGAGATCTCATGGCGAGTCTCCCATCGGCGAGCTCTCGTTCGACGCCATTGCCGACGATCTGCGCGAGTTCATAGAAGAGCAGCAGCTGGAGAAGCCGGTAGTCCTCGGCCATTCTCTCGGAGGCAAGGCCGCTTTCGAATACGTTCGAAGCTATCCCAATGGAGCCTCAGGCTTGGTAATTGTGGATGTGACGCCCTTCGAAATTCCCGAGGAGGTCTGTAGGGGGCTGCGCGACATAGCAGAGGCACTGACCGAGATCGATCTCGGGTCGGTATCGAGCCGCGGAGAGGCTCAGCAGCTGCTCGCCTCAAAGGTCGGTGCCGAAGAGATAGCCGCATTCCTCCTGCAGAACGCGGAGAGAGATGGGGGGATAAAGACGGGGAGGCGAGGATTTCGCTGGCGCGAGGGGACTCTTTTTGCGGCCGGCCGTATCTCCGAGGTCTGCCGAGGTGTGTTGCAGCGGGGCGGTGTGTTGCAGCGGGAAGGCCCTCAACGAGTTCCGGGCGGCTGGACAGGCCCCGTTCTGCTCGTGCGCGGCGGCCGGTCACTCCACTTTCCCGAGTCGGACCGAGAGGATTTCTTTCGCCTCTTTCCGGCCGCAGAAGAGCAGGTCGTAGAGGGGGCCGGACACTGGCTCCACATAAGCCATCAAGCGGAGTTCGTTGGTCACGTGGAGCATTTTCTCGAGCGGCTTTGAGCGGGCGACAGAGCGGCTTTGAGCCGGCGGCAGAGCGCTTGACATCCGCCCATCTTTTTCGCACTATTGAGTTCGAGGCGTTGAAGGAGACGAGTAGAGAAAAAATCCGTCGACAGAGAGGGCGGCCGCAGGGGAAGTGCTGATTCTTCACCGGGCTGGAAGTCGCCCGTCGGACTCTCTCGAAAACCACTCCAGAGCCGCCGGTCGAAAGGCGCATGCAGTACCTGAGTAGACCGTGCCGCGATTCCCTGCGAAAACGGGACGAATCGAGAGTCGGCGCCGCGACGTGCGGAACACGTTGCGCCCGAGCGTTGCAGACCTCGCATCCTCGCGATGGTCCGGCTGCTGCCTCGGGTTGAAACGTGAAGCCCGCGAGAAAAGAGCGGCGACGGAAGTAAGGTGGAACCGCGGAGGGCTCCTGTGCTTTTCGTCCTTACATGCTGATGTAGGGAGAATAGGCGCAGGAGCCTTTTTTATTGTCATGAGATAACGACACATATATGGAGGTACACATAATGGCGGATCAGGAAACGCTGCATAAGATCAGACACTCGATGGCGCACGTGATGGCCGAGGCGGTGCTCGAGAAATTCCCGAGCGCGAAGGTGGCGATAGGACCGCCCATAGACAACGGATTTTACTACGACTTCGAACTTCCCCGACAGCCTAACGATGAGGATCTCGAGGACATATCGGAGCGAATGGAGCGGATCATAAACGAGGATCGCGAGTTCGAGCGCGCGGTCGTTCCCCGAGAGGAAGCGGAGAAGATTTTTCGCGAGCAGAATCAGGACTACAAACTCGAGCTGCTCGATGCGATAGAGAAGGGCGAGGATGTCTCTCTCTACACGCAGGGCAAGTTCACCGACCTCTGCCGAGGACCTCACGTGGAGAGTACGAAGGAGCTCAACCCCAAGGCCTTCAAACTTCTCTCGGTTGCCGGCGCCTACTGGCGCGGGAATGAGAAGAACCAGATGCTCACCCGTATCTACGGGACCGCGTGGAGCAATCCGAAGGAGTTGCGGCAGTACCTCTCTCACCTCGAGGAGGTAGAGAAACGGGATCACCGCAAGCTCGGTAAGGAGCTCGATCTCTTCTCGACTCATGAGGAGGCCGGACCGGGACTAATCTACTGGCATCCGAAGGGCGGGAGGATCCGTTTAGCCATAGAGGATTATTGGCGTAACCGCCATATGGAGAGCGGCTACGAGCTGCTCTATACCCCGCACATAGGCAAGTCCTGGCTCTGGGAGACCTCGGGACACCTCGACTTCTACAAGGAGGGTATGTACAGCTCCATGGAGGTCGACGAGAACGACTACTACATCAAGCCGATGAACTGCCCCTTTCACATAATGATCTACAAGTCGAACCTCCACTCCTACCGCGACCTGCCGCTTCGCTGGGCCGAGCTCGGTACGGTCTACCGCTACGAGCGTTCCGGGGTGCTGCATGGCCTCCTGCGGGTACGCGGTTTTACCCAGGACGATGCCCACATCATCTGCACCCCCGAGCAGATCGAGGACGAGATCCTGACGGTCCTCCGCTTCTCTCTGGAGGTCTGGCGCGATTTCGGCTTCAGGGACGTGAAGGCCTATCTGGCTACCCGTCCGGAAGAGGCGAAGGCAGTCGGAGAGGACACCTCCTGGGATCAGGCTACCGAGTCGCTGCGCAAGGCCCTCGATACCGAGGGACTCGAATACGAGCTAGACGAAGGAGGCGGCGCCTTCTACGGTCCGAAGATCGATCTGAAGATAAAAGACGCCCTGGGGCGCGAGTGGCAGATGACGACGGTGCAGTTCGACTTCAATCTGCCTGAGCGCTTTGATATGACCTACGTCGACCAGGATGGCAAGGAGAAACGGCCCTATATGGTTCACAGGGCGCTTCTCGGCTCGATAGAACGGTTCTTCGGGGTCCTCGTCGAACACTATGCGGGAGCCTTCCCCGTCTGGCTCTCGCCGGTACAGGCTCGACTCATACCGGTGGCGCCGGTCTTCAACGACTATGCCCACGAGGTGAAGCAGCGGCTGGCCGCGGCGGGACTTCGTGTAGATGCAGACCTCAGCGAGCACCGAATGAATGCGAAGATCCGCAATGCTCAGAACGAGAAGATTCCCTACATGCTGGTGGTCGGAGAGAAGGAGCAGGATGCCGGCAGCGTCGCCCTCAGGCTGCGCAAGGGCAAGCAACAGGAGGTGCTCACCGTGGACGAATTCATCTCCAAGGCCAAGGAGAAGATAGAAAACAAGGAAGAGTTATGAGCGGTATGAGGGAGAATACGGCACTGGAGAAACTGCGGGCCCGGGATCGTGAGATACAGCTCATACGCCACTCCGTTGCGCTTCTCCACTGGGACCAGGAAACCGGCATGCCCAAGAGGGGGATAGACGAGCGCTCCGAGCAGCTCGGCCTCCTCGAGGGGCTCGCGCACGAGAAGCTCTCGGCCGACGAAATAGGGGAGCTCTTAGAAGAGGCCGGGTCGAGCTCAGAAAGTCCAGCGGGAAGAGAGGATCTCGGTGTGCAAGACCGTGCATTCCTCCGTGCACTGAGGAGGGAGTACGACCGGGCAACGAAGATACCCAAACGGCTCGTTACCGAGCTCGCGCAGGAGGTGAGCACCGCACAGTCGGTCTGGGTAGACGCACGATCGCGGAGCGATTTCGGGTCATTTGCGCCCCACTTGGAGAAGTTGCTGGCCCTCAACATAGAGAAGGCACAGGCGGTCGGTTACGATGACCATCCCTACGACGCACTGCTCGACGAGTACGAGCCGCGGATGACCACGAAGAAGGTGGGCAGAGTATTTTCGGATCTGAAAGAGGCGCTCGTGCCCTTGGTGCAAGAGCTGAAGGAGAAGAGCAGTGTCGACGCTTCGTTTCTCTCCCAACACTACCCGATAGAGCAGCAGGAGGCACTCAGCAGGAGAATACTCGAGGACTTGGGCTACGATTTCGAGCGGGGAAGACTCGATGTCACCGCGCATCCCTTTACCATGGCGGTAGGGGGCGACGATGTGCGCATCACGACTCGCTACCATGAGCACAATTTTACCTCGGCATTCTTCGGCACGGTGCACGAGGCCGGCCACGCCCTCTACGAGATGGGTATAGCCCATGAATACAAGTGTTCAGTTCTGGGGGAGGGAGCCTCGCTCGGTGTACACGAGTCGCAGTCGAGGACTTGGGAGAACATGATTGCCAGGAGCATACAGTTCTGGCGCAGGTACTTCCCCGTCTTACGTGAGTACTTTCCCTCGCAGTTGACGGATGTTACCCTGAGCCGATTCCTACGGGCAGTAAACCGGGTTCACCCGTCCCTCATCCGCATAGAGGCTGACGAGGTCACCTACAGCCTTCACGTCATTCTCCGGTACGAGCTCGAACAGGCCATGGTCACCGGCGACCTCAAGGTCCGCGATCTCCCGAGCGAATGGAACCGGGCAATGGAACAGCTCCTCGGCATCCGACCCGAAAAGGATGCGGAGGGAGTACTGCAGGATATTCACTGGGCGATGGGTGCAATCGGTTATTTTCCCACCTATGCGCTCGGCAATCTCTATGGCGCCCAGTTCTACGAAGTCATGCAAAGGGATCTCGAAAATTTCGATGGTCTCGTAGCACACGGAGAGTTCTCTCCCATCAGAGAGTGGATGCGCGAACACATCCACCGCCATGGAGCGGCGAAGACACCCGCGGAGCTGCTGAAAGACGTATGCGGTGCAGAGCTGGATGCGCAGCCCTTCATCGACTATCTTCGAGGCAAGTACTCGAATTTGCTCGATATGTAGGGAGAAGAGATGGCCTGCGGCGGTCTGGACATCCACTCTCCTTTCCTCTTTCTCAGCGGTGCCGGGATATTCCTCGGTGCGGCAGTGAGCGCCTTTCTGCGCAGCATCTTTCACCGGGGAAAGAGGCGAAACGTGACAGTGGCGGGAGTCTACCTCTACCTCGCCCTCTTCTTTACCGTCATACTCTTTTCGCTCTTTTTACTCGATATTCCTTCGTTGGTGTACGACTCCTCGTTTTGGATCGTCGGGTCTGTCGCAACGGCACTCGGCGCGGCCGCCGCAACGTGGAAGAAGACAGCCGGAGGATTGCTGATCGTGCTGATCGTCTCTCTCTTTACCCTCCTCACGCTGTACGTCGGTGGACGGCACTGCGAGGAGGCGGAGGGGCCTCTTGTGGATGTCCGCGTGCTCTCGGTAAGCGATGAACGGATAGAGCTCGAGATAATCCGCGCGGTCGGCTTAGACACATCCCGCATGGTGGTGGAAAACGAGGGGATTGCGGGAGGTTTTTCTGTGATCTACAGTCGTGTGGAGCTCTCAGAGTGGCTCTTCTATCCTCGCGCCTCGCAGCTGTACCGTGTTGAAAAGATCGGACCTTTGTCGGATAATGAAAGCGGAGAAGGAGGTCCGCTTATCGAGCGCGTTGTGGTCCTGCTGCCCTTCGTGCGGGTCTCCGAGGAGGCTTTAAACATTGCCGAACCGGAACAGTTCTCCCGCTACCGAGGATGGATAGACGGACCCGAGGTAGAGCTGGAAAAAGTATTCGGAGAGCTGGAGCTTTAGAATGACCCTGCCGATAGTGGGGGTGTAATGATAGTAACTTTTGTGCGTACGAACGGAAATAGACGCTACTACTACACGCTGCACGACTATCAGACGGGTCTGTTCGGAACCTACACGCTGACCGTGATTTGGGGACCGTACATAGAAACGGGCAGACGGAAGGTCTACACCTTCGAGACCCGTACGGAGATGGACCGGAAGCTTCGTCGGCTGGTACGTCGCAGGTTTACCCTCGGATACTCACTCCTCTACAGCTACTCACGATCGGCAAAGTACAGAAAACTCTTTCAAGAGGACCCGCATACGGAACACGATGTACGAGAGGCCCATTCATGAATTGGCCGAACAAACTAACCGTCCTCAGGATCATCCTGTCGCCCGTTTTCTTCATCTTCTACTTCCTCCCTGACTGGACCGGAGCATTCGGAGGGGGCGTTGCCTCTGCGGGGTCGGTGATACCCGCGGTCTCTCGCATCTCTATCATCTCGACAGTTGCGGTGGTGCTCATATTCATAATCATCGAGGTCTCCGATGTCCTCGACGGCCTCATTGCTCGGCGATTCGGGCTCGTTACCGATATCGGCAAGGTCATCGATCCCTTCGCCGATGTAATGAGCCGCATGACCTACTTCTTCTGCTTTACTTTGTCCGGGCTCATGCCGGCGTGGATATTTCTCGTGCTGATCTATCGGGAGCTCGGCGCGACGTTCCTGCGCATGCTCATGATCAGGAAGGGGGTGGCTATGGCCGCTTCTATGTGGGGTAAGGCGAAGGCAGTAACTTACGCTGTTGGGGGAATACTCGGAGTGATCCACTTCGTAGTTCTGCACTTGTTGTCGGATCTCGAGCTGCTCTTAGAGGGGATAGCGCTTGCGGCGGTCGTAGTGTTCGCCCTCGGCGCCCTCTCCTCGGTGCTCTCCTTCGGTACTTACGTCATAAAAGCGTTCCCGGAGTTCGAGAAAAGCCCCTGAACGTATTGACACAGCAATCGCTGTATTGACATTTTATCCGTTTTTCTATACTTTGGCTCTCGTTGCGTGAGTGAATTCTCACCGACGGGGCGACAATTTCAATCGTCGAAAGATACGGATTGTTTCCTATAGTTCTCAGGTAAAAGCTGTCACTTAATTGACAGTTTTTTTAACGGGTGCTATACTAAACGTCCGGCTTTAGGAACTAGTAGAAATTGCAGCCGATATCCCCCTTTTGGGAAAACGCGTGAAGCGGTTGACAG
>CAYFVU010000091.1:9422-14420 GCA_964346645.1 uncultured Spirochaetaceae bacterium | reverse complement strand
AGGCAAGGGAAAAGGCGGGAAGTGAGGCGGTTTTTGAAGATAATTCTATGAATGGTGCGAATTTGCTTGAAATACAGGGACTATGGACTATGATGGAAGGTAATGAAAGTATTGATTATCGACGACTCGCGCGAGGACGTCGAGGCAATACGTACCTACCCAGAGAACGGGGAAATCGAACTCGTTTGGCAGCGCAGCATCAGAGCAGGACTCGAAGCCATGCAGGGGGAGCTTTTCGACGCCGTCGTCTGCAATGTGGCCCTCCGCGACGGCAGCATCGACGACATACTCGAAGAGCGGGCACGCTCCAACCAGAACGCACCGGTCATCGTCACCGCCGATTTCAAACACATTACCGAAGCGGTGCGTGCGGTGAAGATGGGCGCCCACAGCTTCATCCAGAAACCCTTCCATACCGCCGACCTCTACCTCAAGATCGAGAAGGCCATAGAGTTCGCGCGCCTCGAGCTCGAGACACAGAACCTGCGCGGCGAGCGACCGCTCATCTGGGAGACCGAGAACTTCGTCTGCAAGAGCCCGAAGATGCAGAAGGTGCTCGATCTGGTGAAGAAGGTGGCGCCGACCGACACCACCGTCATGCTCTCCGGCGAGACCGGTACCGGCAAAGAGCTGGTCTCCGGAGCCATTCACTACAACAGTCGCCGGGCCGACAAGGCCTTCGTTAAAGTAAACTGCGCCGCTCTCCCCATCACCCTCCTCGAGAGCGAGCTCTTCGGCCACGAACGCGGAGCCTTCACCGGCGCCGACAAGGTGAGAATCGGCCGATTCGAGCAGGCGAACGGGGGGAGCATTTTCTTCGACGAGATTACCGAGCTCGAAGTCGGCACCCAGGTGAAGCTCCTCCGCGTCCTGCAGGAGAGGGAGTTCGAACGCATCGGCAGCAGCCGCACCATAAAGGTCGACGTGCGCATCATCAGCGCCACGAACCGGGACATCGTCATCGAGGTGGACGAAGGCCGATTCCGCGAGGACCTCTACTACCGGTTGAACGTCATTCCCATCGAGGTCCCTCCCCTTCGCGAGAGGGAGGAGGACATCCTGCCCCTCGCCCGCCACTTCCTCCAAAAATTCGCCGGAGAATTAGACAAGCATATAGAGGATTTCGCTCCGGATGCGAAGCAAGTCCTCCTGAAGCACAGCTGGCCCGGCAACGTGCGGGAGCTGCGCAACAGCGTCGAGCACGCGGTGCTGATGGCCGACGGCAGTGAGATTACCAGCGGTGACCTGAACCTCACGCCCAAGAGCAGCCCGCAGAAGGAGGAGTTCAAGTTCGTCAAGATCCCTCAAGAGGGACTGAGCCTCGAGGAGCTCGAGGAGGACCTGATCCGCCAATCCCTGAAGGCGGCCAACTGGGTCCAGAAGGACGCGGCAAAGCTCCTCAAGATGAGCCCCCGAAGCCTCAATTACAAAATCGCGAAGTACGGCATAAAGAGTCCTAACTGGCCGAAGCACAGCGAGTAGTCGATAGATCAGCCCTACGGCCGCCCCTCACAGTCCCTACGACCTCGGCGCAGCAATTACGTATTCGTAATTACCAATTACACTATAGTCGACGCACTGCTCCGCCGCACAAAGCGACAAAAATGCGCATTTTTTTAATTCGTGCCCACGTCGGCAATTAAAACTGATAAAATTTTGTACCTCCTGGCATGAATCCTGCTATATATGATGGTTTAAACTTTTGTTCGCAGGAGGTCCACAATGAACAAGACTGCACGAACCATTTTACAGCTCAGCGCGCTGCTTTTCGCAGTTACAGCTCTGCTCTCATGCCAGAACCCCCTCAACTTCACCGACGAGAAGATCGGTTTTATAGACAACGACGGCGACGGTAATGCCGATAATCCTGATAATCCCAGCGACGGACAGGCAAGCCCATCGCCCATTCAGGTAAAGGGCGACTCTTTTACACTCGCGTGGAATCCGCCGCAGGAAGGCGATGTGACCGGCTACAAGCTCTACTTCCGCAGCCACGGCGAGCAGGGCTGGAGCGAGTTGGAACAGGTGGACGACGGCACGACCGAGTACACCGTCAACCACCCCGAACTCGACTACGGTCGCTACGACTTTGCCGTCACCGCCCTCGAATCGGGCGACGAATCGGATTACCACAGCTCGCTCGACGAATCGGCACAGCCGTCGGGTGGATGGTACATGGAATGGCAGCAGAGTTGAACAGAACTTGAGGTGTCGGAAGTAGCAGAAATAAAAATAACAAAAATAGTAAGGTAAATAGGCAATAAAAAAGCCCGGTCCGGGCTGCAGATATGCAGCTTTTCCAGACCGGGCTTTTATGCGAAAAGGTGCCTGATATTTTCTAATTCGCCAGATTAATGATTTGAATAATGGTGAGGATGAAAGCAAAGCCCGTCGTGACCACCGGAAAGTACCGGTTGTGGTTGTAAATGAAATCGTTATTCAGCACATGTATCGTGTCTCCCGGCATGACCGGCATGTCGATATTGCGCTTGTTGCCGTAGCGATCGATGATGGCAACCTCGTTGTTCGAGTTTCGTTCGAAGTCGATGCCGCCGGCACGGTTTACGTAGTACATGTACTTCTCCGGCGGGGTAAAGCGGTAGCTGCCGGGGTTCATGACCGCACCTACGACCGTTACGCGCAGGTCTTCGTCACGTTTAGACGGCACCGTGACGATGTCGCGATCCTTGAACTCGAATCCTTCAAGCTCGTACTCGCTGAAGTCCTTCACGATCAACTCCGCTTCCGCGCCTGTAAAACGCTCCACGGTAATGCGTTTGAGGTCCGCAAGGGGGGTGAATCCGCCGGTGAAGAAGCGCAGGTCCTGCAGGCTCTCGTCTTCGAGGAGCTGATACTTGCCCGGCCTGTACACCTCTCCGGTAACCTGTATCTGCTTTTTGACCCTGGATACGATGACTCTGTCGCCGGGTTTGACGTACGGATTCTGGGAGAGATCTCCCTTGTATCTCGCCATCCACAAATCGTATTTCTGTGAACGGCCGTTTTTTGCAATGATTTCTACATTTCGTAATGATGAATGCCGGCCGATGACATCTTCGCTCACGACTTCGCTCAAACGCGACAGTCCCCAGGCTTGCACGTATTTCGTTTTTGGAATCTCTCCCACCACCGGAATCTGAAAGGTTCCTGTGGAGATCATGGTGAGCGACGGGAGGCTTCTCGGGTATGCCTCCTGCACCAGCTTTTCCACTTTTTTCTTGAGCTCGGGCAGCTTCATCCCCTGGGCATCGATCTCTCCGAATACCCCCAGGTTGAGCGTGTAGTCGCTCTCCAATATGATCTGGTTCGACACCGGCGAGCCGGCGGTGGTAAAGGAGATGCGGAATATGTCACCCGGGGTAACAGGATAGTTTTCATTGGAGATTGCAAGCTGTAGCCGCTTGATCTGGTCGCGTATGCTGTCATCGTCATCTTCATCGTCCCCGGACTCCGACGTTTGCGGTTCAGGTCGCCACTGTTGAAACTCCTGTTGCATTGTGCCTTGTACGGTACTCTCTTGTGAAACAATCGATATAGGCAATAAGCAGATCAGGAGGCTGGTGAAGATGCAGAAATATAGTGCTCTCATACTCACGATCCTTTTATACACTTTCCCACGGATCTGTCGCTTCGATACGTTTTTCTATCATAAGTATAGCAGGGAAGTGTGCTCGGTACAACGAAAATAATATATCTACCTTTTATGGATGGAAGAAGAGTCCGGCTGTGAATCCAATGTCCGAATCGATGTTGCCCGGACGATAGGCGCTTGCCGTGGTGATGTCGAGATAGAAGATGGAAATGCTGAACGAAATCCCGCTCGTGAGTAAAGGCGAGAGAAAATTTTTGTCTGCAGAGCTGTACAGCTCCGCACCGCCTCCCGCATACCAGTGGAGATAGTATCCCCGTCGATCCTCTCTTCTGAAAAACCCGATATCGAGAAGCAGGGGGAGTCTGAACAATGCCGCGGAGCTGTTCAGCGATACTGAGGGCTTAGTGGAGACTGCGGGATTTCCTTCGAGCCGGTAGGTGCCCTGAACCGAATAATAATGCTTCTCTACGCCGTACGGGGCTATATCCAGCACCGTTCCCGCCGTAAGCGCTCCCGAGACACCGCTCGGATTATAATAGCTGATATCGGATTCAGCCCCGCACACAAGAGACGGGCATGTGAGCAGAAGGCTCAGCAGCACCACAGCCATATGTATATGTTTCGGCCACATAAGCTGCAGTTAGACCGCAGAACCCTTGAGGATACGTCTCTTTTCGGGATCGTTTTTTATTTTTTTTATCACGTGCAGGATTATTGCCAGGCCTATGCTGCTGAAAAAGCCGATGACCGTCACGATCATGCAGAGCTCGCTGCGCTTCGGCCGCGACTTCTCCTCCGGGATCTCCACCGGATCGAGGACACTGAAGACCGAGCCGCTGCTGCTGGTGAGCTTTTGCACCTCGTACTGCTCCTTCAGATTTTGAAATATGCGCATCTGGATCTCGTGGGACATTGTCAGGTGCGAGTAATCTATCGCCAGCTTGGGTATTTCGTCCTTCGCAGGCATGTCGCGCACCCCGCTACCTCCCTGACCTCTCTCGACCTGCTGGATGAGCTCCTGCAGGCTCTCCCGTTGTGCTTTGAGCTGGATCAGCTCCTGATCCTCTATGGTGGCAAAGCCGGAGTAGTTCTTTATGGCCATCTCGGTCTGGAGCAGCTGGGACTCCAGGTCGGTGATCATCGCCGACTGAGCCTCCGCCAGCTGATCGACGGAGAAGACACCGTACTTGGTCTGAAAAGACTGGATCTCCTTCTCCAGCCTGCTTATCTCCTGGGAGACCTCCTCTATCTTCTCCTCCATTGCCCGCAGCTGCTGCCGTGAACTGGTGCCCTCCCACTTTCGAAACCACTCCTGCAGGCCGTCCACCATGCTCTGCACCACATCCCGGGCGAATACCGGATCGATCGACTCGTAGCTGATCGTGAGGGTGCCGGTGCGGGAGTCG
>CAYFVU010000091.1:2920-9322 GCA_964346645.1 uncultured Spirochaetaceae bacterium | reverse complement strand
GAATACCGGATCGATCGACTCGTAGCTGATCGTGAGGGTGCCGGTGCGGGAGTCGAGTGAAAAATCACTGCTGTTTATAATTATTTGTCTGGAGGTAGTACGCACTTTTTTCTCTATCTCGTATCTTTCGACAATGTTGTGTTTTTCAATGAGGGCATCGATAAAAGGTCGACTCTGCAGTACACGTATGGCCAATTCCCCGTAATTCATCTTTTCTTGCCCGATAGGTGCATCTATACCGAGTGTAGCCAGCATCGTTTGCATGTCCGAGCCGCTCTCTTGGCCCACAATCAGCACCGAATAGGCACGATAGTAATTGGGGAGGGGGCTCTTCTCCGGTGGGAGGCGAAGTGATATCAGAGAAAACGCAACGACGCCTATCGCCGATGCCAGTGTTATAGATATAATTAGGTATTTATAGCGGAGCAGAAACGAGGTGTAGTAGAGAATCCCTTCGAGAAGGGTGCGCTCACGGTCTGCAACCGATGTTTTGTAGGTGCTTTTTGCCATAAATTAGTCTACCTTTGAAAGTAATCGATGTAAATGAAAAGTTGTGTTATGTTTCGATGATCCTCGCCACGGCTCTCCCGCGGGAGGACCAGTCGAATCGTTCTATCGCTCTTCTTCTTCCGTATTGTCCCATCCGTGCAGCGGTTTCGGGATCAGAGAGCAATGAGATAACGGCTTCGGCAATCGCTGTGGGTTTCTCCGGGTCGACGAGCAATCCGCTCTTTCCGTGCTCTATCGCATCGGGCACCCCTCCCTCCTAAGATCTAAAGCGAGATTGTGGCTGTATTCGGCAATACCTCCGAAATTCGGGTTGTAATCGAGGCATATGAATAGGAGTTTTCCTCTGAGCCTTGTCTCGTTCATCGAACCGGTTTGAGGTTTTTCACGAACTGCCACATCGGCGTAGATCGCGTAAGCGGTATGCCGCAGATAGCTACCGGTTTTGCAGGATTACCCTGCACCATGGTTCCTGCGGCGACGGAAACGGTTACTATGCTGCCGGCGGCAACCACCGCACCTTGGCTTATGGTTACATTGGGCATGATGATGACCCCCGGACCAATAAAGCAATTATCCTCGATCATGAGGCAGTATTTGCTGTTTTTGATATGGTCTATTCCATAGTTTCCGAAATGGCCGATGAGAGTAGACCTCATACTGATGGTCACGTTGTCTCCAATCGAAACCTTGTACGGTGTAGATGTGTCGATGATGACATCCGTGCCTATGAATACATTCCTGCCGATTCTGACGCCTCTTCTACGATGCAGCCACACCCTGAGTCCTGAGCTTCCCGGAAAGATACGGGCAAAGAGCTGAAAGAGCCTGTTTCTGAAACCTACTGCAAAATCTTCGTAGGAGCCGTACTTCATTGAGACTCCGACTGTATTAGATCATAGATCGTACTCAGCAGGTGGCGGGCAATGTATCTGCCTCCGTATGAGCTCAAATGCCCCTCATCCGAGGCATATTTATCATACAAAAACGGCACTTCCTCATTATCA
Source organism: uncultured Spirochaetaceae bacterium (assembly GCA_964346645.1). Classification (GTDB taxonomy): domain Bacteria; phylum Spirochaetota; class Spirochaetia; order DSM-16054; family Sediminispirochaetaceae; genus CAYFVU01. The sequence goes on along the minus strand of CAYFVU010000091.1, from coordinate 7,808 downwards.
ATAGCAACTGTCAAGATATCCCCATCGGGTATCGTAGATTCGAGACGGGCCAAATCGAAAATGGGCTCTACACCCTCATACTCTGCTCGTATCAATTTATTGTATCGATGTATATATATATTGTTCTTATATGTAAAGACAGTTCTTCCTATGAAAGGTTTGATGGTATTCTTGAGTTTCGTCTGCAGGTTGGTGTTTTTCGCGATGAGCGGTGTGGTCACGTGGATAAATGTAGTCTCGGGATATGTGTTATTCAATTCATGTAGAGTCTTTGTGTAATGTGTGAACACTTCATTGATATCTGTTTCTTCGTGGAAATCCACAAAACAGAATTTGAAAAATGCAAAATCTGCTCGGTTTCCAAAACCGCTATGCATTACGTCTTTGAATGCATCTATCTTTGACAAAGGGAGAGTATTGGCACCGATACCCGAATGCAGGAAGGAATACTTCGCAAATGAGTGTACATCCCGACTCTCGAGTATTGTGATCCTGTTATCCGATACGAGCTCCTCTAATCCGGATATGATATCTGCCCCTACCGATTTGTGTCCGAAATAGATCGTGTGCTGAGAAACCGTATCCACCATGTGGTCGGTCACTTCGATTGATGTGTGCATTTTTCTATCCTGATTACATCCTGCGAAAAAGACGCATAAAATGAAGAAGCCTTGCAATAGGAGAAGAGATCTGTGCTTATGCAAAGAGCAGGTTTTTGTATGAAACATAGCTCACGCCCCCAACGGAGAGGATGAAAAGCGCCTGCACCGCCTGGTAGAACAGGCCTGCAGCAAGGCAGATGTCTGCGGGAATTCCCAACAGGGCTCCACCGACGACGAAAGCCCCCTGGAGTATGCCGACCGCCCCTGGTCCCGAGGGGATCGTAACCCCGAGTGTACCGATCGTCATGATGAGAAAACTCTCCGCAGGGCCGATTGGGTGATGGATGCAGAGAAAGGCGAACCAGTAGGTAGCCCACACGACGATCCAGTAAAGTGCCGTCAAAAGAATGAGCCCGAAGGACTTGCCATCTTCGCGTATTAAGCGAAACACATGAAGCAGGCGGGAGAGAACATCCTTTATTTTCAACAATGTTCCCCTGTCGGGGATCTTAAAAACCAAGGTGAAAAGCCATTCGGTTTTCTTTATTACCGCAAAGAGAAAGAGAATGAGCAGAGCAAAGAGAAAGCCGAATAGGAGGAGATAGTTGTGCGGAAGGTGATGAATTTTATTGAGTACGAGGGCGATGAAGAAGAAGAAGATCACCACAACCAGGTCCAGAATTCTCTCGACCATTACGTAACCCGTAGCCTCGGTTTTGGTGACATTGTGTGGAGAGTTCTTTTCCGAGATGGCGAATATTTTTACCACTTCTCCGAGCCTGAGAGGGAACACATAGTTGCCGAAAGCCGCCACCATGGTTATTCGAAATGCAGATACGAAGGGTAAAGAGCTCTGCCGGTTACGTCCAAGCACCATGAGCCTGAGACTCGGCGGGGTGTGGTCTGCAAAGTAGAGCAGAAAGGCAAACACAGTGAGGGTGAGACTCGCCTCACCGAGGATCGAGAACACTTCCTGAAAAGATATTCGTGTGAAGAGAAAATAGAGCACCGCGACGCTTATGGCAATGCCGATTATAAAGCGTATCCATTTATGCGAGCCTTGATACCTATACACTAAAAAATCTCCGTATTATCGAATAGATTTCCCGTGCAATTCCCGGACGTGCGGTGAGTCCGTGACTCGGCATCGGAGGGTTTTCCCATATGTCGATGAAGGACGGTACTATGTGACCATTGGTAGGCGTGCAAAGACGATGAAAACCCGATCGCACATATTTGATGTGCTCGGTTTTCTCACGAAGCACCATAGCCGGGGTGTTGAGCACCGCCGCCTCCTCCTGCAGTCCGCCGGAATCGGTAAGGCAGACTCGCGCATCACGGAGAAGGGCGATCATGTCACGATAGCCTACGGGTTCCATGATCCTGAGATGCCGTCCATTCAATTCGATGTTGTACTCCGCCAGACGTTTTTTTGTTCGCGGATGCAGGGGTATGAGGAGGGGATAGCTTTCGGATATGCCCTGCATGGCCTCGGCGAGCTTACTGAGCGTCTCGTACACATCTACCGTCTCCTGGCGGTGGAAGGTCGCCACGGCGTAGCTTCCACCGGCAAGACCGAACTTCTCTTCGGTATAGCCGGCTGGAATGAGATCGGCCATGCGCCTGCTGCTTTCGAGCACCGTGTTACCGGTTACGAAAATATGCTCGTCCTCCAGCCCTTCGTACAGGAGGTTTTCTCTGTCCTCCGGATTTGCCGCAAAGAGAAGGTCGGCCATCTGATCGACGAGCTTTCGATTGACCTCTTCCACCTGACTTCGTATCCCGGACCGCGCGCCTGCCTCGATATGTGCAAGAGGAATGCGGCCACCCCTGTATTTCACCGCTGCAAGGGCTCCGCCGAGGGTGGTGTTCGTATCGCCGTGGACGACCACGAGTTCCGGTCCGTATTCATCGATGCAGTTTTCTACCCCCACGATAACGGCGGAAACTTGTCGAGCAGGTGGGATCGAACCTATCTGCAGATTCACATCGGGGGAGCGCAGCTCGAGATCCTCGAAGAAGATGCGGTCCATCTCCGGTGAATAGTGCTGGCCGGAGTGTACGAGCATGTGCTCGCATTCCCTGTCGAAGAGCTCTAACAGGGGAGCCATCTTGATGATCTCCGGCCGCGTTCCCACGACGCTCATCACTCTCATGGAAGGCCCGCCTCGGTCCTTCGGTGTTTCTCTATCACTTCTATCGTGTGGATGCCGTCTTCCAATGTCGCGAGACAATCGTGCTGATGCGTCTCGATGTATTCGAGGAAAGCCTGCAGCTGAAGCGAGAGCGGCTCTCCCGGACGGACGTTGCAGCTTCTGACGACGTAGCTGTTGTTCGTCGTGTAGTGGCTGTAGGCCTTAAGCTCCCGTGAGATGAGATTCGCCTCGTAGTACGCCTTATCGGTTGCCACCTCGACCGTCCGCTTCTTAAAAGGCGTGAGCCAGTTCGTTATCAGGTTCGCAATGATACCACCCTCGAAACGCAGGGTGATCACCGCGTTGTCCTCATAGCTGGAATTGAAGTGCCGGCTCTTGTACACGCGCGACTCGATGATCGGCGAGTGATCGAGGAGAAAGCTCACCAAATCTATGTCGTGTACCGACAGATCGATGAGAACCCCCACATCCTTTACACGGGGAGGGAAAGGGCCGACCCGTGTGATAGCTATGGAGAAGACCTTGGAATCGCGGATTTCATCCCTCAGCGCCCTCACCACGGGATTGCAACGCTCGATGTAGCCGACTATCCCCACGGCACCGTTATCCCGTGCAATCTGTTGGATACTGCGTGCCTCATCGGTAGAGGAGGCGAGTGGCTTTTCAATGAGCGTGGGAATGGACCTCGAGAGTATTACCTCGGCAAGGTCACGATGAGTTCTGGTGGGAGTTGCGATGATTGCAAAATCTGGAGTGTGTGCCGAGAGATAGTCTTCGAGTTTTTCCACCCTGTGCTCATCCGGAACGTCGGCGTAGAGGTCGAATACATCGAGTGTGTCTATCCGTTCCGACTCCTTCAGCACCCTGAAGTGATTCTTTCCCATGCTGCCGTAGCCGCAGAGTAAGGCGCGCATGTCACCGACCTCCCTTCCACTCGCGTATCGCATCTACGATTCGTTCCTGATCTGTGGAGGGAAGGAAGGCGCTGAAGGGCAGGCTGACTACGTGTGCACTCACCTTCTCGGAGACCGGGAAATCGGCCGGGTCGTAACCGTAGTCTCGATAGACGGGCTGACGGTAGAGGGGAATGGGGTAGTGGATAGCCGTGGGAATACCGTGCTTGGCCATCCACTCGACAAAGCTCTCCCGGTTTTTCACCATGATCGTGAACTGGGCAAAGACTGAAGTGTTCTCTGCATCGATGCGGGGGAGGATGATGTAGTCGAGGTCTGCGAGGCCCTCGAAGTAGCGTTCGCTCACTTTTTGTCGAACTGACAATTCTTCTTCGTAGTGACGCAGCTTCACCAGGAGGATTGCCGCCTGCAGTGCATCGAGACGGCCGTTGATGCCTATGGAGCTGTGCGTGTAGCGCGCCGATTGGCCGTGATTGCGCAGCTCCTGCAGCCTACCGTAGAACATCTCGTCGTCTACGAAAACCGCCCCCCCATCGCCGTAGGCGCCGAGGGGCTTTGCCGGGAAGAAGCTCGTGCAGCCGGCCGTACCAAAACCGGGCGATCTTTTTCCGTTTCGCAGCGCGCCGAAGCTCTGCGCCCCATCTTCTATTACGGGAATATCGTGTTTCGTACCCAGGCGGTCTATCTCTTCGCTCCGATAGACCTGTCCGAAGAGACTGACCGGGATGATCGCTTTGGTGTGCGGGCTTAACGCCTCTTCTATTCGTGCAGGGTCTATGATAAATGTGTCATTGCACACATCGACGAAGACGGGTGTCGCGCCCAGGAGATCCACCACCTCGGAGGTAGCAAAAAAGGAGAAGGCAGGTACTATGACTTCGTCGCCGGGACCGATGCCGAGGGCCTTCAATACCAGGAAGAGCGCATCCGTCCCGCTCGAGCAGCTGAGACAGTACGGGCGGCCCACGTAGTCGGCGAGGGCCTCCTCCAATTCCTCCACTTTCGGTCCCATGATATAGGTCGAGCTGTCCAACACCGCATCCATCTCGCGCCGGATCTCCTCCTCGTACGCGTGGTACTGCGCTTGGAGATCTATAAAGGGTATCTCTGTTTTAGTGCCGTCCATTCTTGCAAACCTCACATTGGTTCTCGTTGGAATATAGTGGTAATCTGTTTCCGCATGCACAGACTTTCGAAATGGGACGGGCGGGATTTC
>CAYFVU010000091.1:0-2820 GCA_964346645.1 uncultured Spirochaetaceae bacterium | reverse complement strand
AGTGGTAATCTGTTTCCGCATGCACAGACTTTCGAAATGGGACGGGCGGGATTTCCTACCACCACGGTGTGCGGTGGCACATCCTTCGTGACGACACTGCCCGCACCTATGAGGGCGAATCTGCCTATGCGGATGTTCGGCAAAATAACCGAGTGGGCCCCGATCGAGGCGCCGAAGTCTACGCTGGTTTCGCTCATCTCCCACTCGTCGGCTGATTTGAGCGAGCCGTCGGGATTAATGGCCCTCGGTACTCTGTCGTTGGTAAAGCAGACGTGCGGCCCGAGAAACACCCCGTCGGCGATGCGAACCCCGTGGTACACCGACACATTGTTCTGTATCTTGCAGTTCCTTCCTATCTGTACCCCGAAGTCGATGTAGACATTTTTGCTGATGATGGTGTCTTCGCCTATGTGCGCATCCTCGCGAACCTGTGCATTGTTCCAGACCTTTACCCCTTCACCGAGTATCGCCTTATTCGATACATCGGCGGTTTCGTGTGTGAACATTTTGTCATTCACCTCCTGTTATCTCTTCTACCGCCCTGAGCGCCAGCTCCATGGCGGCGTTGTTGTTCAGGGTGGCATTTTTGATCATTGAAGTGTTCGCCATGAACACATCGGGAACCGGTGTCGCGCATGAGGGGATCCGGTTTCCGTAGTCGAGGGTATAGAGTGGTTGAATGTACCGTTCGATACTGAGCGAATAGGCGAGAATATCCTCGTCGTGGAGGTCGGGAAAGACCTTCCTCAGGGCCTCGATGAACTCTCCTGTTAACTTCTCCCCGTCGAGGGAGGAAAAATCTTCCTCCTCTATGGTGTAGCGGGGAAGATAGACGAGGTGTTTGCCGCCGAACTGTCCGCTGCCGAGGACGTTGGTAGATTCGATGATGCCGGTAAAGGGCAGGCTCTCGTCGAGCAGATTGATTACATAGTAGGGGGAGAGGGAACCCCTCAGCAGCAGGCGGAGGCAGAGGACTCCGAGATACTTCTGACCCTCGAGAAAACACCTGTAGAGTCCATCGGGAAATGTGTCGCCGAGAAGGTCGAGGATGACCGGAGAGGGGGTGGTGAGGAGAAGCTTATCGTAGGAGATCGAGCCGGAATTGGTATGAATCCGATGCTCTTCAGGGCGAACCGATTTCGCTTCCTCTCCGGTAATGATCTGCACACCCATGTCCGAAAGCCGCCGTTCCCACTCGGCGAGAATCCTCGCGTAGCCGCCCGATACGTGGCCCATTTTCTCCTGCTTGGATGCAGTCTCGCTTCGCGCACCGTAGAGACGTCGGATGGTAGCCCACATGAAGGAGGCCGAAGTCTCCTCCTTTCCGTTACCGAGCTTGCTGCGCAGCAGAGGATCCCATATCCTCTCGTAGACTCGACGCCCGAACATGCGGGTCATCCACGAGCGCACGTACTGCTTCTCCAAGTTGCTGCCGTTTTTTATTTTACTGGTAAGGAAGATGCCGAGTCCGAGACGAAATTTCTGGAATAGAGTGAGAAAGGGGAAGGTGAGGAAATCCAGTGCGCCGGAGAGGCTGACCAGCCGGCCTTCTCCGAAGAAACCGCTCTTCGTCGTCTTCATGAACAACTCTTCCTCTAATCCGAGCTCCGAGACGAGACGTATGGTCTCGCTGTCTCTCGAGACGATGACGTGATAGTAGCGGTCGCAGGCATAACCGCCGATAACGTCGGAGGTGCTCATGCCGCCTATTTTATCTCGAGACTCGATAACGGTTATGCGGTATCCCGGGAGCTTCGAAAGCTCCCAGGCAGCCCTGAGCCCGATAATGCCGCCGCCGATAATCACCACTTTTGTGTATGTCATTATAATCACCTCAACGCTGGTGCTGAATTTCTCTCTTGATTGAACCTATGGTTCGAAGAAGTGAGAGGTGTTTGAGAATCGTATTGAGAGTTTTCATCTTGGAGAAGCCGAATATCCGGCTGTGGAGGGTAGTGGGATACTCCTTTATTCTTTGCCCCGCAAAGTCGAGGCGAACGAGCAGCTCCACAATGCCGCGGAAGTCGCCCCAGCTGTTGAGCGATTCAATTATCCGGCTCTTTCGGTAGACGCGAAAACAGGCGGTGTAGGTGGCGAGCTTGTGGCTGAGGATGAGCTTGTACATGCTCGAGAGTCCTCGAGAGAGAAAGAGCCGCCACTCGGGGACGCCGAGCACGCGGCCGTTCTTGTGGTAGGGAGAGGCGGTGACCATGGCCGTATTCTCGTCCAGGAGGTTTATCATCGACATAAGCTCGAGGGGATCGTAGCTACAGTCTGCATCTATGGAGGCAACGAGCTCGGACTGAGCCGCCTCTATTCCCGTGCGTATTGCACCGGCAACTCCTCTGTTTTCTTCGTGCTCTATGATGGTTGCCCGGTCGCTTCCGCCGAATAGTTCGTAGAGCTTGCCAACGGTGTTGTCACTGCTCCTGTCGTCGACGAAGATGTAGTTCAACTGCAGATTCCCATCGAAGCCCTGCTCGAGCGAAACGAGGTTGTTTCTGAGGTACGGCAGGGTGTCTGTTTCGTTGTAGCAGGGTATGACTACGGATAGTGTTCTCTCCGGACACTTCCGTAATGTATGTCTTGGCTGATCCGTACGGAGGATGATTTCTTTCCGATCTTCCAGTTTTGGAGGAACTTTACCTATCTGGAGAAACTCCCGTGCAGAGACGAAACATCCACGTGAGAGAATCTGCTCGAGACTTTGCGTAACGGTGCCGAGATTCCTATAGAGACGAAGGCGGGAGATAGAATCGAAAGCACTGATCTTCGGTTGCAGGTCGGTGAGCTCCCATGGATGGAAGTAGAGAATGTAGG
>CAYFVU010000090.1:6445-14612 GCA_964346645.1 uncultured Spirochaetaceae bacterium | reverse complement strand
GTGATGCTCGTCTTCAGCGGCATCCTCCTCTCGCTGCTGAGCAGACAATTCTCCGAAGCCCTCCCCTCCCTCCACGAGTTCGAACTCTCCTCGGAGGTGATTCTCTTCCTCTTCCTTCCAACCCTTATCTACGAGTCGTCTCAGGGGATGGATGTGAGGGCCCTCCGTAAGAGTATTGTACCGGTACTCACCCTTGCGGTTCCCGGCCTCCTCCTCTCTACCTTTCTCATCGGAGGGTTCGTCGCCTTCCTCACCCCCCTCTCCTTTCGTATCGCACTCTTACTCGGCGCAATTCTCAGCGCCACCGATCCGGTCGCCGTAATCTCGATCTTCAAGAGGCTCGGCGCGCCGAAGCAGCTCTTCGTTCTCGTCGAGGGGGAGAGCCTTTTCAACGACGCGACCTCCATCGTGCTGTCGAGAATCCTCGTCGGCCTGATACTCGGAGGGGGGATGGGGCTCGCCTCGGTCGGAGAGGGGTTAGTCGATTTTCTCATCGTCTTTCTCGGGGGACTCGCCACGGGTGGTCTCCTCGGCTTTCTTGCCGGCCTCCTCCTCGAGCGGGTACGCAGCGAGTCGTCGGTGGTCATCAGCATCACCACCGTCTTGGCCTATCTTTCCTTCATCCTCGCCGAGGAGTTCTTTCACGTCAGCGGAGTGATGGCCGTAGTTGCGGCGGGCCTGACCTTTAGCGGGTGGGGATGGATGAAAGTCACCCCTCCGGTGCGCACCTATCTCGAGCATTTTTGGGAGTACGCGGCCTTTTTGGCAAACGCCTTGATCTTTCTCTTCGTAGGACTCAACGTAGAGCCCGGAAAGCTGTTTGAGGTGTGGCATATACTCGCGTGGGTGATACCCGCAATGCTGCTCTCGAGGGCGGCGGTCGTCTACGGAATAAGCCCCCTTGTCGAAATGCGGGCAACGGAGAGGTACTTTCAGCCCGGATATAAACCGGTCCTCGTCTGGGGAGGACTGCGGGGGGCGGTGGCCCTCGCTATCGTCCTGAGCATGCCGTCTTTCGGAGAAAACGAGCTCCTCGAGTCTCTGGTAATCGGGGCGGTGCTCTTTACCATTTTTATCGAGGGGCTCAGCATAGAGCCGCTGGTAAAGCTCTTGGGACTGGACAGGCCGACTCGAACGAACCGTTTTATTATCGCACACCACCGGCTCGAGGCGAAGCGGAGGGCCCTGGAGAAGGTGAAGGAGTTCGGCACGGTTGATGTATTCTCGAGACATGTTTTGGAAGAGCTCACACAGCGCTACACCGAGGCGATCGAGAAGGCCGAAGAGGAGCTCACGGAGTTCCACATCGGCGAAAAAGACGCCGGCGGAGAAGGTACAAACCGTGAAGACGAGGAGACGCAAATCATCTACTCGCTGACTCTCAGCCACGAGCTCTCCGTCTACATGGATCTCTTCAACCAGGGCCATCTCGGAGAGAAGGCCTTCCGCGAGCTCCAGCACGACCTCGCCGACCAGTTCGACACGGTCCGCTGTATGGAGGACATCCGTCATGCCTCTCACGGCAGATTCCACCGGCGAAAGGTCGAACATTTTCTCCTCTCCACTCTCGAACAAATCCCTCCCCTCTCTCCTTTCGCCGAGCGGAGGAGACGGGTCCGGCTTGCCGTGAACTACGAGATCTCATGGGGCCACAAGGAGGGGAGCAGACGGGTTTTGCAGGTACTCGATTCTCTTAAGGAGAAGAAGACCTTCGCTCCCATGCTCATCGAGAGCATTTCCGCCCAGTATCAACACTGGAACAAGACCGCCTGCCGCAGCATGGATCAGACCGCCGAGCAGTTTCCCGACTTCGTACAGTCGGTACAGCAACGGCTCGGCAGCCGGCTCGCGCTGATCGCCGAAGATGAGTACATAGAGGAGCAGACCGAGCACGGCTCTCTTCCCGCTTCCTTCGGAGAGGGGATAAAAGAGGAAATCGAAGAGAGCATCGAAGCGAATCGGAGGCAAGAGATCGCGGAGTTTCAGGTAGATCCCGCAGAGCTCTTGAAAAAGGTATCTTTTCTTCAGGAGGCCGGCGATGATGAGTTCGATTTTATCGTCCGCTCTCTCATTCCGAAGACCTACAACGAAAAGGAGACCATCATAAGGCAGGGAGAGAGGGGGAAGAGCCTCTTCCTCATCACCAGGGGCGTGGTGCGAATCAGCAGAGAGGAAGATGGAGAGCGTAAAGAGCTCGGCAGCCTCTTTGCCGGCGATCTGTTCGGCGAGATGGCGCTTCTGCGCGGAGAGAGGAGGAACGCGACCGCACGGGCGATCACGCCCTCCTACCTCTACGAGCTGAGAAGGGAGAGTCTCGAAAAAGCGATGGAGGTCTTCCCCCACATTCGCAGGGCATTAGAAGAGGTCGAGAGAGGACACTCCTCTCACTCCTCTTCCGAGGTATGAACCACCGCTAAAATGCTGAAATTCGCTCAAAGGAATACGGTGATACTGTAGGCAAGAGCTCGGTGTTCCTGGTGCCTACTGAAAATCCAAAACAAGTTTCTTATCAAACACTTCGGCTACTTTTTCAATTGTTGCTCATCTTACACTTTCTGAATGATTCTCTAACCTTGAAACAGCACTTTTGTTGTAGTTAGTCTTTTTGCCAACTCCTCTTGGGTCATGCCTTGAGATAGTCGTAACGGAGACGACCGAGATCGAAATCGAGGTCGGCAACTTTAAGGCGGACGACCTCATTTACGCAAATCCCGCCGGAGTTCGCAATAGAGTGCAGAAGACGGTGTTTGATGTTAGAGAGTGGGCCGAGAAGTTCGAAAACCTCATCCTTAAAGAGTATATCCGGATACCTTCTGCTCTGCCGAGGTACAGTATATGATTTTTGATTGACTGTGGTGACTTGTGGTGATATGCTTCACAAATCATCACCAGGAGTGCTATATGAAAAGAACGGGAATTCTCATAATCGCCTTTCTTCTGGCAAGCGGCGCCCTATGGGCAGGGGGGCAAGAAGAAGAGACCCTAAGCGGGGGGCAGGAGCCGCAACACACCGAATCCTCGGAAGCGACAGCTGAACCGGAGGAGACGATACTCAAGATCGGCACCCCGAACGTGGTAAAATCGGCGAGCCCCTTCGGCGACTACTACCTCGGAATCTTCGCCCACATCTCCAACCCTCCCTTGATGAAGATGAACCGGGACGGCGAGCTGGTCGGCCAAACCGCCGAGAAGGTCGAAGTCTCCGAGGACCACAAGGTCTGGACCTTCACCATTCGGGACGACCTCTACTGGAGCGATGGTACGAAGCTCACTCCCGAAGACGTGCGCTTTTCCATCGAGTACACGGGAGAACACAATCCGAACGCAGGGTGGATAGGAAAGACCCTCGAAAAGGCAGAGCTGCGCGGCGACAAGGTAGTGCTGAGCTTCGAGAAGCCGTACACCAAGCTCCGGCTCGAGTTCGCAACCTACAACATCTTTCCCAAACACATCTACGAGGATGTGAAAGACCCCATGAACTACACCGTCGAGGGCAGCCACCCGGGATTCGGCCCGTTCTATATCGAAGAGGTCGACCTCGATGCGGGAGTGGTCAGGTTCGCGAAGAATCCGCACTGGCGCGGAGACTCGCCGGAGATCGACGGCTACGAGATCCACATTTACAAAAATACGGATGTGCTCTCCCTCGCCCTCGAGAGGGGAGAAGTGCAGACCTACTACAAGTACGCCTCTTCCTATCCCTACGCGAACATCGAGCGGCTCGAGAATACCGGCGACTTCGAGTTCACGAATACACTCAACATGGGCCTCGTTTTTATGGCCTACAACGTCCGTGAAGGGGCAACCGCCGACCCCGCATTCCGCGAGGCGCTCACCTACGCGATAGACTACGGGGAGATCCTCGAGCTCGACGCCCTCGGCTACGGAAAAGTCCCCCGCAGAGGCTTCGTGCCCCCGAGCATGGGCGGTTACGAAGAGACGGAGGCTCTCGAGCACGACCCGAGCGAGGCGAAGAGGCTTCTCGCCGAGGCGGGATACGAGGATTCCGACGGCGACGGCCTCAGGGAGACGAAAAAGGAGAAGGAGCTCTCTCTCACCGTCTTGGTCCGCTCGGACTGGAGCCGGGTCGGAGAGCTCCTGCAGGACTATCTGCAGGAGGTCGGCATCGAAGCGAGCCTGCGCTCCCTCGACCTCAACGGCTGGGTGGCCGCGAAGGACGAGTACGACTACGACATCACTGTCACCCGCAGCACCCCGTGGGGAATGCTCATGCACGCCGGCTGGGGGACCGGATACTTCGACTCCCGGAGAACCGGCAGGGGGGTCTTGCACAGCGTAGAGGACCGGGAGTTCCTCGATCTCTGCGACACGATTCTCTCGACGACCGAGCCCGGGAAACTGAAGGAGCTCGGCGGCCGGGTGCAGGACTACTACGCCGAGCACCTGCCCGCAGCCGCCCTCTACTGGAATGAAATCGTAACCCCCTTCAGCAAGGCCTACACCGGCTGGAAGCCGGATCCCCTCTACGGGATCTACAACATCGACACCTTCTTGAGCGTGCAAAGAGAAGGAGAATAACGGTTCGGCGGTACGGCGATGCAGATAATCTGCAAGAAAGCGATACGGTACCTGCTCGCGGTGGGGGTTATCGTCACCCTCACCTTTCTCATTCCCAGGCTCGTGCCCGGAGATCCGGTAGTGAACCTCCTCGGAGAGGACGTCTCTCTCGGTGAGGGGCAGGCGGAGGAGCTGAGGGAGGAGCTCGGGCTCGAGGAATCCCTCGGACGGCAGTACGCAGAGTACTGGAAGAGCCTGCTGCGCCTCGACCTCGGCTACTCGTATCACTACCATGAGAAGGTATTCAGCCTCATCGGGGGGAGGATGAAGTGGACTCTCCTCTTCGTCGCTCCCTCGGTCATTCTCGGGGCCCTCTTCGGGGCACTACTCGGGGCGAATGCCGGATGGAAGGCAGGCCGCCTCTCGAGCAGGGCCGGGACGACGATCTTCCTCCTCCTCTATTCGATACCTCCGTTTTTTCTCGCCCTGCTCTTCCTCTACTTTTTCGCCTTCGAGCTCGGCCTCTTTCCCCTCAAGGGATACTACGAGACCGGCGCGCTCCCGGACGTGGTCCACCACCTCGCCCTGCCGGTGCTCGTGCTCACCCTCTTTACCCTCGCGCGCAACTACATGATCATACGGGGCAGTGTGCTGCAGGAGAAACGGCGACTCTACGTAATCTACGCGAGGGCCAAGGGACTCTCCCGGCGCACGGTGCTCCGGCGCCACGTCTTCCCGAACGCCTCTCTCCCCCTCATCAGCCTCGTAGCCCTCGACTTCGGCTTCATATTCAGCGGAGCCCTCTTCATAGAAATAGTCTTCTCGATGAACGGCATGGGCACCCTCATCTACGATGCAGTCGAGGCACTCGACTATCCCGTGCTGCAGGGCTCCTTCCTCCTCATCGCCCTCATGATCGTGATCGCGAACATGGCAGCCGACCTTCTCTACGCGCTCATCGACCCGCGGGTGAGGGTGCAGAGATGAGACGGGGGCTTCTCGGCAGGGTGAGTAAAACCGGACTCTCGATCTTTCTCGCCTTCGTGACCCTCGCGCTCTTCGCAGGTCTCTTCGCACCCTACGATCCCGCGGAGAGGTTCTCCCCGTATGCGGCCCCATCGAAGGAACACCCGCTCGGGACGAACGACATGGGAAACGACATCGCCGGCGAGCTCGTCTACGGGACGAGGGTCTCCCTCCTCGTCGGTCTGCTCACCGGGCTCCTCGCCACCGGCGCCGGCCTCTTGATCGGCCTCCTCTCCGGTTACTTCAGAGGCGCGGTCGACGAGACGCTGATGGCCGTAACCGACGTGGTGCTCATGATCCCACGGATCCCCCTTGTGATAATCATGGCGGTGTTCCTGCAGCCGAGTTACTGGATCATCATCCTCGTGCTCGGCTCGGTGTGGTGGACCTCCACGGCAAGGGTAGTACGCTCGAGGACCCTGCAGATCCGGGAGATGGGCTTCGTGATGAGCTCCCGAACGATGGGCTTCTCCCACCTCCACATCCTCTTCTCCGAGATCCTGCCCAACATCGTCTACGTGGTCATCCCGAAGTTCATGCTCACCGTCGCCTCGGCGATGATTTCGGAGGCATCCCTCTCCTTTCTCGGATTGGGAGACCCGACGAAGGAGAGCTGGGGGATGATGATACGCTACGCCTTCGAACGGGGCGGCTTTATCAGGGGGATGTGGTGGTGGTACGCGGCTCCGGGAGTCGCCATCAGCCTCTGCGTGCTCTCGATAGTGCTCATCAGCTTTTCCCTCGAAGAGTCCGGTCTCGAAAGGAGGAGCGAGTGTCCTGTCTCCACCTGAGAAACCTCTCGGTCCGCTTCGCCACCGACGGGGCCCCCGTCACCGCCGTCGACGATGTCTCCCTCGATCACCTCGGGGGGGAGACCCTCGCCCTCATGGGAGAGACGGGCTGCGGCAAGAGCGTAATCGCCCACGCGGTCATGCGGCTGCTGCCGGCAAACGCCTCGGTGGGGGGGAGCATCGAGTTCGAGGGCCTCGACCTGCTCTCCGCCGACGAGCGGACGCTGAACGGCATCCGGGGCAGAAAGATCGCCATAGTCTTCCAGAACCCCTCATTAGCCCTCAATCCCATCCGCACCGTGGGCGCACAGATCGCAGAACCCCTCCTTCTCCACGGGGCGCTCGAGAAAAAGGCGGCCCTTCCGCTCGTACAGCGGCTCCTCTCCCAGCTAGGCTTTACGAAAGAAGAGAGAAATCTCGATGCGTATCCGTTCCAGTTCTCAGGAGGAATGAACCAACGCGTACTCATCGCAGCCTCGATGGTGCTGAATCCGACTCTCATCATCGCCGACGAGCCGACGAAGGGGCTCGACTACGAGCTGCGCGGCGAAGTGATGAGGGAGCTCTCCGAGATACAGCACATGCACAGCACCTCGCTTTTGATCATCACCCATGACTTTCATCTCTCCAAGATGATGGCCGATCGCCTGGCGATCATGTACGCGGGAGAAATAGTGGAGCTCGCCCCGAGGTCCGAGTTCTTTCGCGAGGCCCTGCACCCCTATTCCAGGGCCCTGCTTGGTAGCCTGCCGGAAAACGGCTTTCGCCCCATCCCCGGAAGGCCGATAGCCATGAGCGATCACCCCGCCGGCTGCAAATTCCACCCGCGCTGCCGCGAGCGGCTCCCCCGCTGTGCCGAGCTGCGGCCGCCGCGCATAGAGCTCGAAGACCGGGAGGTGCGATGTCATCTGTTTGCCTGAACGTGGTCGATGTCTCGAAAACCTACTCTTCCGGACTGCTGAGAAAGCGGCGCCACCGGGTATTCGAGCACACCAGCTTCTCCCTTCGCCGGGGCGAGACGGTGGGCATTGTGGGAAGGTCCGGTGCGGGAAAGACTACTCTAGGCGAGATAGCGGCGGGGATACTACCACCGAGCAAAGGGCGCGTAGAGTACGGGGGGACCGACATCTCGGCAATGGACAGGAGAGCCTTCTCCCGCTTCCGCCGCAGCGTACAGATGGTCTTCCAGGACCCTGAAGGGGCTTTGAATCCGATGAAGAGGATAGAGAGGCAGTTGCTCGACGTCTACTCGCTCACCGGGACGAGAGACAGAGCGGCGGCGGGCGCAAGAATCGCGGAAGTCTTCGATCAGGTGGGTTTGTCCGAAGAAATACTGTCCCGGCTTCCCCGCGAGCTCTCCGGCGGTCAAAACCAGCGGGTCGTGCTCGGAAAGATTCTCCTCCTCGAGCCGGAGATCATCGTCCTCGACGAGCCCACCTCCGCTCTGGACATCTCGGTTCAGGCATCGATTCTCCATCTCCTGAAGGACCTGCAGAGAATTCGTGGACTCTCATATCTCTTCATCTCCCACGAGATGGAGATAGTGCGCTTCATGTGCGACCGTGTCTATTCTCTCGACCGCGGCCCAGAAGAGGAAGAGCTCCATTGAGGTCGAACGGAAACGCAGACTGGGAGAGGCGATGGAGAGCGCTCTACGACCGGTGCCGAGACTCCTCCCTCTCCTCGGAGGACGACGAGATGGCCTACTGGGACGGCTTGGCGCAGAAGTATTCAGAGCTGCGGGCTGTGAATGACTTCGAGTTCGGGCGAAGGGTCAGGGACATCCTCTGGGGAGATGCGCTGGGACCGGGTTCGGTAGTGCTGGACGTGGG
>CAYFVU010000090.1:0-6345 GCA_964346645.1 uncultured Spirochaetaceae bacterium | reverse complement strand
TTAAGCACTGCTCTTTACGCTGAGACGAATGAGCTGATTATCCTACATACCAACGATATGCACGGGCGAGTCAGCATTGATGATGATCTAATGGGGATGCCTTATCTCTCCTCGGCGGTCAAGGACCATCGTGATCGTTTTGAAAATGTGCTGGTTATAGATGCCGGAGACGCCCTTCATGGTCGTCCGATTACCGACAAACTGGAAGGAAGAAGCGCAGTCGAGCTCATGAATAAGGTCGGATACACCGCAATGGCCCCCGGCAACCACGATTTCAACTATGGATATCAGAAGCTAATTGAGCTGTCCGAGATCATGGAGTTCGATCTTCTCGCCGCCAACGTTGAAAAAGAGGGGAAACTGCTCTTTAAGCCTTATGTAATCCATCAGATGGGAGAGCTAAAGATTGGAATCTTCGGCCTGGCTACCTCCGACACTTACAGCAGCACCCATCCGGACAATGTGGTCGGAATCGATTTTACCGACATGATCGCCGCGTCGGAGAAATATGTAGAAGTTCTAAAGAACAAGAAAGAAGTTGATTTTATCATTGCCCTCACTCACGTGGGCATAAAAAGCTCTACAAAGATTGCCAAAGCCGTGGCCGGAATCGACTTGATTGTCGACGGGCACAGCCACAGTCTTTTGAACTCGGGAGAGAGAGTCGGAGAAACTTTGATCGTACAGACCCAACGAATACAGCAAATACTTGGGGAAAGTTTGGGTCAAATTTCACACCGCGGAACCTGAACTCGAAGCTTCTTTGATTCCGGCTGGAGAGATTAAAAACAGGTATGAACCGGAACAAGAGATTATAGGAATGCTGAATGAGTATAGTCAGGAAGTTACTTCCATAATTCTTGGTTCCTGATGTGACGCGGTATAAATCTTTTCGCAATACAAAAACTTTTATAATCCAAAGGAGGGATTCTTTTATGAGAACAAAATTATTTTCACTCGTAGTTTCGGTTATCTTGGTCCTGTCTTTTGTCGCCTTGCCGGTATTCGGCCAGGAGGGGATGCAGTCGGTAATTGGTGAGACCGAAATCAGTCTCAACGGCGCACGACAGCATGTTCGAACCCAGGAGACCAATCTCGACAACCTTGTGTGCGACATCATCAGAGAGAATACGGGGGCCGACATAGCACTTTACAATGGTGGAGGCATCCGTGATTCCGCGGACTTAGGTGAAATTACTCTAGAAACCTCGATGGCCATTCTTGCCTTTGACAATGAGGTGGTGACTCTTGAGATGACCGGACAGCAAGTGTTGGATGCCTTGGAACACGGTTTGCATGGTTATCCCGAAGTGGTCGGAGGTTTTTTGCAGGTTAGCGGGCTTCGATTTTATTTCGACCCATCTAAGGACCCTAACAATAGAGTAGAGAAAGTTATAGTAGGAGGACAGGAGATCCGTCCAAATAAGACGTACACCGTCGCGACAAATGAGTTCTTAGCCGCCGGAGGAGATGAATTCAGCATGATGAAAGAGGCCAAGCAGCTAAAAACTTTTGAACACACCGACCAAAAGATGTTTATTCGTTACATTCAACAGAACTCACCCCTCTTTCCTGTTGTCGAAGGAAGGATTGTAGTTTTACGAAACTAAACGAGGTTTTTTTCCACTGCTATAGTATCTGAGGGGTAAACGGGGAGATCTTCGCATCTCCCCTCCCCCTACACTGGTCCCCGCCAAAAGAAGTTTCCGCAATTTGTCTGAGGCAATTTCCTCAACTTGAAAGTAGCATCTTGAATAAGGGGTAGCTACTTTATAGATAGCAGGCCAAGAAGCACAACAGCCTTTTTCAATGCCTTTTCATTTACATCGAAGTCATCAGAATGAGCCCCATTGCCGACAATATCCGCCCCTATTCCTATATTGACCGCCTTTCCTCCATTTTCCTGTACCTTCGCCATCATATATGTAAAATCTTCGCTTCCCCCGCTTGTGTGGATATCTATTGGCGTGTAGTCTCCAATTTCATAGGCTGCCTCTTCCACCAGCCGCATCAGCTCGGGATCGCTTTCTCCACTGGGTGCCTCGCCCATAGGAATAATTTGATAGCTGCAATTATGCATCAAGCAAGAGTGTTTTATGATATTTTCCGCCTGCTCATACATATACCGACTTATCTCTGAATTTGCCCCTCTCGTCTCAGCAACCAGATGAGCCGTATCAGGAATGATGTTTCTTCCGGAGCCGGCCGTCATTCGCCCAACGTTGACTCTCGTTGCCCCGTCTTTATGTCTGGTGATGGCATATAGATTAATTGCCGCCGTTGAGGCTGCCATGAGGGCGTTGTTTCCTTCTTGAGGATTTCCCCCCGCATGGGCCTTTTTCCCTTTGATATGAACATCGAATTTTTTGGTAGCAATATAACCGCTTATTCCGCTCGATATTTCGCCTACTTTGTATTCCCTCATGTGGTGACCGAAGACCATATCAACATCATCCAAGATACCTTTGGCTACTATGGATTTTGCCCCCCTCACACCTTCTTCTGCAGGTTGAAAAATCAGCTTTACGGTTCCTCTCAAATATTTTCTCTGTGTGGACAGAACTTCGGCTATTCCCAACCCTACTGCGGAGTGACAATCATGTCCGCACGCATGCATCACTCCTGCGTTAGCGGAGGCGAACCCTTCTCTATAAGGGAAATGCTCCTCTCCCATGCTCTCCTGTATGGGAAGAGCATCAATATCAAACCTAAAAGCCTTTACGGGACCTTCACCATTGGATAGGATTCCTACAACACCCGTGAACCCGAAACGCATCCTGTCGAGATACTTTTTCTCCCCACCCTGATCCAACGCTCTCTGCCAGGACTCTTCCAGTTCTTCTTGCGGAGGCAAGCCCATACGGTCTTCCTCTTTTATAATGTCTCTCCCGAGCAACACCGTATATCCCAGCTCTTCCAGCCTCTTTGCTATGAGAGCGGAAGTTCTATATTCCGTCCAACCATATTCCGGGTATTTATGAAAAGACCTCCGATATCGTATAATTTTTTCTTCAATCTCGTCGGCTGTTTTTATAACTTCAGATATCATATTCTATCTCTCATCTTCATCTTATTCCAGCTCAAGGGATTCATAGACCGGTACCTTATTTTTGAATTCGGACATGCTTTTTTCTCGAAGATCTTTAGACATCAGCAACTCATATGCCGTGCAGGCAAGGGCCTTGGATGTTTTTAGGGTCGACTCATGAGCCCTATCAGTTATGGCGGCTGCTGTGAAATCCTTTGTATGGGCTACAACATCTTTCTCGGCGATCTTGAAATACGCATGTATTGCAGGCATTTTCAGGGTTACATTGCCGATATCTGAAGACCCAATCTTAGCCTCTGGATCAGGATAGTTTACCGTTTCCCCCTGGAGTTCCATATACTTTTTATAAGTTTCAGCAATTGCTAGGTTTGGATATCTTTCTGAATATGCTTTACCAATTTTTACCGACGCCTGTGCACCGGTCAGTGTCTCAACCGCTCGTATGGCTTTTTTTATGTCACCGACAACCTCTTTGAGCTGGGTGAAGGTTCCCGAACGTACTGAAAAAGTACAAGATGCATAATCGGGAATAATATTAGCAGCTTGCCCCCCATTGGTTATGATTCCGTTCACATTGGATTTCAATGGAAAACACGCGCGTATGGAATCAATGAGATTAAACGTCTGTATAACACTCTGAAGAGCGTTTATCCCGTTTTCAGGACTAGCCGAATGTGCTGCTCGCCCATGGTATTCCAACTTCATATCGGTAGTAGCCAAACCACCTCTTCCGATCAGGGCTTCAGTGCTCGGGTGCGCCATAAGCGAATAATCGATATCATCAAAAACGCCTCTCTCCAACAGAAGTATCTTTCCTCCGCCCCCCTCCTCTGCAGGTGTACCAAGCAGAACGATACTCCCTGGAAGCTCACCCATGATTTTACTCAAAGCAATCGCAGCTCCCGTCGCAGCAGCCGCTATAAGATTATGTCCGCATCCGTGTCCAATGTTCGGCAGCGCATCGTATTCTGCGAGGAATGCGACGGTGGGACCTGTTTCTTTCCCCTCATAGGTTGCCTTAAAGGCTGTATCTATTCCTCCGGCTTTCTCCTCGATATCGAATCCATGTTTCGACAGCAGATCCATTATAAACCTCGAAGATTTATATTCCTCAAAACAGGTCTCCGGATTTTCATGAATATTTCTGCTCAGTTCCATGAACTCTTCACGTATACCGTCCAGTTCAGCAAATATTTTTTCTTCCATTAGTTACTCCTCTAAGGTAGTGTTCATAAGATGACAGGATACAAAGTGTTCCGGTTCAATCTCTCTTTCTACAGGTTCCACACTTTTACAGATATCCATGGCAAAAGGACAACGGTCGTAGAAAAAGCAGCCTTTCGGCAAATTGATAGGACTCGGTATTTCTCCTTTGATCTCTATAGGCTCAGTTAAAAGATCCTCGTCTATTGTCGGTATCGATGAGAGCAGCAGCTTAGTATAGGGATGCAAGGGATTCTGAAAAATAACCTTCTTAGCTCCCTTTTCCATTATTTTACCGAGGTACATTACCCCAATTTTATCGCTGATGTGTTGTACAACGGAAAGATCATGAGCAATAAAAAGGTATGATAAATTGAACTCATCCTTCAAATCCATGAGCAAGTTCAGGATTTGCGCCTGTATTGAAACATCGAGGGCCGATACGGGTTCATCGGCGATGATGAGTTTCGGCTTAACCGCCAAAGCCCTCGCAACTCCTATCCTCTGTCTCTGCCCCCCGCTGAATTGATGTGGATATCGGTTCTTCTGTTCGGGGCGAATTCCCACGATTTCCAGAAGCTCTAAAGCCTGTTTCTCCGCCTCTTTTCGGCTCAAGCCTTTATTATGGAAGAGAATGGGTTCCATCACGATCGTTTTTATCGGATATCTGGGATTCAATGAAGCATAGGGGTCCTGAAATATCATTTGGATATTCCTACGCACCGGCAGCATCTCGCTCCCTTTAAGGGGAGTGATGTCCTTTCCTTCGAAGATAATAGAGCCGTCTTTCGGTTCGATAAGTTTTATTACCGTTCGTGCAGTCGTTGATTTTCCGCAACCGCTCTCCCCGACTAGACTAAATACTTCTCCTTGCTCGATTTCAAAGCTGATATTATTTACCGCATGGACATTTCTCTCTTCTCGTACTATTCTCCCGGCCTTAAACTTGTATTTTCCCAGCAGACCCTTTGTAAGGTTAAACTCCTGTACGAGATTTCGGACTTCAAGCGTTTTACTCATGGGTACTATCCTCGATCAAGGGAAAATGGCAAGCGACAAACCGGTCCTCCGAAATTCTTCGCTTCACCGGTTCTTCGGTATCACACCTTGCCTGTTTGTATTCGCATCTAGGTGCAAAATTACATCCCTGAGGGAGTTCGAACATGTTCGGCACAATACCTTTAATTGCGTTTAACCTCTTGCGGTTCGATCTAAACCTCGGAATGGATTCCAGGAGTCCCCGAGTATAGGGGTGATAACTGCCCCTTACTATGTCTTTAGTCTTTCCCTCTTCCACGATTTTACCACAATACATGACGATAATCGTGTCCGCCATCTGTGACAGCACGGCAAGGTCATGGGTAATCAAGATAAGAGATTTATCACTTTTCCGTACGAGGTTCTGCAAGAGTCGAAGTATTTGCGCCTGAATCGTCACATCCAAAGCGGTCGTAGGTTCGTCGGCGATTATAAGCTTCGGGTTGACCGCCATGGATATGGCTATTATTACTCTCTGTCGCATTCCCCCACTCAGCTGATGGGGATAACTGTTTAAGCGCTCCTTCGCATTAGGTATTCCCACCATTTGAAGGAGTTCAATAATTCGTTTCTCACGCTGTTTTTCATTCAAATTGGTATGCAATCTCAGTGTTTCGCCCACCTGATACCGAATCGTAAAAAGTGGATTCAAGGATGTCATTGGATCCTGAAATATCATGGAGATGTCTTTCCCTCTTATCTTCTCCATTTCGGGGTCCGACTTGGAACTCAGCTCTATTCCATCGAAAATTATATTCCCCGCCATGATTTTACCGGGTTCATCTATGAGCTTAATGAGGGAAAAACCGGTTACCGATTTACCACCCCCCGATTCTCCGACTATGCCGAGTATTTCCCCCTTATGAAGTGTGAAATCAACGCCGTCGACTGCCTTCACTACTCCCTTAAAGGTATGGAAATAGGTTTTCAGATTCTTTACTTCCAACAAAACTTCTTTTTCAAGCATATGGGTCCTCTACCTCAGTTTCGGGTTCAATTCATCTCTTAAGAAGTCACCCAACAAGTTGATGCCGAAAACAATTAGCATGATATAC
>CAYFVU010000089.1:0-14954 GCA_964346645.1 uncultured Spirochaetaceae bacterium | reverse complement strand
GCCGCCGGCGGCGGTCTCTTGCTGAAAACGAGGTGCCTGCTATGAAAATCAAGCCCGTGAAGTTAACCGGTAGAAGCCCCATGCGTCCGCTCCTGTGGTTTCTCGTTCCCATATCGGTATTCATGTTCATCTTCTATCTCTACCCGATGATCTACGACATCTACATCAGTTTCTTCGATTATACTCTCGGGCAGGAGAAGACATTCGTCGGTTTCGGAAACTACCGCGAGATGCTGCAGGACGAGCAGTACCTCAAATCCTTGGTCATTACCTTCATCTTCGTGGTGACCGCCGTCTCGGCGCAGTTCATCCTCGGCTTTCTCATAGCCATCCTGATGAATGCAGAGAGTCGGCTGATGGATGTGATCCGCACCCTCATCCTCATTCCCACGGTCTTTACCCCTCTGGTGGCCGGGCTGGTGTGGAAGGCGCTCCTTCATCCCGATCTCGGCATCATCACCTACTACCTGCGGGAACTCGCCATACCGATCGGAAGGGGATTGACCATTGAACGGGACACCGCGCTCTTTGCGGTCATCTTGGTAGACATATGGGAGTGGACCCCCCTCATGGTCATCATCCTCCTGGCCGGGCTCAAGAGTCTCCCCCGGGAGCCGTACGAGGCGGCCATAGTGGATGGTGCTTCCCGGGTCAACATCTTTTTCTATATCACTATACCTCTGTTGAAGCCGAGCATCATCGTTGCGCTGCTCATCCGCACTCTCGATGTAATGAAGGTCTTCGACATCGTCTTCGGCATGACGCGCGGAGGGCCGGGAACTGCGACGACAGTTGCGAACCTGCGGATATACGAGGTGGGAATGGAGCACCTGCGAATAGGTTATGCCGCTTCGCTGTCGAACGTGCTGCTGGTTATCGGACTCGTCATAGGAGTGTTCTTCATTAGAAAGATGTACGCCGGACGGAGGATTGCATAATGGCTATTGTAACCTACAGAAACAAGACGACCGAACGAATA
This sequence comes from uncultured Spirochaetaceae bacterium, assembly GCA_964346645.1. Taxonomy (GTDB): domain Bacteria; phylum Spirochaetota; class Spirochaetia; order DSM-16054; family Sediminispirochaetaceae; genus CAYFVU01. Next base: position 13,975 of record CAYFVU010000089.1, on the reverse strand, counting down.
GCATGGATTATCCGGGTACTCCTGGTGACGGCGATTCTCATCTTCTTCATGTTCCCGATATTCTGGATCATCAGCACCTCCTTCAAGTACCGCATCGACATGTTCAGCATGCCTCCCACCCTCTTTTCGAAGGTGACTCTTGAGAACTTCGTGTACGTCTTCTCGAAAATGGAGGTGGAGCTGTGGACCTTCAACAGCATCACCATTTCGCTGGGAACAATGATACTCGCTCTCGTCCTGGGCGTACCGGCAGGCTACGCCTTTGCACGCGTACGCTTTCGGGGCAAGTACGCGCTGCTGATGACGGTGCTGCTCACCCGAGCGCTGCCGCCGATCGTGCTTGCTCTGCCATTCAGGGTAATGATGCAGGAGTTCGGTCTGCTCGGTACGCGGGTGGCCGTCATTCTCATAGACACGGTCTACAACTCGGCCTTTACCTTCTGGCTTATGAGCGGCATGTTCGAGGCGGTGCCGAAGGACCTAGAGGAGTCGGCACTCATCGACGGGGCGAGTCCCTTCCAGGCCTTCTGGAAGATCGCGGTTCCGCTGAGCAAACCGGGTTTGGTGACCTCTGCCCTCTTCGCCTTCATCTTCTCCTGGAACGATTTCCTCTTTGCTCTGACGCTCACCAGTCCCGAGACGGCCACGCTGCCCCTCGGCATGTTGAGCACCTACGGAATCCTCCAGCAGGGCTGGACCCTCATGGCGGCAATGGGCGTAGTCGCCATCGTGCCGGTCATCATCTTCAGCATGATGCTCCAGCGGTACTATGTCAGCGGTCTGACATTCGGAGGAATCAAATAAGGGTAGAGACGATTCGCCTTAGCGAAACGTCTTTCCCGGCTGCGGCCGAAACGCCGCAGGGTACGTCTGGACCGAAGGGCCTGTGCCTATCGGTCCAGTTTTTTCTGCACACGAAGCAGCGGAAGCAGGAGCAGGCTCGCGAGGGTGATCACACCGAGGGAGACGAAACCGAGGGGGAAGCGGCCGGTCTCGCCGAGTAATCCCAGTACGGTCGGCGTTACCCCGGCACCGAAGCCGGAGGCGAATGGCACGATCATGGAAAAGGCGAGGCTTCTCGTCTCGGGACGGGTTATCGAAGAGATGGCGGTGTTGACCACCGGAAAGAAGGCCGAGATGATCATCGGTTGGAAGAATACCGTCACCAAGAGTACCGTACCGCTGAGCAACCCGAGGGCCACGGCGAACAGAGAGGTGGCTCCGAGTATCAGTCCGATGAACAGCCGCATGCCGAACTTGTCCACCAGGTACCCCGCTCCGAAAATGAAGGCGAGTCCGCCTATTCGGGAGAGCCCGACTACGGTGTTTACCAACTGGGAGTCGAACCCTCGGTAGCTTATGAGATAGGTAGGCAGAATCGAGTAGGTTCCCATGGCCGAGCTGGCCGCCAGAATGAGGTACAGGGCGAGGATCCAGAAAGAGCGGTTCCCGAAGATGAGTTTGAGGTTCCCGAAGTTCGGCGGGGCGCCGTAGACCTCTCCTCCTCTGCCTCTGACTGCATAGAAGAGGCCCAACAGCCAGTTTCCCAGCCCGAGAGCGACCATGATGGTCTCCCATCGGAGGTGGGGGACGGCGAAGCCGATGAGAAGGGGGGCGCTGATGAGGCCGATATTCGGTCCCAGCTCGTGGATGCCGAGGGCCTTTCCCCAGTGCTCCTCGCGTGCCAGGTTGGTCACCGTTGAGACGCCGGACGGCGGGTAGAGTCCCGCGCTTATACCGAGGAGTGCGGAGCCGAGCTGCAGGTGGAGGAAGGAGCGGCTCGCGGCGCAGAGTATGAGCGAGAGGCCGAGGAGCATCTCGTAGAGAATGAGGGTGCCGCGGTTTTGCAGGCGCTCGGAGACGAATCCCGAGAGCACCATGCTTGCGCTCATGCTGAGGGAGATGATGAGGAAAACAGAGCTGGAGCGTCCGTGCGCCACCCCGAACTGTTCTTCGAAAATCGGCAGCAGAGGAGCGAAAATTCCCCTGCTGATGAAGTTGAAGGAGAGCATGGTCATGAGGATGATGATCTGCCCCTTCGGTAATGCGGGTGCCGGATAGATTCTCGCCGCGGTCGGAGTGTTGCTCATTTCACCTCCTCCACGAGTTGCTTGGCTGCGTGCCACTGCAGATTGTCCACATCCGTGTCCCTGCCCGTGAGCTTTTTCATCATGGCTCGTAGGGGGAGATCCGGGGCCCGGCTCTTTCCCGCGTATGCAATGAGTGTGTTCATTTTATTCCTCCTGCTATTCCCCTCTTCACGAAGGAGATGTAGTGTTCTATCAGCTCTTCGAGGCGGTCCCTGCTCCGTCGTCCCTCGAGATTTAGCAGTGCGAGGGAGAAGCCCCGTATGGTGGAGAAGACGATCATGGAGAGCGCCTCGACATCGGACTCGCTTTTTTCCCCGCCGGAGTAGATTCCGGCGAGCTCGTCGCGCGTCCGCTGTATGATCTCCCGTTGAGCGGGTCCCGGCTCGAAGTTCTTCTCGAAAAGAAGGGTGACCACGGCACGGTAGAAGTTGGGATTGGAGAGGGCTGCGCGAATGTGGCTGCGGAGGTGCTCTTCAAGAATCTCCGCGGGGTTACTCGGAGCTTTTGCGCCGCCCAGCTCAATCGCGAGGCGATCCTCTGATGCATGTGCGTGTGGAGCGCCGGTCTCCGCGCCCTCACTTTTTCTGCGGATCTCGAGGGTTCGGCGGAATCCCTCTTCTACTATCTCCCTCAGGAGCTGCTCTTTGTCTGCGAAGTAGAGGTAGATGGTTCTAGGCGAATACTCTATGGCGCGGGCGAGCTTACGGATGGTGAGGCTCTCGTGGCCATCCCGTGAAATGAGGTCCGAGGCGGTGAGAATGATCTTTCTCCGCAGCTCTTCTCTGTCCCGTTCTTTCCGTTCCCGTATTCCCATAACAACAGTGTATATAAAGTACCCACTGTTTACCTATTCGTCAAGAGGGTTCCTATCTACTACACTAAAATGTAGAGAGGAGGAGGCCATATGGTACAGGATCATCAGGTTCGCGACCGGTCGGTGGAAATCGGCGACGCTGCGAAGGTGCATCGCCTTCCTTTTTCCATCAGGATACTTCTGGAGAACGTGAGGAGGAACTACGACGGCCGTCTCTATACCGATGAGCATCTGAGGGCCTTGGAGCAATGGGCGGAGTATCAGGGGAAAGTAGATGTGCCCTTCATGCCTACCCGCATCCTCATGCAGGACTTTACCGGTGTTCCGGCGGTTGTCGATATCGCCTCGCTCAGATCGGAGGCGACGAGAAGGGGAAAGCCGGCGGAAACGATACAGCCGCGTATCCCCGTCGATGTGATCATCGACCACTCCGTACAGGTGGACCATTACGGCTCCACACGTGCGTACGACAAGAACGTCGAGCTCGAATACGAACGAAACGCGGAGCGGTACCGGCTGCTCAAGTGGGCAGAGGGAGCATTCGAGGGCTTTTCGGTACTGGCTCCGGGGATGGGGATTTGTCATCAGGTGAATCTCGAGTACCTCGGCGAGGTGGTGCACGACGACGGCGTACGGCTGTATCCCGACTCTCTAGTGGGAACCGATTCGCACACGCCGATGATCAACGGATTGGGGATTCTCGGTTGGGGAGTCGGCGGCATAGAGGCCGAGGCCGCCATGCTCCGCCGTCCCCTCTACTTCACTCTTCCGGAGGTGATAGGCGTCCGGCTGCGCGGCTCCCTCCGGCCGGGAGTGACTACTACGGACCTCGTACTCACTATCACAGAGCTGTTGCGTCGCGAGCAGGTGGTCGGGAAGTTCGTCGAGTTCTTCGGAGAGGGGGTAAAGCGGCTAGGGGTGCCCGACCGGGCGACTATTGCGAACATGTCGCCGGAGTACGGCTGCACGGTCACCTACTTTCCCATAGACGAGAGGACGGTCGAATATTTGCGTGCAACCGGCCGGGACGAGTCTCACATCGAGAAGGTGGAGAGCTATGCACGCGAGCGTCTACTCTGGAACTCTGGAAATGATCAGATCGACTACACCCGTGTGGTCGATGTAGACCTCGGGGAGATACGCCCCTCGGTCGCCGGGCCGAGCAGACCGCAGGACAGGATAGAGCTGGATCAGCTTTCATTGAAGGTCGGGGAGCTTACCGGTGTCGAGCCGCGCTCCGCCGGCCGTGGCCCTGGAGAAGACGAGTCTGAGCTCACCGACGGAAAGTTGTCCGACGGAGACCTCGTCATTGCGGCGATTACCAGCTGCACCAACACCTCGAATCCCGACGTGATGCTCGCGGCAGGACTCCTGGCAAAGCGGGCGGTCGAGTTCGGTATACGGCCGAACCCTCATGTGAAGACGAGCCTCGCACCCGGTTCTCCCGTGGTGACGAGGTACTTGGAGCGTGCCGGCCTGCTTCCCTACTTGCAGGCCCTCGGTTTCCACGTGGTGGGGTATGGGTGCACCACCTGCATCGGCAACAGCGGAGACCTGTCTCGGCCAATTGCCGAAGAGATCGCGCGGAAGGGACTGAAGGTAGCCGCAGTCCTCTCCGGCAACCGCAACTTCGAGGCACGGATCCACCCCGAGGTCAAACTCAACTTCCTCGCCTCTCCTCCACTGGTGGTTGCATTTGCCTTGGCCGGGCGGGTGGATATAGATATGACCGGTGATCCGCTCGGCCGCGATCCGAATGGAGGGCCGGTGTATCTGCAGGATGTGTGGCCCTCCGGGGAGGAGATCTCACGGCTCAAGCAGGAGGTGCTCGATCCGGAGCTTTTTCGAGCGAGTTATGCCACCCTCTTCGATGGCGATGATCGGTGGAAGGGGCTCGATGCGCCGGGTGGAGAGGTCTACGAGTGGAACACAGAATCCACCTACATTCGTGAGGTCCCCTTCTTCTACGGCCTACCGGAGACTCCGGATTTGCCGGCCGATATCCGGGGAGCCCGCGCCCTGCTGCTGCTCGGTGACTCGGTCACCACCGATCACATCTCCCCGGCGGGAAAGTTCGGGGCAGATTCACCGGCGGGACGTTATCTCCGATCCCTCGGAGTGCATCCGGAGCAGTTCAATACCTACGGCTCGCGACGGGGAAACCACGAGGTGATGATGCGGGGAACCTTCGCCAACGTTCGACTGAGCAACCGTCTCGCATCACGTCCCGGCGGTTTTACGCGCTATATGCCGCCGGCAGAAGGCTCGGGCGTCGACCGGAACGCAGGCACCGGCGCACGTGGCGAAGAGCTCACGATCTGGGAAGCGGCACGGCGCTACGCAGCAGATGGAGTACCGCTCGTTATTTTGGCCGGCAAGGAGTACGGCTCCGGCTCCTCGAGGGACTGGGCGGCGAAGGGTACTGCGCTGCTGGGGGTGAAGGCCGTCATCGCCGAGAGCTTCGAGCGCATACACCGCTCGAATCTCGTGGGAATGGGAGTACTGCCGCTGCAGTTCATGGAGGGTGAGTCCGTGCAGACGTTGGAACTCACCGGCGAAGAGCTCTTCTCGATCGAAGGGCTCGGCGGGCAGATAAAGCCGGGCGCCCCGCTTACGGTGCGGGCCGGTGTTGCACCGGGCAAGGCTCTTTCGGAGCGTACCTTCGAGGTAAAGGCCCGTCTCGACTCATCCGTCGAGATCGACTACTGGCGTCACGGCGGCGTCCTGCAGTACGTGCTGCGGCAATACCTGTAGTGCATGCTGTGGGCATAGTCGATAAGGTGTTGTCGGACAGTGGTTACCTAAGGGCGAGGCCGCTTCCCGTTTCATTCGAGATGCCGTGAGCTTCAGCAAGTCAATTCGCCGGCGGACGGTAGACGAATATCTCCGAGAGCGAAGCATCTCCTGTCCGGATGCACCTGTCTGCTTTCCTGTCGGGAAGGGAGAAGGTGTTGCTGATTAACACCGGCGCGGAGAGACGAGACGGGGCATCCAGCTTTGGGTGAACGTCGACAGAGGATCCGTGAGCACTGGGTTCTTGCCTCCGGTCGCCCTCACCGGGCTGTATCTGTTGAGCTAACTGCCGCATACCGCCCGGGAAGAGATAGCAGACCACGATGTCGGCCGAGGTTAAATCGGCGTGTCGAAAATCGGCGAACTTAAGCTCGACGTTCTCGAATCCGAGGAGTCTGCAGAGAAGTCGCGAAACGAGGAAGGGAAGGGGAGAGTTTTCGTAGCCCACGATGCACGCCTCCGGCAAAGAGCGAGCGAGGGCGCACACGGTCGTTCCCCAGCCCGAGCCTGCCTCTATGACGTGCGGGAAGTCCGCTCGGCGCGATGACACACTTCCGTTCGATTCCAACCTGTGAGCCTCGACAAATGCCGCCTCGGCCATGGTCCGTGCCGCCGCGGACGAGCTCGGCATGGGGGTAATCCCATTGCGCCAGCCGTGGTAGATGAGAGATCCTGCCGCTACGAGGGTGAGGGCGAGCAATAGATAGAGCGCAATCACAGGTCTTACTCTCTTGAAAAGTGCATCTTGGGGAGAAGGACGATCCCGGAGGCCATCAGCACACCGACTGCGATGTATCCGATGCCGAAGGCACCTCTCTCCGCGAGTTGTCCGATGACCGCCGGTACCATGCCGGCGCCGAATAGGTAGGCGAGGGGGATTATCAACGAAACGGTGAGATTTCGGTGCTCGGGTGTGCTCACCCCGGCGAGGGCGGTGAAGCCGGCCGGAAAGAAGGCGGAGATAAGCATGGGCTGAAGGTATACCGCGATGATGAGTGTCCAGCCTTCGGTAAAGCCGAACATGGCGGTGACGGTCCCGGAGGTGAGGGCGATGCCACCTATCACCTTCTTGTATCCTATATGGTCGGAGAGCCAGCCCGCAATGAAGATCATCAGCAGGGATGTCAAGCGAGAGGTACTGACCATATTGTTGACCATGGACTGTTCTATGCCGCGGGCCTCGACGAGGTAGGTCGGGAGCATCGAGTAGACTCCCATCTCCAGACCGAGGGCCATGACGAAGAAGAAGGCGATGATCCAGAACTGCCGCTTGCGGATGATCACGTTGAGCTCGCTCCACTGGGGCGGGGTGCCGTGGAATCGGCCTCCCCCGGCGAACCGGGCGAAGATGCCGCCGGCGATGAGGGAGACGATGCCGAGGAGGACGAGGAGGCTGCGCCAGTCGGCGTGGTCGAGGGCGAGCTCGGCGAAGAAGGGTGCCGCCGCGAGACCGAAAATCGGTCCGAGCTCGTGGAGCGCAATCGCCCTTCCCCACTGACCCGAGGGTACCACATCGGTGAGCGTAGTCATTCCCGACGGCAGGTAGAGACCCGCCCCCGCGCCGATGAAGAAGAGCGCTACCCGGAAGAACAGGAGTCCTTTGCTGACGGCGAGCAGGAGGAGCGCGGCACCGGAGAGAATAACCGCCACGGTGATCATGCGGTGGTGGGTCATATGCTGCAGGAACCACCCCGAGAGCAGCATGCTCGTCATCAGCCCGATGGAGATAATGAGAAAGAAGGAGCCACCCTCCGCATGGCTTATTCCCAGCTCATTCTCTATCGGCAGCAGCAGAGGGGAGAGGATGGTCCGCGAGATAAAGGTCATGAAAAAGACACCCACCAGCAGCATGGTGGAGGCGAGTGGAAACTTGGGTGCAGAGGCGGCCTCTGACTGAGGAGAAGTCGCTTTCGGGCTTTTCATCGCTGTCTCCGCATACGGTAGAGCGAGCGTCCTTCGAAGGGCTCCTCCTCTATGAAGAGCCCCTGCATCCTCTTCGGCACCTGCGGGTAGGCCGTTTCGGTCACGTAGAGGCTGTTCTTCTCCATCTTCTTCTTGCCGAGGTGGAAGATAAAGTTGATGTCGTCGGATATGAGCTCGCCTGTGTCTCCCCGCGGATTGTACACGGTGTTACCCACATGGAGGGCGATGTGGTAGTCGACGAGCGTGTCGGCTTTAATGTCCTCTATGCTGATGAGAGGGCGGTTGAGAATGAGGCGAGAAGCCGTAATTACGGGCTGCGAGTATGCTGGGGCGAAGGGAAACAGCACCACGCCTCCCCAGCCGGTCCACATCCAAATTTTACCCTGGTCCGGTGTTACCCATCTGCGAACGGCCTGCTCGAATTGGTTCTGGATCTGCTGACGGTTCGCCTCGCCCGTTTTGACGCTCCACTCCTCGCCGGGCAGCAGCGCGATGTAGAGGAAGTAGAAGCTGTACTCTTTCCCTTTCCTGATCGAAGACCAGTCGGTACCAGAGGGGATGATCCATTCGGCCTGTTTCGGTGAGTTCGATTCATCGAACATGGGGGCCGCCTGCTGAACTGAATCGCTCTCTGCTGTATGTGTTCCGGGGGGCACGGCTCGACGATATACGATTACCCGATGCAGTCGTGCAGTTTTGATCCGGTCGGTCAGTTGGGAGGGGGGTAGGTAGTCGCAGGCACCCATATGGAAGAGCTCCGCCGGATCCTCTACGACTCCCTGCGGGTCTATTACCGCCCAGTCGATTCCATCGTCATCGATCTCTCGAATTCTCTCTCGGAGCCAGCGTAAGTCGCGGCCGGTGATGTCCAAGTAGAGCAGCTTCTCCTCATGTTCGGTACGGGCGCCGTCCCACTCCTCCCATGTCAGAAATGTGGTTCGGTAGTATTTCGAACGGTTGATTCCTCGAAAGAGGTCGCGCAGTCCTTCGTCGTCGGAGAAGATGCGAATCTCCGTCATGCATCCTCCAGTTCGAGCGAGTAGGAGTAGTAGCGCTTGAAGGATCCGTCTTTGAACTCTCCGAGGAGACTCAAAACGGTGGAGTCGAGCATCATCTTGATCACCTCACTCGCAGTCATGCTGTTGGGACTGCAGAGCTTCTGCTCGATTTCCATGACCCGGCTCACCGTCTCGCTGTTCTCGAGCACCTCCTCCTCGGGAGTGTACTCGACTGAGCCGCTGTGGGCGGCAATTCTCAGTTGGAGAGCTCGGTCGAGAGGATTCCGCGTGTGGTTGAAGAGGTAGAGCTCGTTGATGATCTCGATGCCCGCCAAGACCGCCTGCTGATGCTTGTGCCCCCGGAAGAATGCGGCGAGGCCTCCGTCGCCGTCCCAGCTCCATATACGGCCGTCTCTTCTGTCGATGGCGCCGCGGACTATTTCCCTGACCGCATCGTAGCTCTGCTCGATTTTGGGCTGGGGGTACTCCTTCACCAGCTCGGTGTTTCCTACTATGTCGATGCGCAGGAGCGCGATGCTGTACTCCACCCCTCGTCTGAGCGTACCCCAGTTGCGGGTGCAACGCTGGGCGGAGTTCTCGGTGAACATGTCGTTCTGCGTGTCGTACACGTACCCGAGATTGATGACTCCGTTGATGATGTCGCGCATGTAGGGAATCTTGAAGCGGCGGCCCATGTAACCCTTGTCGCCGGTTTTTATCAGCAGGAGGATGAAATCGAGGAATGTTTCGTTCTGAATCATATCCTTCACGATCTGGGCGGCTGCCTCCCGATTGGGAACCGCCACACTCACGGGTATTCCCGTGCGCTCGTGGAGGTCGTAGTAGGGAATGAAGGTTCTCGCCAACGCCGTCATAACCCGGTTGTCCATTGACTGCGTGAGCGCCTTAACGCAGAGGTTGAAGAGCTTAGTTGGGACCCTCATGCCCTGTATTACCTCATGTAATGCCTCCTGAGGTCAAGCGTTTTTTCGATCGAGCCTCGACCGAGCCTTGATCGCTTATCGCCCGGTGTTCGCTGCGCAGGAGCTATGCATGGAAATACTTGTCCAGATCCGAGCCCCTTTTCTTCAACCTCTTCTCGAAACTGAAGAGAAAGGCGATGATCGGAAGCACTGCGGTCGCAGGTATGAGCGACCAGCTTATCCGCAGCGGTTTATCCATGTACATGTCGAGTAACGTCTCCGTGCCGATGATGACGAGACCTGCGGCTGCGAGGGCTGCCGAAAGTCCGCCGAGGATCGAGAGTCCGAAGAGCCGGATGAGTGTGATGACGCCTGTGATTGCAACGGTAAGAATACCGAGCAGCGGGAGGGCGAGGGACAAAAACCACGACGGCCCGGGGGTGAAGGTGTCCATAGCGAGCAGGAAAATTGCGGTCGCGAGCAGCAGTGCGCTAAGAATCAGGTATGCCCGGTATCTCAACTTCGAGATCACGAAGGTGAGGAGCCATACATACGCGATGGAGAGGAGGGGAAATCGGGCCCAGGAGATCTCCATGTCGAATGAGAAGTCGACGGCGAAGACTATTATCAGCGCAGCAATCGTGATAAAGCTCCAGATATCTTGTAAGAGGATCCGCAGCTTCTCTTCGTGCTTTTCTATTACCGAGCGGTACTCGACGAGGCTGCCGTCCTCCTCATCGTGGAGCTCGCTACCCTCTCCGTATGGCTGCGAGGTGTCGGATTCCTCCAGAGCGAGACCGCAGAGAGGACAGTAGCTGTGGTCTTCCTCGATTTCGACTCCACAATTCTTGCAAATAGGCATGCTAATGCTCCTTGAGAGTTATTGGAACACCCGAGCGCGTCAGATGGGTGAAGAAGAGTCGTTCGAGCTCGCTTCTCTCGCTCACGCTGGTAAAGGAGATGTGGAGCCGCTCCTTGTAGGAGAGAACTCCGCAGGCTTTTTTCATCACATGATTGGGATCCAAAGAGAAGTGGAACGACTCGATCCGACTCTCGAGGGAGGGGGGAAGAGATAGACTGCCGAGGTTGGAGATCACCCCTGAGTGCAGCGCCTCACCTAATCGTGAGTAGACCGACGAGATTATGAGATCCTTGAATACGAGAGGCAGAAAGCGGATTAACGGATTCATTTCCGAGCCTACGTTGCGGGAGATCTGCCGAACGAGCTGCTTTCTGTTTTTCAGCAGCTGCATGTGGTGATGCATATGGTGGACGACCTCGTCGAAGCTGTATTCTCCCAGTTTGGTATGCAGCTCCGGAGAAAGGAAGAGGGAGAAGTTGCGCATGCTGCGAGAGGGGTAATATCGTCGCATGTCTACGGGTACTTCCATGCGAATGATCGGGTTCTTGCGTTTGGCGCCTGTCCCGAACTCGCTGCGATATATCTGCATGAGGCAATACATGTACAGAGCGGCGAGGTACTCGGTGAGACTCACTCCCTGCTCTTTGGCAAGGGCCAAAACCTTCCCCAGGGGCATCACGCCGGTCAGTATTCGATATCGACGCGTAGCGAGGCGGGATCCAGGGAGGTGATAGGCGGGGGCCTGTTTCTCCGGTTTGAGGGTCTTCTTGATGAAGTTTTTTCTGTGGGCGTCTTCGAACTCCTCCGGATGCGGCTGCGCCTCCGGATCGAGAATGTACGGATGCTCTTCCACTTCCATCCCGTCCTGGCGGAGATATTCGGCCGCTAAGGAGAGGAGAAATCGAATGCCCCCGTTTCCGTCGGTGAGAATGTGGGAGAAGTCCACGGCAACTGTATGTGCTCTCGCGCTCACTCTGAGCAATGCTGAGGTTCGTTTCTTCACAGAGAGTGTGGTGAGAGGTACATTTTGCAGAAGCTCTACGTTCGGTATCTCGTTGTTGCGCTGCAGGTAGTACCAGAAGAAACCCCGGCGAAGATGTACTTGAAAATAGGGAAAACGCGGCATTATCCGCTCGAGGGAGCGCTGCAGCAAGAGCAGCCTCACCGGTTTGTCGAGGCTGAAGGCGAGCCGAAACTCCGCGGGGGATCTTTCCGATGCGGTAGAAGGGTAGACCTTCGCCGCGTTGTCGAGCGGCAGCCAGTCTCTCTCCGCCGCAGTCTCGGCCTTCACGATTCGCTCCTCCATGGCGGGTCTATTGGGAGAACTGCAGAAAACCCCGAAGCGGATCTTGCCCGAGAACGAAATAGTAGAGGGCTGTGGCGAACAGTCCGTGAAAAATACCCAGCACCCATACGTTACGATACCGCAGAAAGAGGGTAGTTGTGAAGCATCCCATGAAGAAGGTGACGATCATGAGTGTAGGCACCGGTATATGGACGAGCGAGAAGAACACGGCTGTGGGGAGGATGATGAAAAAACGGGGGAAGGTGCTTCGAGTGATACGGTCCAAGTTGCCGGCAACGAGCACTACCAGGATGAACTGCTGGACGATACCCCACAGGGGATAGAGAAGAAAGAGGAGTATCATGTGCCAGTGCACAAAAGCTGATCCGCTCAGATAGCCGTAAGAGATAGCCGCGGCTACGGCTGCGATGGTGACCGGCAGTATGACCCTCATGCTCTCGCGCAGATTCTGTGAGGAGAATCCCCAAATGTGCAGGAGCTCGGGTTTGCTGCGTATGCGTGCGAGTATGTAGAAGATCCACAGTCCGCCCCCGACGACGGCAAGCAGGACATGCTGCTCGAGCGCGTCGCCCACGACGAATTTGCCCGCAGCGAGGACCAGTACGGCGGCGAGCTCAAAGTTGACCCAGACATCCCGATTGAAGAAGTGTTCGGCTATTCTGCTTCCCCAGAGTTTGAGTGCCACCTCTCTGTTACCTTTCTACGCTTCCGGGCGTCGAGAATCCACTCATGCTGCTGTCTCCTTCGATACAGGCTGGAAATATAGCACGGATGATGGGGAGAGACAAGTTGAAATAGCTTGCACTTTCGGCGGGAAGGCCTCACAATGGGAGCGGAATCACTCTACAGAGGAGAACCGTGACCGAGAAGAACACTCATTATGCACATATAGAATATCGTTTGGCTTTGGAAAAGTTGATAGCCGAGGGCTCTCAGAGGTTCATCAATGCAACGGTACATGGAATCTCGCGCGAGATCGACGCTGTGCTCAAGAGCATGGGGGAGTTTGCGAAGGTAGACCGCAGCTACATCTTCATATTCTCAGAGGACGGCAAGTTCATGAGCAACACCCAAGAGTGGTGTGCTCCGGGTGTGGAGCCGCAGATAGATCTGCTGCAGGATCTGCCGGTAGAGACTTTCTCCTGGTTGGTGGGAGAGCTGGAGCAAGGCAACAACATCAACATCGCCAACCTCGAAGAGCTTCCACTATCTGCCTCGAATGAAAAGGAGACTCTCCGTATGCAGGACATCCAGTCGCTGGCGATTGTTCCTATGAGCTATGCGGGAGTGTTGAAGGGCTACCTCGGCTTCGATTCGACGAAGAAAAGCGTCCACTGGAACAGCGAGGATTTTTCACTGCTCAGGACGATGGGCGATAGCATCGTGAGCGCTCTCATGCGTAACAGAATGGAGAGACAGCTCCTGCAGTCCCATAAGATGGAGGCGCTCGGGCGATTCGCCGGGGGTATTGCCCACGATTTCAACAACCTCCTTACAAGTATAAAGGGAAACATCCAGTTGCTCGGCAACGCTGCTCATCTCAACGAAGAGGAACGCAGTATGCTCGATGCAGCGGTCCAGGCAGCGGACAGCGGCAGGGCGCTCACTTCTCAACTGCTCACCTTCAGCCGTAGCGGGGATCTGGTCCGGGAGACCTTGCACCTCAACTCGGTACTTGACGATTCGCTGCAAATGATAGAGCGGCTTATCCCTGAAAACGTGCATATCGAGACCCACTTTCTGACGTACAACGACATTCTCACGAGCGATCGCTCACAGATCGAGCAGGTGATAATGAACTTGGTAAAGAACAGTAGCGACGCCATGCCCGATGGAGGGATCATTTCGATCTCCACGCGAAATACCAGTTTCCAGAACACAGACCTCATCCGCGGAAGCGGCGTAGTGCCCGGTGAGTATGTGCAGTTGCAGGTGCTCGATACCGGTTGCGGGATGGGCTCCGAGACCATAGAAAAGGCGCTCGAGCCATTTTTCAGCACGAAGGATCGGGGAAGGGGCACCGGAATCGGCCTTTCTACGGTCTACACGATCGTGCAGCAGCATGCGGGCTACATCGAGATCGAATCGAAAGAGCAGGAAGGGACGACCGTCGATGTCTATTTACCCGTCGGGGGTTGAAGGAGATTGCCGAAGAGATCAGAGGCCGTTTGCAGACGGTACAGCTCTTTCCATGATCAGTAGAGTCAGAAGCTTATTTTGTGGTTCAAATCCTGGGGATGTTGAAAGCAGAGGGAGGGGTTCCCCG
>CAYFVU010000088.1:0-14969 GCA_964346645.1 uncultured Spirochaetaceae bacterium | reverse complement strand
GCTCCTGCACGCTCTGTCGCCCATCTTCTGATCTGCTGCTGAGGGATACCAGCTCGAGCCCCTCAGTCTCCACTATCTGCCTGCAGTGCTCCCATGCCATGCGTCCGCCGCCGAGCACTCCGAGTTTGATTTCTTTCATCATTTACCCCCTTCCTGTGAGTGAGGTCTGGACTTCACCCAGAGCCTCGTGATCAAAAAGCAGAGGCGCCACTCTGTGCCGAGTGTCCGGTGTTCTCTGTCATGCCACCACCTCCAAGAAACCTCTGCTCCAGTTCCTATCACCTAAACGAATGCGGGAATGACACATAACAATTTCTGTGTAAAAGTGAGATGAACAGAATTGCACTAGTGATTGGCTACAAGTATCTATTCCTGATATCATAGGCTAATATCATAGGAGCACGACGATTTCACAATGGCAGAATCGATGCTATACAACGGACAAGGAGCACAATTAAGATGATAACCCTCCTCGCAACCGCAGATCTCCACCTCGGACGGCGCACCATCCTTCCCTCTGTCGGAGATGACGAGGCTGCGCTCTCGGCAGGCAGCACCTGGAATGCGCTGGTAGACACGGCGCTGCGCCGGAATGTGGATGCACTGCTGCTGCTCGGCGACATCATCGACGAGGAGAACAAGTATCTGGAGACTTTCGGCCAGCTGGAGGCCGGGCTGAACCGCCTGGCTGAGCACGGGATAGAGGTGCTGATGATCGCCGGCAATCACGACTGGAGCACCCTGACCGATTTTACCTCTAGGCTTCCCGAACAGACGAGGGAAAAGATCCGCATACTCGGCGAAGGGGGAAGGTGGGAGGAGTACCGGCTCGAATCGGAGTCTGAGGGCGGACAGGTCGATCTTGTCGGCTGGTCCTTTCCGTCCAGGCACCACGAGGCCGATCCGTTTGCCGAATGCGAAATCGATTGGCGGAGGGAAGCGCCGGTTATCGGGCTGCTCCACGCGGATGTCGGGGCCGGCAGCCGGATCGGGGCAGGTGCCTCACACTATGCGCCTGTCTCGCCCGATGATTTTGCCGGCACCGCCGATCTCTGGCTGCTCGGGCACATCCACAAGCCGGAGGTGCTGCGCGCCTCGGATCCGGAGGTCAGGTACACCGGCTCGCCCCACAGCTTCTCACCGCGGGAGACAGGACCTCATGGCCCCCTGCTGGTAGAGCTTCGCTCGAAGCACGACATCCGTATATCGCAGCAGGTCCTTTCGCCGGTGCGATTCGAGACGATGGAGCTGGAACTTGACGAAGAGGAGCCGGTCCCGCTTGCCGACCTGCAGGGAAGAGTAAGCGAGCAGATACGACGTTTCGACGGGGAGAAAAGCAGTGAGCTGGAGACGGTGCGGCACGTGGGGCTCAGGCTTCGGCTGCAGGGCAGGGCACGTTTTGCGCAGGCTCCCGAATCGCTTGCCGGGGCCGGAGGAGATGCCGAGCAAGCCCGCAGCATGGAGATAGCCGGACGCATGTATCACCTCCTCGAGGTGGAGAACCGCTGCCGGCCGCCGATCGACGACCTCGAGCGGATTGCTGCGGGGAAGGGGCCCGATGCCGAGCTCGCCGCCCTCATCCTCGCGCTGCGCGGAAGCGGGGCAGACGACGACTTCGCCAGGCGTATGCTGCAGGAGATCGCCGAACTGCGGAAGAACGTTGCGAACAGCACCGCATACATGGAGATCGGCGATGCGTATCCTCTGCCGGCACAAGAGGTGGAGACGGCAGGAGAGCCGGGTACAATCGGCCCGGCGGGAACAACAGCCGGACCGGAACAGAGCAGCCCGGTAGCGATCTTGGAGGAGCAGGCCTACCGCCTGCTCGATATCCTGCTCAGCCAGAGATCATGAGAGGCGCAGGCTTATGAGTACCCTCAAATACACACAGCTTTCGATACACAGCGCTCCCGGATTCGAGCAGGGCGGCTTTTCCCTCAAGAAGCTCGATTCGCGTATCAACATCATTTACGGTCCTAATGCGGCGGGAAAGACCACCGCCGCACGGGCGATGCAGCTGCTCCTCTGGCCTCAGGCCGAGGGGAGGAACAGCTACAACCGGCGTACCCACGTGGATGCGAAGCTCGATATCGACGGCAGCGGGTGGTTCGCCGAGTACGAGCGGGGCCGCGTGAGCTACCAGTTAAGCGGATCCGAGGCAAGCCGGCCGGAGGCATTCCTCGCCCCGGAGGTGCAGCCGCGTTACAATCTCGCCCTCCACGAGCTCCTTCAGGCCGACAACGAGAACGAGGATTTCGCCGAGCTGATCCGAAGGGAGTCGGTAGGCGGCTTCGACATCGACGCCGCGGCGGAAGAAGCCGGAGCAGACTCTTCGATCAAGCCAAAGAGCATCTCCGAGTACAAGCGATTCGAAAGGGCCAAGAAGAGGCTTCGGGAGCTGCGCGCCCACGAGGGAGAACTGCAGGAGCAGGAGCGCGAACTCGGTGAGCTGAGGCGCACAGAGGGGGAGGAACGAGAGGCAGGGCGCTTACGGGATCTCTACGCTCGTCTGGAGACCTACAAGAAGCACAGCCGCCGAATAGAGGAGCTCGAGGCAGAGATCTCCGACTATCCCGGCACTCTCGAACGCTTTACCGAGAATGATGCCGGACAGGCCCGGGAGTCTGAGCAGCGCATCTCCGAGCTGAAGAGCGAGCTGGAGGCGGAAGACCGCGTTATAGGGGAGCTCAGCTCGGAGCTGGCTGAGCTCTCATTCGATCCTCCGGAGGATTTCGAGACCCGCCTCGATGTTTGGCAGGAAAAGGTGGAGGGACTGAAGCAGCGACTCAACGAGCGGCGGCAGTATGACTCCAGAGTTTCGGAGGCCGAGTCCAAGGTCGAGGAGCGCTACCGGGACCTCGGCAGAGCACTGGAGTCGGCCGATTGGCAGGGGCTGAAGGCGGCCGACCTTACACAGGTGAAGGAGCTCAGCCGAAGGGCCGAAGATCTACGGGCGGCCTCGAAGGCGGTAGGCGAACAGCTGAAGCGTCTGCCCGAGAGAGAGCCCGCCTACGATGACGATACCATGAAACGGGCCCTCCGGAGCCTCGTAGACCTGCTCGCCGGCTTCCACCGCGGGTACTCCGTCCGTCTGACCCTCGCGGCGGTTCTTGCCTTAGTGGCCGGACTCGCTACGGTTCTCTTCCATCCGCCCGCCGGGTTGGTCCTGGGAGCCGCCGGCGGCATCTGCTTTCTCATCGCCTTCGTACAGGTACAGGCGAGGCCCTCTCTGAAAAAACTGATCGAGCGCTACGAGCAGCTCGGCCTGAAGGAGTTTATCCCAGAGAATTGGGACGAGGAGTCGGCTCTCACGACACTGGAAGCGCTGGCGCTGCGACTCGGCGACGAGACATACCTTCGGGAGATACAGCGCAGGCGCGATGAGCTCGAGAAGGACCGAGAGGAGGAGGAGAAAAAACAGCAGGAGTACCGCCGCTCCTGGAATCGGCTCCGCGGGGAGCTCGGCGCGCTGCCCGACTTCCTCGATGAAGAGTACGGACTGAGCTGGCTCATCGACGAGGCGGCACGCCTCAGCCGCGCCCTGGAAGATAAGAGCGCAGCGGAGGCCGGGAGGAGGCGTAAAGACGAGGAGATCCGGAGGACGCTCTCGGAGCTGCAGGAGCAGTGGTCGCCGTGGGCTGGGCCCCAGCAAGAGGTTATTGAACTCGAGGATGTGGAAACGGCAACGGCGCTGCTCAAACAGCTGAACGAGCGCTACGCGAGATACCGTGAGCTCACCTCCAAGCTCGGGCAGGCCCGCGAGCGGAAAGAGGAGAAAGAGCGGAGGTCGAAACAGGAGCGGGAGAAGCTCAGAAAGCTGTACAGTCGGCTCGGCATCGAAGAAGAGGAGGCGCCGCTCGAGTTGCTGCGGCAGTGGGAAGAGCAGCTGCCGCGCTACCGGGAGCTGAGCCGGGATCTGCGGGACTGCGGCCGGGACCGCGAGGCAGTGCTGCGGGAGCTGCGCGACAGCGAGTCCTTCCGGGAGGAGATGTTGGAGGAGAAGCTCGATGCGATCGAGTCCCTGCGGGAGGAGTATACAGAACAGGCGGAGAAGCTCGAGCAGACCCTCGGGAGGATCACGGAGATAGAGACGAATCTGAAGAACGAGAAGGGCAGGGGAGAAATCGAGGCGGCGCTCGCCGAGTACGATGCCGCCGCGCAGCAGCTTGCCTCCCGGAGGGACCGAAATTTCGAGGCCCTAGTGGTCGACTCCCTCGTGAAAAATCTCAAGGAACGGGTGCGCCATCGCGACCGCCCGAAGGTCTTCCGCGAGGCCGGGCGCCTGTTCGAGCGGCTGACCCTCGGCCTTTTCAGCTTGGAGCTGGATGATTCGGCCGATTTGGAAAGGCCCTCCTTTCGTGCGGTGGACAATGCAAGAGGAAAGAGCCTCCTTCTCGACCAGCTCTCCTCCGGAACTCGCATTCAACTGCTGCTTGCCGTTCGGGTTGCATTTCTGAGCCGCGGCGAGCAGGGGATGAAACTTCCCCTCTTCGTCGACGAGGTGCTGGCGAACAGCGATGACGAGCGGGCCCGCCTCATTATCAAAACGCTCATCCGCATAGCCGAGGAGGGGCGGCAGGTCTTCTACTTCACCGCGCAGGGCGACGAGGTGGCCCGCTGGCGGCAGGTGCTGGAGGAGGACGAGGGGAGTGTGGACTACCGCATCACGCCTCTGCGGTCGACGTCGGAGCGGCCGCTCGCAACGGAACCGAGAAGAGGCGAGGGCGGCGCTGATGGAGAAGGCGGAGGAGGAGAAGACGGTGATGTAATATTCAGTTTCTCCTCCTTTGTGGCGAAGCCGCAGGGTCTGAGCCACGCAGAATACGGCGAGGCACTGGAGGTGCCCCGCTACGAGCCCCTCACCGAGCCGGTGGAGTCGATGCACATCTGGTATGTGATAGAGGAGCCGGAGCTCATCTACCGCGCGGCGGAGCGCTCGATAGACCGAGTGGGACAGTTGCAGACCTACGTGGAGAGCGAGGGTGTAGTCGACGGATTACCGGAGAATTTTTCTGCTGTGCTGCACGAGAAGGTCGAGCTCCTGAGGGAGGCGGTGCGCCTCTACCGGATCGGCAGGAGCGTCCCGGTGCCGATTCATGCGGTAGAGGAATCCGGGGCGGTGACCGAGCGCTTCATGAAGCAGGTGCGAGAGATTCACCGCGAGGTCGGCGGAGTCCCGGAACGTCTTTTAGCACGGGTGGCCGAGATCCCCAAGTTTCAAAGGAACAAGCTGGAGCAACTCGAGGAGTACCTGCAAGATGAGGGCTATCTCAGCACCAGGGAGCCATATGCCCCCGAGGAGCTGCGGGCTCGACTCCAGGCGCGCATATCGAACCTGAGGCAATTGGACCGGAACGAGGCAGCAGCCATGCTGGAGCGTGTGTTTTCCTGAGATAGCATGCGTCAAATCGAAAGAACTCCTACGAATTCTCCGTTGTCGTTCGTAATGGGTATGGTAGCGGCCCCTCGCTCTTGCTCTTGCTTTCGGCTTCATTTTTACTTATATCTATGGCATGGAGCGAGAGATGGAAAAAGATAGGTCGACACATGGTGCTCGAGCCGGTAACTGCGCGCGTCTTTTCGAATCCGATGTGCTGGAGTGGTTCACCCATATTAACCCGTTGTCCGTGGCGGTGATCTGGTCTATGGTTATCGTCTATTTAGGCAACCGGACCTGGCAGTTACGGGAGACACTCACCGGGGTATCGGTGGCAGCGGCGTTTCTTCTCGGATGGTTTCTCTGGACCTTTGCGGAGTATACGCTGCACCGGTTCGTCCTGCACTACACACCACGCAGCGAGCGGGGAAAACACATTGCCTTCTACCTCCACGGTATTCACCATGCAGAGCCGATGTGCAAGACCAGGCTCGTGCTGCCGCTGCCGGCTAGCATACCCCTTATGGCGCTCTTCTACGGAATCTTTCTGACGGCAGGTTCAGCGATCTTCGGCCGTGAGGTGCTGATAAATCCCTTCTTTGCAGGTTTTGTCTTCGGCTACCTCTTCTACGACATGCTGCACTACAGCATTCATCACCTGCTCAAGAACACGCAGCATTTGAAGGAGTTGCGCGTACACCACCTGCGACACCACGGTGAGAATTCTGAGCTGCGTTTCGGCATCAGCACACGGTTGTGGGACAGAGTCTTCCGAACCCTGCCGCGGTAGCGACATAAAATTGACCGGTCCGCACCTGCCGACGACCGGTCCTCTGCAATTCTAACAGACGATAGCTAATCATCGATAGTTAATAACCGAACCGGTCAGTTCGACCACCGCGGTCTTGTTGTCGAAGGCGAGGGCGCTCTCGACGGTGAGACGGGTAATACTCGGACACGAGCACACGGGCCGGGAGTACACGGCTCGGCTGGCACGAGGACAGCTCGACTGCGGCGTCGACATCATCATGGTTCAGGAAACCTATCTGCCGTTTCCCTAACGTAGAAAGGAGCTCCTCCCGCTTCTGCGAGAGCTCGGCCTGCGGGAGGGCTATTACGCGCAGGCCTCTATCTCACGCTCATGCGGACTATGATCACCCGGGACGGGTGGGACTCGTCCGAGCAGGCTGTATACCCTCGTGCTCACGAAGCAGTCATAGCCACAAAAAATAATTACAAAATTAGTCATAATAGCTTGAATACCTGATAATAATACTTATATTTAAACTTAGAAACAGCCGTTTCGCTATCTTGCACTAAGGAGGTGTCATATGGGTGGAAGAAAATCCATATGTGCTTTAGTAATGGCTGTGCTTTTGACACTTCTCATAGATTCTACTTGGGCACAATCGAATTCAGAGAAAAATGTAGAGAAGAGCTCGGCTGCGACCGGTGAGGAAGCCGCCGCAGAACATGAGACAGCAACGGGACGCGAGGTGCCGCCGGAGATCCTCGATCTCGAGCGTCCGAGTTACGACGGGAGCCGGTATTTGGGCTTGCCGCAGACGAAAAAGGTCCCCCGTTTCTCCTTTAGAGCTACTATGGGTTTGGCGTTTTTCCCTATCGATACCAATTCGGGGGATGGTACCACCTATGGAGACCTCATTATGGGAGGGGTGGCTGAGTTCGGCAGATTCTTCGTCGGTGGGGCAACTCTCATAGGAATGGGAGGACAAACGTACCTCACCTACGAGAACGACGAGGGCACGATAGCTGAACCCGGAACCTATAGCTACGACAGCATTTACCCGAGTGCCGAACTGATGCTCTCGGCGGGCCTAAGGCAGCCCCTCATTCAGTTCGGAGAATACCACACTCTCAACGGTATGCTGGGCCCGGCCTATATTTTCGGAGATTCGACGCAGAATTACGGTCCAGACATCGGCATTACCGGAGGGCTGCAGTTCGGGAGCAGATTGGGGTTACCCGTATTCGGCTACTCGATAGATTTCGTCGTTACGAGATTCCTCATGGACGAGTGGGGAGGGTATGTGGAGAAATCGCGGGTTGCAGATTTCGGTACCATATTCGAATTTCGCATCTCCTTCGGCTACATATTCAATAGCGGTTTCGGGCCGAACTCCTTCAGCCAGATGGATTCCGGGGCGCTCTTGAGGTGGGGAAGACCCGTACGTAGAAAGGAGGATCAGTGATGAGAAAAACAGCGATAGTTATCGTCGGGACGGCGGTCATGCTGGTACTCGCCTCGTGCGTATCGGTGAAGAGTCCTGTGGGCGGGAGAGTCGATACTACGAGATTCGCGCACGTGTCGGAAGATATAGACGGAACCGCGGTGGCCGCGGGCTATCACGATGTAACCTACTTCATGAGAACGAAGGCAAAGGGGAGCATCGAAGTGATGCCGGGCGGCAGCTTCAACGCACTTCCCTTCGACGGAGAGTTCGTCTATCTTCCCTTCTACGTGATTCAGCGGGTGAGCTCGAAGTCCAGAGATCAGTATCGTGAGCCCGAGCACACGATTATCGGGACGCACTTCCTCGGTGTGAGCATGAAGGACAGTAGTGTAGTCCATGGACCGGGAAAGCTCATAAGCCCGCAAGCTTTCTATTTCGGCGGCTACGGTCCAACCGGGCATTTCGTTAAAAACTATGGAACTCCGCTGACCAAGCGTACCTCGCTACGGCAGAACGAGCACATCCTGTACCATCCGGACAGCGATGAGATTCCTCTTCTCCCCGAGCTCCTTCCATCTATGGGCAGGGTCTCGAGACTCGACACGATCCCGATGCAGGTCCTCGAGCTCAAACAGGACGGAACAAAGGGCTACCACTACGAGGCGGTGAACATCGAGCACGGTCTCTTCGTGGGCTTCGATTTCGACAAAAACGGATGGGGCGAGTTCCTCATCATCGGCTTCGACACGCCTGCGGATCTCGTGCGGCATCTGCGCGGCGAGCTGAAGAACCGTGCCGGCTATGACATCATCACCGGCTACAACGATGCGGGCTATACGGCAAGCGGAGAGGACCGGAACGGAGAGCGCTTTCTCGGGCGCATAAACGCCCGCGGACCAGAGGGGAAGGGCACCTACGTCTTTGCAGACGGAAGCCGAAGATACGGCACCTATTCGGCGGGAGAGGTCTCCGGACCGGCGATAACCTTCCTCCCGGACGGAGCGAGGGAATACGCCGTCTATGAGCGGGGAGAGCCGGTGACGGATCTGCTGTACAGGTCACCCGAGGGCGAGCTGCGGTGGAAGGACGCATCGACCGGCGAGATCCTCGGCCCCTATGAGCAGAAGCACGAGTTCCTCGGAGACGAGTGGGTGTACTTCGAAGGAGAGTATGAGACTCCGGGTATCTCGATAGACGGGGAGTCCATTCTCCACAGCATCACGTTGGATGAGGAGGGAGAGAACAGCGTGACCATGAGCTCCGCGAACGGCTCCTTCGTGAAGGGGCCGATGGAATCCGGAAGGGTGCGCCGGGGGAGTCTCGCAATGAGGGACGGACGCAATTACCGCGGTGAGCTCTACGGTTTCACTCCATACGGCATCGGTATAATGGACCTGCCGGACGGAAAAACGCTGATGGGTGTCTTCGACGGAAGCTCGAAGCCGATTACCGTGCAGCAGTCCTTCTTAAAGTTCGAGATTGCCTTTCCCGTAGCCAGGGAGATAGAGGTGGTAGGGAATTTCCCCTTGCAGGAGTCGATTCAGCTGGAGAAGGAGGCGAATCTGTGGACCGGCTCCGTGCAGGTAGACCCGCGGAGGGTAATCTCATACTCGATACTGGTAAACGGCAACGAGGTCGACGACGAGCTGCTCTACCCGGTGGCGAGCGAGACCGAGGGTTTCGTAGGTCAGATGGACCTGCAGGAGTTCAGGGAGAGCGGATTCGTGAGCCGTACCGCGGCGCTTTCGCTCTCCGACGAGACGGTCGAGGCGGTGCCGGAGCAGCAGGAAGGAGAGGATGAATCGGTCGAGCGGGAGCAGAAGGTGAAGGAGTATGTCGAGTCGATCGAAGCAACCACTGAGGCCTACAAAGAGCGGGCTAAAGCAGTGCGGAAGCAGCTCGAATACGAGCGCAACACCGCAATAGCGGGGGTGGTCGCCGTAACGGCAGATGTGCTGGAATCAGAGGGATATCTCGATACCTCGGACTCCCCCATGCTCGCAGCCATGCTCGACGACGTGAGAGAGCGGGCGGCGGAGGGTGACTTCTACCAGGATTTCCGCTACCAGTTCCAGCTGCAGCAGGCGCTCTCCGAGGGAGATTACCGGCGCGCGAAGGATATACAGATCGAACGTCTCGCGCAGAATCCGCGCTACGCCGAGCTCGCCGAGTTTCTCGACACCGTTTCGGACGTAGCCTTCGATTCCTACGAGGCCGCCCTCGCGCAGCAGCGCGCACTCGAAAAGAGCCAAACAGCGGGTTCAACTTCGCGAGGCGGAGTCGTTGCAGGCGGAAATATAAAAAATCCTGCCTGGACGGACAAGCCCTCACCCCCGCCGAGCCACGTACAGCTCCACTCCCTCGTACAGGCGGCGGATCACTACTACAACCGTTATGCTCAAGCCGCGAGAAGTGGAGAAGGCAGCGATGCCGAGCAGCTCTACAAGGGACACGTCGCTTCGGTACAGCGGGCGGAGGCCCTCGCCGAACAGTACGAGAGGAATCCCGGTCCGGCATTCGAGGGCTGACGAGGCGGGCGGATAGAATCCGCAGAGATGTGTGAATGAATACCCGGGAAGCCCCCTTTAACGGGGGCTTCCCTTTGAAGGGAGGAGTCGGAAGGGGCGGTCGAATTGGGCGGTCAGATAGCGTGGGGCGAACGAAGGCAGCGTGCTACTCTCCGCAGAACTGCAGCTGCTCCCGGAGGTCCTCGACCTCCTTGCTCCAGAAGGCGGCGCTGCCCCAGTGCGGATGCTCGGAACGAAAACGACGGTCGTTGCGCTGCCGCGCCGACCAGGCGAGGTAGTAGAGCATGCGCAGGGCGCGCAGCGGCTCGATGAGCTGTTTCTGTGCGTAGTCGAACGGCAGGAAGCGCTCGTAGCCCTCTACGATGAGGTTGAACTCCAGCGTGCACTCCTCGGCGCGGGCGGGGAGCAGGAGCCAGAGGTCCTGTATGGCCGGCCCTATCATCATGTCGTCGAAGTCGATCAGCAGGAGCCCCTCGCCGGGCCGCTCGAGGATGTTCCCGCGGTGGCAGTCGCCGTGCAGCCGCTGCATTCCCGCGCTTCCCGGGCTATCGGAGAGGCCTTCGAACAGCGGCTCAATGCGCTCGCGGATCTCCTCGACGAGCTGCAGGAACTCCCGTCGATGATCGGGATGCACCGCCTCTCCACCGTCGAGTTCTGCCAGGCAACGGTCGATCACGGGGGTGGGGAGGCAGTGGGGCCTGCGGGCTGCACCGCGACCCCGGGCCGCCGTGTGCATGCGCCCCACTATCGCGCCGAGTCGGAGCCAGTCCTCCTCGCTTTCGGCGTCGAAGTTCCGCCCGCCCCGCTTGGGAAATAGGGCGAAGAAGTACTCTCGGAGGCTGCCTGCCTCGGGAGTGCCTTTGTCGGGGCTGTCGACCACCTCCACCGCCGGCAGCGTGTCGCCCTCCGGGCCGGCTATGGGCGCGACGGTGGGGATCTCCATCTCCACGCAGTCCCGGATAAAATCGTGCTCTTCCAGGATAGTATCTTCGCTCCACCGGCCGGGGCGGTAGAACTTGGCCATATAGGCGTTGCCGTCCTCGTCGTGCAGCTCGTAGACGCGGTTTATGTAGCTGTTGTACGGGGTGATGCTGCCGGTCAAGCGCATCCCGTATGCTTCCTCCACGGCTCTCAGGATGAGCTCCGGGGTGAGGAGGTCGAAATCGCCGGGAGGATCGGTTCCGGCAGAAGAAGAGCCAGACGGCGACGGGCCGCCCTGCGGTCCTGACGACGGTCCCGCCCCCGGCGGCCCGGATGTTGGCCCGCACGGCGTATACTGGTCACTGTTGTGCATGCTATCTGTATCTGCTCCTCATAACAGCCTACGCGGCCTACCGCCGCTCGTCAATCCTCCTCTCCTCCGTTAGTCCGCCGGACGTCCGTCGATTCTTCGGTCGAATCTGATCCAGAACTCGCGCTGGCGGAACATCGGCCACTCCGCCCATAGGACGGCCGCCGCGACGGCGAAGGCGAGGACGGTCTGGATGACTCGTGTCGAGAGGTCGAGCTGAAATATTTCCCCGGCGGCGTTGCCGGCGAAGTGGAAGAGGATGGCCGATAGGGTGCTGCGATTCGTCCGGTAGTAGATCCAGCTCATCAGAAGGCTGCTGGGAATGAAGGCGCAGAAGAAGGCGGCCAAACTCGCCGGGCAAGCGAGAAGTCCGTGCTGAAAGGTTCCCTCGATAAAGACGAGCGGTAGGTGCCAAAGCCCCCATATGAAACCGAGCATCAGACTCGCCTCGAGGAGATTCAGGCGGCTTCGCAGTGCATCGAGTCCGTAACCGCGCCAACCCAGCTCCTCGGGTACGGGGCCGAAGATGAGAATGAAGAGCAGAAACCCCACGGGAGCGCTCAGGAAGGCGTCGGCAAGTTGCAGCTGCGCGAGAGTGCCCCCGCCCAAGGTCGACAGCAGAATCGCGATGATGTTGATGACCAGTTGCAACGCCAAGATTATCGGCCACCATATCGCTCCGATTCTCCGCGGATCGACGGCGCGGATCCAAAAGTCTCGTGCGAAACCCCGCTGCGCAGTCGTGTGGACGAAGAGTACCGCCGAGAGCGTAGCGCTTGCGCCGGCGACGGCGATGAGGAGAAAACTCTCCTCGAACCAGCCGAGCCTCTGACCCGCTACCACGAGCCACAGGGGCCCCCACGTGAGGAAGAAATCGAGCAGGAAGAACTGCCAGGGACGGTAGAGCCCGGCGAGCGGTTTCGGGACGGTGTACGAGGCACCCTGAGGAATCGAAAGTGTTGCGGAAGTACTCGGGAGTAGATTTTTCATACTGACTTCTCCTTCGTGCTCTTTCGAGCGTTTTTAGAGAAGTCTACTCAGCTGCGGAGGTATGAGCTATCGAGAGCTTTCCCTATTTTCTCGCATCAGTGAGAATTACGGAGTTCTCCGTAGGAGGAGACGAGGCGGGTCAAGCGGAGGCGCGAGTTGACCCCGCACTTTCTGAATATAGTGCGCATGTGGGTGTCCACCGTGCGGGGAGAGATGTAGAGTTCCTCGGCAATTTGGCGGTCGGTTTTTCCCTCGAGCAGTTTCTCGATGATCTCGCCTTCGCGCCTGGTAATGCCGAAGGCGTCGATCATCTGCTGCGGCAAGGCGGGGGTTTGTCGGTCGCCGGAGAGTCGGAAGCCTGTTACTATTGCGGCGATCAGTACGATGTTCGAGAGCCCGTAGCCCGCCGCGAAGACAAAACCGTCCTTCGCCGTACCTCCGGCCGAGCGGATCGCGAGGCTCACCGAGAAGTCGAGGAGGTTTGCGGGGATCAGAATGAGGACGGCGATGCCGAAGCCGCGTAAAAAGGCGCGCCACGGCCTGCTCGTGAGCTTTTTCCCTCTTTTGAGGGCGAGCACGCCGACCACGATCGCCAGGATGCTCACGAGAGCCTCCACAAAGACGATGAGCAGCCGCTTCAGCCGCGGAAACGCATAAAGAAATCCGTCGGGAGGCGGGTGTGCGGCCAGAAAGGCGGCGGCGAACACAGCGAGGCCTGTGAGGGTGATGAGTGTGGCCGGTGAGGCGATGAGTGACGACAGCCTTTTTCCTCTACTGCTCGAAACCTCAGTGTCTGAGGCGGCGCGCGAGGAGCGCGGAGCCCGGCCGAGGCGTGGACCCGCGGTGGAAACAATCCGATCCTTCAGGATATAGAAGATAAGTGCCCACACGGCGTAGCCCCACGCCGCGGCGTTGAGCAGCCGGTAGAAGAGGATGCTCCTCGGCAGGGAGATGACCCGCAGGTACACGCCGAAGAAGGAGGCGAAGCCCATGAGAAGAAGGGCAAGGACGGCAAGCTCTACGGGAGGAAGGGTAATGGGGGCGAGACGCTTGAGAAGAAGAAGCGCCACCACGAGTCCGAAACCGGTGACGAGGCTCAAGAGACTGAAAAGCAACCAGAGCTGCTCCATAGCTGCATTATACGGAGAATTCCGGATACACGAAAGTACTTCTTTTTCGCACTATCGGGAGCGAGGAGGAAAGATATGAAAGAGAAATCGTTTATGAAAGAAAGATCACTCGCGGCAGGTGTCTTCGCACGGAGCGGGAAGGCAGGGAATGGAGTCGAGTCGAGATTCTCGCTGCTCCTGCTCGCAGTGTGCATTGCGAGTCTCACAGTTACGGCGGGAACCGTATTCGGAGATGAAAGGCCCGGCGGGTGGGAGCTCTCTCCCTTACCTCTGCTCTTCTACACATCCGACACCGGATTGGCTGGAGGAGGGATGGTTATCGCCACACACAATGGTCCGACTGAGAAAACCGCAACGACCGGAGGTGAAACAGAAAATAATGACGGCTCCGACCGAATTGGACACGAGACGAGCCTTCTGCTTTCGGGGACCTACACGCAGAAAGAGCAGGGAGAGTTGACGGTGGGCGCGAGCATACCGCTCCTGCGCGGGCGCTGCCTGATAGAGGAGGAGTGCTCCTACTTCGACTATCCGTCGGTTTTTTATGGGATAGGTCCCACCGGCAGTCTCGAAGAAGACTACGATTCGCAGAAATTCGAGAGCGAGTCGAGCATTTTATTCTCCTTGAGAGAGTCGACGGCCCGTTCCTCCAGCTCAAAGAAATTAGGGAGAGTGTATCTCGGGCCGACTGTCGATATAGGATTTCAGCATTTTTCTCATTTTGCCGCGGACTCACGGCTCAGGGATCTTATTGACCGCGGTGTCTCCGGCAGAGGGGGCGGGTCTGCGACGGCATCCGAGAGCTTTATAGGTTTCGGAGGCACTCTGCGCTACGACAGCCGGGATAATCCACGGTTTCCTTCCTCCGGCTGGTACGCCGAGCTGAGGCCGACTTGGTATCCGGTAGCCGGGAAGGGGGCAGGCTCCTTCTTCCGACTGCAGGGCGAGCTCAAGACTTTTTTCCCCCTCGGAAGGAGTGTTGTTGCGGCGACTCGAGTGAGTGGACTCATCTCACAGGGAGATGTGCCGCTTGCCCGGATGACCGAGCTCGGCGGCCTCTTTCTCATGAGGGGCTATCCCGCTGGTAGATACATCGGACCGAACTCCCTCTCCGGTCAGGCGGAGCTGCGTTGCGACGTAATAGGGCGTCTCAGGGCAGTTGTTTTCGGGGCGGTGGGAACGGTTGCGAAAGAACCGGCCGGTCTGGCTGCAGGCCCGCTGAAGTACTCCGGCGGAACAGGGGTTCGCATTGCGATAAATCGTTCTCGCGACGTACACATTCGCATAGATATAGGCTTCAGTCCCGAGGGGAGTGCACTTTATATTACACTTTTAGAGGCTTTCTGAGCTATGAGTATGCGCTGGCGGGCAGTAGTAAGTGCAACCCGCGAGAAGGATCTCACAAACCCTTAGAAAAATCAAAAATGGTTAGAGTTTTTGATGCGATTCTCATTTTGG
>CAYFVU010000087.1:0-15074 GCA_964346645.1 uncultured Spirochaetaceae bacterium | reverse complement strand
GCCTAAGTGGACCCCCTGCTTTCTCTATACCCAATCTTTGAACCATTTTCCTTCCTGTTCGCATCGCTCACATAGTCGTTGTAGCAGTCGAAGAGGGAACCCGTCCTCTGAAATATGCGGATCATCACCTTTTCGACCCGTTTCTCCAGCATGCCCCCTTCGGCGATGGGATAGTACACCTCCCTGTCCAAATACCCCATGAGGGATTTGACGAGACCTCATATAAGCTTCTCCTTGTTGTCAATAAATATAAACCTTACCCTGCAGCACCCGTTGCCGCAGAGCTTTTATACGCCTGTCGGAGAGACTGCTTCCCTTCTGGACCAAGACATTTTTCTCCACCTTCACTGGGGCGGCAACCGTCATCCCCTCCTGGAGGGACCACACATCACACATAATGACATCTTAATACTGGGCCATTGATTATTCCCCTTGCCGTGCTCGCAGAAACCAGTGGCGCAGCGCCGCAAGATTATGCACGGTCTCCACCATCCACGGAAGCTTCGCGGGTTTCTTCTTATATTCTATCGCCAGATAACGCCCCGCATCACGGGGAGGAAGTTCGATAGAATCCTCTATAAAACCGGATATGAGGATAAGGGGGGTAGCCCTCATCACATCTTTTTCGAGCAGCTTTGCAATTACATCTTGGCCGGTCATGCTCGGCATATTATAGTCGAGTATGATGACCTCATACATATTCCCGGCAACATGCGCTAAAAACTCTTCCGGCTCTTCGAAGGCATCCACCGAGTAGCCGTTGTCCTCGAACATCTCCTCGAGCATAGTCAATACATGCCGTTCATCATCGATAACGGCGATCTTCCTCTCTTCTCCCTCTCTCATGAGTGCTCCTTTATTGAAGCAATGAGTCGTTCCATGCTCACCGGTTTTTCGAAGGTCTCCACCGCACCGAAATGACGCATCATGTCGAGATAGTTTTTTGCTTGGATCTTTCCCCCACCGGATACCGCGATAACCTTCGCCGCCGTGTCGAGCTTTCTCAGCTCCCGAATGGTCTCCACCCCCTCCTGATCTGGCATGAGCACATCGAGAATCACCGCATTGGGGGTAAAGGCAAGATACTTCTCCACTCCCACCTTTCCGTTCTCCGCCGTCTCCACCGCGAAATCCTGCTCCTCCAGGGCGTCTCTATAGAGATCTCTCACATAATCGTCATCATCTATAACCAACACTCTCTTACTCATCTTCATTCTCCCTTTTTCTCTCCTATATATTTAGTTACCTTCCGGGCAAAAACTTTCTTTTCAATGGGTTTCGATAAATTATCGTCTATGTAGCTGCACTCCTCCTCCTCCGAACTGTTTTCGTAGTAACCGGAGCAGAGAAGCACCGGCGTATTCGGACTCAGGATCTTGATTCTCTCGGCGAGCTCTCTGCCGGTCATACCGGGCATGGTGAGATCCGTTACCACTCCGTCGTAGGGGTTTCCTTCCTCGGCGGCCCGAATGAACTCCTTCAGGGCGGCCTCGGAGGAGAGGCACACTTCGGGTCTATACCCGAGTTCTTCCGCCATAAGACTGATAATATCCGCCACCTTCGCCTCGTCGTCGACAACGAGAATTCGCCCCACTCCCTTGGGATTGACCTCCTCCTCACTTCCCATTTCCTCCCCTTTTCCAGGTTCCGTCTTCGCCGGTAGATACATGATAACGCGCGTACCCTCACCCAAGCTGCTCTCTACATGTATTTTTCCCCCATAGCTCTCCACCAATCCATGGACCACCGAGAGTCCGAGGCCTGTTCCCTCTCCCACCGCCTTGGTGGTGTAGAAGGGCTCAAAAATTCTGTTGAGCGTCTCCTCGTCTATACCCTTACCCGTATCCTCTACCTCCAGAACCACATAGTCCCCCTCTTGTGAAGTCAGATCGCGAAGACTCACGGTAAGAGTCCCGGGAGTTTCCTTCATGGCGTGGTAGGAGTTCGTGCATAGATTCATCACTATTTGATGTATGTGACTGGGATCTCCGTAGATATACTTCTTCGAGGAGATTCTCTCTCGAATGGTAATCGAGGAGGGAATAGAGGGACGGATGAGCTTGAGAACCTCCTTTACCACCGGGGCGGGGCGGATATCCCGCCGTACTCCTTCGTCCCCCCTGCTGAAGGCGAGTATCTGTCTAATCAGCTCCCGAGCCCGCTGCACCGCATGGTATGCTTCGCTAAGGTAGTGGCTTATTCGAGGCTCTTCTACCTTCGCCATGGCCATCTCCGTGTAGCCCATTATTACCATGAGAATGTTGTTGAAATCGTGGGCTATCCCCCCGGAAAGGGTCCCCAGCGAACGCAACCTCTCCGAGTCCCTCAAGTTCTTCTCCATCTGCAGGGTAGTGGTAATATCTTTCCCGAGCCATAGGATGGCGGCATGTACATCCGTACCACCACTTTCCGACCTCCCTTCCGCCGACCAGAGAATGGTGTGCTGCCCTCCTCCTTTGTCGACGAGGGACAACTCTCGACTCTTCAGTGTTCCCCCCGAGGCTACCACCCTCCGAGCCTCCGAAACTCTCTCTCCCGTTGTCCATTGCACCAGACTCTCGAATTGCTCCCCCACCAAATCGTGGGCGGAATAACCGGTAAGATCACAGAAAGCCTTGTTTACATCACGTATATATCGCGCCTCGGGGTCGGTGATAAACATGGGGTCGGGGCTTGCTCGAAATACCTGTTCGAACCGTGCCTCGCTCTCCTGCAGCTTCCCGGCCATGTCGAGTTCTCTTCGTTCGGACCGAGCATTTCGAACCTCCCTATAGATGACCTCGGGCAGCCGCTCGAGGTCGTCCTTGGAGACAAAGTCCCGCGCCCCCTTGCGAATAACTTCTACCGCTCGCTCCTCGCCCACACGACCGGAAACGAGGATTACCGGCAGCAGAGGATCGAAGAAGAAAACCTCCTCCAGTACATCCAGTCCCGTCCAGCTGCCGAGGTTATAGTCGGTGAGGACAATATCGAAAGAGTTCCTCGACTCGAGAATCTTTTTCAGCTGTTTTGCTCGACTTATGTGGACCGTATCGGAAATATTCTCAAGCTTCTCCAATTTCCGCTTTATAAAAAAGGCATCGTCCGGAGAGTCTTCTACGAGTAGGAGGTTTATCGGGCTGTTATCCATCGCCTTCACCCTGACTCTTGGGAAATATGGTAAAATAGAAGGTTGCCCCCCTGTCTTTACGACCCACCGCCCACACGTCCCCGCCGTGACGGAGGACAATTCGCCTCACCGTGGCAAGCCCTACCCCCAAACCGGGAAAATCACCATCGGAATGGAGGCGCCTAAAGGGTTGGAAGAGCTGCTTGGCGGACTCCATATCGAAACCTACCCCATTGTCGGAGAGATAAAAGATCTTCTTATTATCCCGTCTTATGAGTCCGAATCGAATCTCCGCAACATCCCTACGGGAAGAGTACTTCCACGCATTCTCTATCAGATTCCGGGCCAAGATGGAGAGCAGATTCCTATCCCCCCAAACCCTGAGTCCGGGCTCTATATAGCTGTGGACCTCCCTCTCGGGATTTTCATCATGCAGAGCCTTCGCATTCTTTTCGAATAACTCAGAAAGATCCACGGAATCGAAATCTATCTGACGGCGGTCTAACCTCGAGAGGGTGAGAATAGCCTCGATAAGCCCCTCCATCTTCTCACTTCCGGCTTCTATGCGGCTTATATACTCTCTCCCCTTCTCACCGAGCTGCTGCATAAAGTCCTCTCGGAGCACGGCGATGTAACCTTTTATGTTGCGCAGGGGTGCCCGCAAATCGTGGGAGATGGTATAGCTAAAGCTTTCCAGTTCTCTATTGGCGAGCTTAAAATTCTTCAGCAGGGTCTTCCTCTTCTCTTCAATTTTTTTTCGATGGCTTATCTCGTTTTCCAGTTGGTAGATGGACTGTTCGAGCTCGTAGGTCCTCTCTTTAACCTGTGCCTCCAGCGATTCGGTGAGGCGGCGCTGATTCTTCTCGCTCTCTTTCTGTTCGGTAATATCCTTCTGATGGACAACCACCAGCTCCGCCGCTCCTCCTTCATCATAGATGGGATGCATAAGAACCCTCTTGTATCCCCTTGCCTCTTCGAGAAAAAACTCGGAAACATGGTGATCGCCTGTGCGGAAGACCTCCATCAAAGGGCATTCGGGACAAGGAGTCGCTCTGCCGGCGAGAATACTGTAGCATTTCTCATGCGGTACTTCCGTCTCTCTTTGTAAATTGCTCATTACCACCGTATATTCACCGTCGACCACCAGGAGGGTGTCCTCGATGGCTCTGAAGGTGCTGTGCAAGAGTCGCTCGTACTCTCGGATGGTGTATTCGGATCGCTCATGTCGTCTCTCCATGCTTCGGTACTGTGATAGGTGATGGCTGATGTCGTGCCCTGCGGCAATGCACCCAGTAACCCTCCCCCCCTGAAGAATGGGACTGACCGTCACTTCGAAGGTTCGACTCCCGTAGGGCAGCACGAAGGATCTCTGTTCATTGCTCAGGGCAGCCTCGCAGGCGGAAACTATGGGCTTTAACGTCTCCCCGTCGAAGAGTTCGTAAATACGGCGCCCCTCCAGCCTCCTCGGAGACAAACCCATATCATGCAGCAACTCTCCTCCGATAGAGACGAGAGTCAGCCCTCGGTCGAACATGCCTACCACCCCATCGGGGAAAATCGAGAGGAGACCGTGGAAGAGTTCCTCGTCAAAGGAAATAGAGTCTTTCCTGCAAAATCTCTTTACCCCAATAGACATTTTTTCTCCATTATTTATATAATATTTCTATATGGATTTAGTATAATAAAACACAACTTTAGAGATAGTATACTTAAGGATATTTTTGGTGGTACTTTTGAACCCAAAAAGTGTACCTATACCTCGGTGGCACTCATTCTCACTTTCAGCGAGTAAAACTATACTAAAGTATACTGGAGGAGGTGTCTTGCTTTTACTACGCTTAATATTATTAAAAATATTAAGGGGAGTAACCTAAATGCCGTCGACCGGCTGTTCGAAACTCCACTCCCACACCATGTACATCTACAAGAGCAGGGCGGACAAGCTCATGGCTCTTTTGCAGATATATCAGTTTTCCGAGGAGAAGGTCTTCTACCTCTTTCTCCTCGACTCGAAGGCCTTTGCACCTGCTAAACAGATCGCATCTCAACTCAATATTCCCAATTTTGAGAAACGTTCTTCCTTTATACCGGCCGAACAGTTCTATTTGCAGGGAGATAAAATATCCACACAGGTGCTCGACCTGTTTGAGAATACCTACACCCAGGCTATAGAAAAGGGCTTTACCGCTCTTCATATAATGGTCGATATGGGCTTTCTCCTCTCCTTTGTTCAATACGAAGATATTCTCTCCACCGAAGAACAACTGGATCGGTTCTACGCAACCCATCGGGCAAAGGGGATGTGCATCTACTTCTACGAAAGTCTCCCCGCCGAGCTGATAGAGCCGCTCAAAGAACACCACAACGAGGTGCACCTGGCGGAATCTCTCCTCTACTCCCACATCGAGTCTAGACCCACTTGTCGTGGCGGGGGCTTGGCGGAGACCCTCGATGAGAGCTTTGCCGATCTATTGCTCATGGAATCGAAAAACTGGAGCACCCTCTTGCACAATAAAAGAGAAGGGTTGAAGCTTACCTTTTCCCCGTTTCTCAGCATGCTCAACCAGATAATCTGGATAGCCGATAGAAATCTTACCCTTCACTACGTGAGCCCGGCAGTGCAGGATCTCCTCGGATGCTCCCCCTCCTCTCTTGAAAACCGGAGGATGAGTACTCTCCTCCCTCCCGAGGCATATGAAAAACTCGATATTACAACTCAACAGGTTTCGGACCTCGCCACAAAGAACCAGAGTATAGAAAATCAAAGTATAAAAAACCAGAGAGGGAAGGTGTACAGGCGGTTCTACTCCACTATAAAAGACAGTTCCGGGACTCCGATAGAGATGGAACACATTGTCTATCCTTTGGTCTTCAATAAAAGAGTAGTCGGCTTTATGGGAACAAGCCAAGAGGGAAGCGCTTTGGAGAAACTGGTTACCTTCTCCTCCGAGAGCCTGGAAGAGAGGTGGACGAAGGTTTGGAACGAGATGCCTATGGGAGTCGTTCTTACGGATTCAGAGGGGCGTGTACAATTTATAAACGCCTTTTTTTCGAAACTCATGGGGAACTCCACCGAGCGAAACCTACCTAGTTTCGAAAAAATCTGGCTCCGAGAGTCGGAAAAACCCGGCGAGTCGTTACCATGGACGGAGTATTCCAGTTTTCTCGCAGAGCTCCGTGAAGGTGCAGAAAGACACGGGAAACAGTTTACCCTCAACACGACCACAGCCAATGGGCAGAGCATTCGTGTCTATTTAACACGGCTGCCGATACAGACTATTTATACTACAGAACTGCACCTCTACTTTATCATCCCTCAAAATCTCTATCCCCCCGAGGACATGGTATCCCGGTTAGAATGGTTGCAGCTTCAATTTGAACAGAGCGACAATACCGAACAACTGCAGGAGAAATGCAGACTTTCCAATAGAGAAATGCAGGTGGTGAACCACATCATGGAAGGTCTGCAAAACAAGGAAATAGCTTCCCGCCTGCACATCGCCGAAGTAACGGTAAAGAAACACCTGTCTCACATTTTTTATAAGTGTTCTGTACAGTCCCGTTTCGAACTCGCTCGTAAGGCTACGCAGTTCTACAAAGCCGGGGGAAAGGCCCAATAACCCTCCCATTGCGGTTCTGCTCATTAATCAGTAAGGTTTTGAAGAGAGTTTTCTGGACAGTCTCTATGTCACATGGGCGATGATTTCCTCTTGACAACGCATTGAAAATCAACAGTAAATTCGTTATGTTCAAAAAGTATGGAAGGAACTGAAAATAAGTATCATCTTCTTTTCGAAAACTCCCGCGACCTCTTTTTTTTTACAGATAAAGAGGGAAGAATAAGCAAAGTCAATTCTGCAGGAGCGAAACTCCTCGGATACGATTCCCCATCCGATATTATCGGCAAGGGTATTCGCGATTTCTACTACGATAAAACACTGCAGAACCATTTTTTAGAGACTCTGCAAAAAGATGGAAGAGTGCACAATTTCGAACTTATTCTCGTAAAAAAGAGTGGTGAAAAGATGTTTTGTTTAGAGGATGCCTATCTCATAAAAAACCACGGAGAGCAGAAGTTCGAGTACCTTGGGACAATTAAGGACATTACCCCTCGCGTGGAAAGCGAAAAACTCTATTGGAGAAAAAATATCGAATTGAGTGCTGCGATAAAAAGCCTAAAAACACATCAGAAAAGACTGGGCTATGTCCTATCTCTAGGAGACTGCGCATGGTGGGAAATCGAGGCAGAAACAGGAAGAATAGAGTTTTCTACTTCCAAAGCGGAACTTCTCGGATATGAAAACCAGGATTTTAACCATTATCAAGATTTTATCGACCTCATTCATCCCGACGACAAGAAGCGGGTCTCCGACTTAGTGGAGGCTATTTTACAAAATTCTATTGAAGAATATAAAACATCCTACCGCATACGAGATATTCGAAACAGGCATCAGACCTGGTTTGAGGCCGCAGAGGTCTTTGAAAAAAAAGACGACCAGGAAAACCCTAAAAAGATCGTTGGTATTTCAATCGAGAGCAGTAAAATAGAGGAGAGATTAAAGGATGTCGATTGATGAACAGATAGAGGGTTTTAACAGAAGTCTAATTCGGATCAACATCGCCGAGAGGTCAACTATTCGGAGAGATACATTGGTGTTGTATTTGGAGGGAATCCTCGACACAGAAAACAGTGGAGATTTTGCCTCTTTTATTAACAACTGTATACCGAAAGAGCTATATGGAAAATACTCTAAATTGGTGTTGGACTTTAACGGTATTACTTATGTCTCTTCAACCGGCATAGGCGGTTTAGTTAACATTCTCGTAACGTGTTCTCAGAACGATATTGCACTATGTATTAGTCGAGTACCTTCGAGAATAAGCGATGTAATAGACCTGCTGGGCTTCAGCTCCTACTTCACCTTTATCGAAGACCCAAATGCTCCCTAAAATAGACGGACTTCTCCTCCATGAGGCGATGAGATAGTTTTTCAATCTCCTCCCATTTCCGACGTGAGAGCTTTTCGACAATGCTCCAATTGTCGTTTTTGCTGGGATAAATAAACAGACTT
The DNA here is from genome assembly GCA_964346645.1 of uncultured Spirochaetaceae bacterium. Classification (GTDB taxonomy): domain Bacteria; phylum Spirochaetota; class Spirochaetia; order DSM-16054; family Sediminispirochaetaceae; genus CAYFVU01. The sequence continues at coordinate 6,893 of CAYFVU010000087.1, read as the reverse complement.
GCGTTGTATACTATGAAGAAATTGTCCGCCTCGTCGAACCACTCCGATTCGAAAGCCCCTTGCGTGTCTGAATCTGTGATCTATGAGGGATGGAGGGAAGACTCTTCGCGTTCATCTCGCCGCCGATCCCAGAGAATCTTCAACCAGAAGGTAATGAAGACCGCTATCCCCTTGTCTATCAGGTTTATCGGAATCCTCGCCCAGAACGAGGCGGAGAGAAAGCTCTGCCCGAGAGAGAGAAACGCCGTTACGATGTAGTCGACGGGATGCACGGTGAGCCCCGAGAAGAAGAGCACGGCCACGATAGCCCCGGTAATAGAGTTAATCAGCGCAATGCAGATCGCCACTACCACGGCATGCAGAATGGACTCGAACAGACCGAAGCGGATCAGCAGCGCCAGAGTGAGCACGGAGGAGAGGCTGCAGATGACCCATGGCAGGTTGAAGTTTGCCCCGGTTACTCCGCGCATTGCCTCCATGACCGCGTGAGTCGTAAAGGCGGTGACCGCGCCGGGCCAGAAACCCAGCAGTGCGGTCGAAACGAGGGTTCCGATGGTGTCCATGAAGAGCGGAATGTCGAGGACATGAGAAGAAACAATACCTACTGCTGCATTAGCCACACCGAGAAACACGGCATACAGAAGAATACGCAGCTGTTGAAAACCCGAGTACGCACGTATGCGCAGAGGCCATGCCGGAATCATATACAAGAATATCAAGCAAAAATCACCCCGTCAACGAAGAGCCCGTATAAACTTTGCAGAAACAGTCATCTCTAGTATACTTCTGTATTATGAAAATGTTGGGATCACTGCAAAAGTCTTTCCCCCTCGTCGTCCTCTTTCTCGCAGGGATCTTGCTGATATTCCTCCTCTACTTCTTCCAGAGCATGAACGAGGCGGTACTTTCCAATCAGTGGAGTGTATTCAAGCTCCACACCTCCTTTTACAAGAGCCAGGTGTATGAAGAGAACAGCGAGGTGTGGAAGGGGGAGTTGGAAACTCGATTGGAACGCGTCGTGACGCAACCCTTTTTCAAGCAGCTGCGCAGCGTCGATTCTGAGTTGGATTCCACATTGAGAGCGGTGGAAACGAAGATAAGGAAGCTGTTGGACGGTAGAAAGAATGCGGATCCGCGGCTCTTGGATTCACATCTCTCGGTTCTGCAGGATTACGTGCAGGTGCACATAGATCGTCAACTCTTTACGATCCGCATGGTGAATAACCTCAATGCCGCATCGCTCATCCTCCTGATGGGCATCATGTTCTATCTCTTCTATCGGAATAAGGAGAAGCAGGAGCAGTTGGAGAAGGCGCTCGAGGAGAAGGACTTCCTTATCAAAGAGGTGCACCACAGAACGAAAAACAATCTCGCGATGGTCAAATCATTTCTCAACCTGCAGTCCGACAAGATCGAGAACAGAGAGGTAGTGCAGGATCTCGAGAGTCAGATCGGTGCGATTTTGACCATCCACAGAAAGCTCTACCAGGATGACGACGTCACGACCATACACCTTTCGCCCTATCTGCACGAGATAGTGAGCGAGATCTTCTACTCTCTATCGAGAGACCCCGTCACTATAGAGGTAGACATAGACGAGGATCTGTACATAAATCCGGACCGTGCCGTCCTCCTCGGACTCATCATTACCGAGCTCGCCACGAATGCGGTAAAACACGGATTCTCCGAGGAGGAGGACAAGATCTTCCGCATGAGCCTTGAGGAGGAGGACGGGCACTACCACATCTCGGTGAGAAACAGCGGCCGGCCCTTTCCCGATGATTTCGATATTACACAGTCTACGAGCCTCGGCCTCGTGTTAGTGGACAGCCTCGTGCAGCAACTACGGGGGAGCTATGCGCTCGAACGCAATCCCCGGACCACATTCACGATCTCTTTTCCCGTATCCTAAATATCCGGCTTTTGGATTTGTCTATCCACCGTCAGCTCCCGCATCCGGTTGAACACATCTACGCCGATTTGGTTGTACACGTCCAGGAGATCGACGAGCACCCAGTTTTCCCTCAGCATGCCGTTCTCGCAGCGCCAGAAGTCGAGACTGAGCATCGTGATCTGTTTGTTGATGGGAGGTATGCCGAGCCAGCCATCGTCGCTGATGGTGCTCCTCATGTTCGGCCAAGCCGTGGTACCGACGAACTCCCCGTCGGCGAAGAAGTGGTGCTCGACCTCCTCGTTCATCGTCCTGTCGGGCATGCCCTTGAGGAAGGGGATCTGGTGCCAGTTCCTGAAGCCGCTTATTCTCCTGTTCGTGCCGATCCCGGCGGGGCCGTACCAGGTCATCTTTGGGTGCCAGTAGGCGGGCAGGTCCATCGCCTCGGGACCGCCCTCGGCGTGTTTTTGCAGGCCCGCCAGCATGTCCAAGACGAGCTTCTTGCTCGCCTCCGACTGCGCCTCGTCCCTGAGACCGGTAACGATCCCGTTCTGCGGGGCGGGGGCGGGCGCGCTCCAATTCACACCGAGGCTCGGCGTCATCGGCCACGCTCTCGCCTGCATCATCACCTGCGGAATATCCCACAGCGACTGCATCTCGACGATTTTCCCATCCTCTATGCGATAGAACTCGTGGAACCGCATCGCCACCGGATGGAAGGTGGGAGGAATGTCGAGCCAGTGCCGCTCGAATACGCCGACGTAGTGACCGGCGCAGCCGACCCAGTTGTGCTCGCCCGAAGGTCCCGCCATCACGATAAAGTCCCTTCTCTCGAGATCGGGAAGCGCATGGATGAGGGGGGCATACGCCTTTTCGTAGAGCTCGTCCGGTCCCTCGAGCTTGTCGAGGGGATAGGCCATATGGATTGTCGCCTTCGGCGCAAAGTACTTCCTGAGCTCGTCCTTCAGCCCATTCGGTTCGAGATCGTAGAGCGCCGCCCTGAGACCCGCGATAAACTCTTTATTCTGCTGATGAATGTCCGTCATGGATAACCTCCTTCTGAATACGTATGCAACAGCTCCCAGCTTACCCGAGAAAGGAGGTTTGTGCAAGCCTCGGTGCACCGTGTTGCTCACCTCTCCTCGAGTCTTCTCTGCAGATCCTCTTTTACCGTAGAGAACTCCAGGCCTTGTTCCATGAAGTAGTCGCGAACGGCCTGTGTTGGAGGCCCCATGGGCATACCGATGATCTCCTCTATCTCCTGCTCCGACAGCCCCCAATCCATGAGTTCCTTGAAGGTGGTCTTCCCTTTTATCTCGATCACATTCTCCAGGATCTTTACCCTCAGTGCGGAGGCCGCCTCCTGATTTGCCAGACCGAAGGCTCTACCGAGCGTCTCGGCCGGGACATCGAAGGCGTTGTCGATATCTTCGAGCTCTCCGTCCTCCAGTACCCTAGGAGCATACTCATCCCTATTACCGCAAAAAGTACCGCAATAGAAAGCACAGCCAGTGCCGGCGTACGCAGTTTCATCACTTCACCTCCCCAACACTGACAGGTTGTACCACGGGAAACCGGCCGGTCATCATCTCCACCGTCTCCGTGACCGGACAAGCCTGCTCGCTGCCGCACTTCAGACAGCTGATGCACTGATGATCGCGGACCCTTCCGGCAGTCGAGACTTCTATGTTCATCGGACATGTCCTATCACAGGCCTTGCAGCTTATGCAGGTCCCATTATTCCTCCTGATACCGAAGAACCGAAACAAGTTGAACAGGCCGAGCACCGCGCCGTACGGACAGGCGTTTTTACAGAATGGTCGCTCGATAAACAGCGAGAGCACTGCTACTACGGCAAGTGCGATGAAGGCGGTAACTGCTATCTCTCCGGACCAGAAGTTGAAGAGGGCGTAGTAGGGATCGTAGTCGGCAAATACGAGCCCGACGCTGCGGGCGGTCACGTAAAGGACCCACAGGGCTACCGCATAGCGGAGGTATCGAAGGGGGTCTGTCGATTCTCCGGGGAATCATGGTATTGTACCTCTTCCCGAATATTTTCCGTCCGGCCTTAGCGAGGAACTCCTGGAAGGTACCGAAGGGGCATATCCAGCCGCAGAAGACCGAGGGGACACACCGCGAGCAGCGATGCGTCCGAGAGCAATGGGATGCCCCCACCGCCCTCGGAGAGTGTGTGATTTATCGCAATGAAGGCAATGAGCAGGAAAAAGAAGAGCTGCACCACGATTCGAATACGGACACTCCTCTTTCTCACCCCACGTCTGCCCAGTCTCGGTTCGGCTGGAGACTATACGGGTATACTCCTCCTCCGGGATATACTGAGGAGCATACTGCCCGTCGTAGCTCAAGAGTTGACAGTGGAAAGAGCGCAGGTGATTGCGGCATCCCTTCAGGAGGTTCTGATAGACGATATCCACATACTCGTTGTTTCTTTCAGAAATGAGTCTCTGAAGATCGGCAATATCCAGCTCTTCCACCCTCGCACCTACCCTGAGCGCCTCCTCGATACGTTTATTCTCAAGATAGAGAGAATATAGACTGCAGATATAAACAAAGTGTGAACAGAATATATTTATTTTTATATATTATTACAGCAGAAGGACAGCTTCTCTTTCATCCAACAAGAAAAACTCTGTTGATTATCTTCACAGAATATCCACTCGAAAAAAGATAGAACTCTAAATTATTTATAGCACAGCAATACTATATCAACAGATCGCACACAATAACAGTATTTTTTAAGCACTGTATTGAATATAATTATGCCTGCCTGTATTAGTAGTATGTGAAGTATAAGACTTTTTCCAGAAAATCATTTATTAGACTTGAAATTAATTCCAAACTACGTTATCTTACCGTACATATGAGCCCCTACGGATGTCTCACAATTTATCTCTTCTTCCCTCAGCTGTTTCACAAGCTTATGTACTTCATCAAGTAACTCCACTCCCACTACGTCTTATTTATTAGACACATATCTGAACATGCCGCTCGACGCCGCAGCACCGGCGGAGCAAGGGCGAGGTGTATCCCGTCGATTGTTAGCGAGCCGGCCGTATTTTCAATATTTTGGAGGCCACTATGGCACACATCAAAAAAACCACACTTATCCTAGGTACTCTCGTACTCGCACTCTCCACCCTCTTTCTCTCCTGCAGCAATGAGGAGAAGAGCGGTGAGCAGGCACAAACCGAAAAGAAGGAGATCCGTCTCGGTTACTTCAATTGGGCCGAGAACGTCGCCGTCACCAACATGTGGAAGATTCTTCTTGAGGAAAAAGGCTACGATGTTGAAATCGTAAGCGGCGACAAGTCCCCCATATGGACCGGCGTAGCAGGGGGAGACCTCGACGTCCACTTCGAGGCCTGGATGCCGAAATCCGACAAGCCCATGTGGGACGAGTACAAGGACAGCATCGAAAAATACGGACCCTGGTTCGAGGGCACGCAGATCGGCCTGGCCGTCCCCTCCTACATGGATATCGACACCATCGACGAGCTCAACGAATATCGGGATCAATTGACCGCTGAAGGAAAGGCACAGATCGTCGGGATAGACTCCGGTTCCATGCTCATGGAGATGAGCCGCAAGGCGGTGGAGGAGTACGGTCTCGACTACGAGCTGATCAGCAGCTCCGGACCTGTGATGGCCACCGAGCTGACCAAGGCAGTGGAAAACGACCGTCCGGTTGTGGTGACGCTCTGGAAGCCCCACTGGCTCTTCGCCGAGGTGGACGTGAAGTTCCTCGATGACCCGAAGAACGTGTACGGCAAGATAGAGAACATCTACTTCATCGGACACAAGGATTTTCACGAGACCCATCCAAAGGTCCTCTCCTGGATGCAGAACTGGAAACTCAACGACGCCACGCTCGGCAGCCTGATGTCCACCATCAAGAAAGCCGACAGCCCGGAGGAAGGCGCGCAGAAGTGGATCGACGCGAACAGAGATCTCGTGAACTCCTGGTTCGAAGAGAGCTAATCGGTCTAACGAGTTATCGAATATCGAGAGGGGGCCGCAGCGACGGCCCCCTCCCCTAATAAGGAGCACACTATGGCACTTATCGAATGGCATGCGGAGGACATGGACCACTCCGGGCTCGCCGTCCACGAGGCTGCACCAGAGAGCACAGGTATAGACCTGAAATCAGTACGCCTCTACAGGCTTGGCAGAGTGAAGGAGGAGATGAGAAGGCGCGATATCGGCGCGCTGATCCTCTCGGATCCGATCAACATACGCTATGCGACGGGAACCCGCAACATGCAAGTTTTCTCCGCCCGGAACGCCCCTTCCCGCTACCTGCTGATGACGCAGGACAAGACGATTCTCTACGAGTTTACCGGCTGTCTCCACTTGGCCGACGGCTTCGAAACGGTTGACGAGGTGCGCCCCGCGGAGACAGCGAGCTATGTAGCCGCGGGACCGGAGATCGCCGCCCGGGAGAAAGCCTGGGCAAAAAAGATGAGCGAGCTCATCGGAGAACTCACCGGAGAGCAGAAGAGCACAATAGGCCTCGAGCGGATGAACGCCGGGGTGGCCATCGAAATGGCGCGTCTCGGCCATCCTGTGGTCGATGCCCAGGAACCGGTAGAGATTGCCCGCAGCATCAAATCCGACGAGGAGCTGAAGTGCATCATGGCCTCGCTACAGGCCACGGAAAAGGCTGTCGGCGTGCTGCGCGAGAACATCCGGCCCGGCATTACCGAGAACGAGCTCTGGTCGATCCTTCACCAGCAGATCATCGCCTCGAACGGCGATTACGTAGAGACACGGCTGCTCAATTCCGGCACCCGAACTAATCCCTGGTTCCAGGAATCTTCGAACAAGACTATCGGCAAGAACGAGATGATCGGTTTCGACACCGACGTGGTCGGCTGCCATGGCTACTACACCGACTTCTCCCGCACCTTTCACTCGGGACCCGACGAGCCGACGGAGGAGCAGAAGACCCTCTACAAGACCGCCTACGAGCAGATCCAGCACA
>CAYFVU010000086.1:7648-15153 GCA_964346645.1 uncultured Spirochaetaceae bacterium | reverse complement strand
CTCCTCCGTCCGTTTCATCTGCGGAACGCAGCAGCTCCACAAGGAGCTCGAGGTGTCGGTCTCCGATTTCCTCGGCACCGACGACACCATCCTCTACGCCGCCTGCTTCGATGCCAACGGCGGCGTCTTCGAGCCGCTCGCAGGTCCGGACGATGCGATTATCTCCGACGCCCTCAACCACGCCTCCATTATCGACGGCGTACGGCTAACTAAGGCGCAGCGGCTGCGCTACGCCCACTCCGACATGGAGGACCTCGAGCGGGCGCTAAAGGAGGCCGAGGGCTCGTCTAAGAAGCTGATCTGCACCGACGGGGTCTTCTCGATGGACGGCGACATCGCGAAGCTCGAAGAGATCTGCGATCTCGCCGAACGCTACGAGGCCCTGGTGCTCGTAGACGACTCTCACGCCACCGGCTACATCGGCAGGGGCGGTCGCGGGACGCCTGCCTACCACGGGGTGGAAGATCGCGTCGACCTCATAACCACCACCTTCGGTAAGGCCCTCGGCGGCGCCTCCGGCGGCTGCGTCTCCGGCCGTGGGGAGATAATCGAGCTGTTGCGCCAGCGCTCTCGCCCCTACCTCTTCTCCAATACCCTCGCCCCGGCTGTAGCAGGCGGCACCCTAAAGGCCCTGGAGATCGTACGAAATTCGCCTCTGCTGCGGGAGAAGGTGACGGAGAACGCCGCCTACTTCAAGCTGCGCATGCGAGAGGCCGGTTTCGACCTCGTACCCGGAGAGACCGCCATCGTGCCGGTGATGCTCTACGACGAGAAGAAGGCGGTCGCCATGGCCGACAGGCTCCTCGAGGAGGGAATCTACGTCATCGGCTTCTCCTATCCCGTGGTGCCGAAGGGCAAGGCCCGGATACGGGTACAGCTCTCGGCGGCCCACAGCAGAGACGAGATCGACCGGGCCGTGGAGGCCTTTAAGAAGGTCGGTGCCGAGCAGGGGGTAATTTAGCTCAAGTAGACCGGGCCAAACGCCTCCCCGTACGCGCGGCTCCCTCGAGTGCCGCCGCATTCGCCTCGGCTTCCCCCTCGTCGCCTGCTCTGCAGTGGATTACCTCGGGCGGCTCCATGCCGTAGAAGCGGGCGAGATCCTGCACCGAGCGGATCGCGTTGACTCCGCCGGAGACGAAGACATCCTCGTCGCCGTAGGTCAGAATGAGCACGATTTTCTTTCCCTGCAGTTTGTCGGGGCCTCCCTCGTTCCAGAGGGCGTACATGCGGTCGATAAAGAGTTTGATCTGCGCCGAGAGGTTGAAGCTGTAGACGGGAGTCGCCAGCACCAGGGTGCCGGCCCGTTCGAGAATCGGGTAGATTCGCTGCATGTCGTCGTCCTGCACGCAGCCTGTCTCCGGGCTCTTCTTGCATTCGTCGCAGCCGAGGCAGGGGCCAATTTTCAGCTCACGCAGCAAAAATCGCTGCAGCTCGGGTCCCGTGCGCTCCGAGTCCTCCTCGAATCCCCTGAGCAGGCTTTCGGCGATCGCAGTGCTGTTGCTGTGCTTTCTCGGACTCGCGAGAATGGCCAATAGGGAACGGGAAGGCTCGTTTCTGCTGTTTTGATTCATATCGTTGTGCTCCTTGTTTCCTGATGCACCGCAGTACCGCAGGTGTTCTGCCGGCGGGGAGTCTCCGTGCCGCTCACGGCTGCCTCGAACAGGTACCCGGCTATCTCGAGTAGCTAATGATCAAGATGAGCGGCCGCATTTCTACTCCTCCCGAGCTTAGGCTGTTGCCGTATCCCGTGATGTAGGAGATGAGATCTCCGAGTGCGAAAGAGACGCCCCAACCCTTAGGATCTTTGTATCCCACATCCAGCCCGAACATGGTAGCATAGATCGGTCCGACGGAGAACTCTTCCGTTCTCGAGAGACGCTCGGATAAAAGATTCGTGGTTGCAGTCACCTCAGCCTCGTAGTCTGCCTCGTTGAGCACGGCGAGGCCGAGTATGTAGGGGGTAATGGCCGCTCTACCGAAGAGTGTTAATGAGGCCGCCGCTCCTCCGGATACGCCGTAGAGCATGCCGTTTCCCGCTATCTTCGAGCTGAATTCGGCGGTTGCCGGTCCTATTTCTGTGCTCTGTTCTTCGGGGGTGATTTCGAAGCCGTAGAATTGGATCTGCGGGCCGAGAAATAGAGGGACGGATACCCAAGAGGTATCGACCAGCTCGTAGCCGAGGCCCCCGTGCATCGAGATGAGGCTGTAGGAGGTATCGGCCTCGATCCTCCGGTCTATTGCCTCGTATGTGTCGACTTCGATCTCGCCTTCAATACTCGTCCCGGCGAGAATGCCGTAGACGAGCCAGCGATCGGTGAGCGCGTACCCTCCTCCTCCTCCGAGAGTCCAGCCCCCGATGCCTTTCGTCTTGATCTCCTGCTTGTCGTGCAGTCCCACTATGTCGAATAGGGAAGCGGAGATAGTGCTGTAGAAATCGCCTGCCGCATACCTGCTCATAGGGCTGAAGCTGTCGGAGATGAGCATCTCGGCGACCGAAGTTATGGCGTCGACTGCTTTCTCCGGCGCATCCTCGAGCTGCAGGTCGGAACTCGTGAGCTGTGCTGACAACGCAACCGTGAGGCCGAAGAGGAGGGTGAGTGTGGAGGCGATTTTTCTTTTCATGTACTATAGACTACCTCAACTCCATGATGTGCACAACTCTTTTTCATTTGTCTTCGAGCCGCTTTTCTATTAAGATTCTATGTATGAATGAAGTTGTTATGGCTTTTGGACTCACCCTCTTTGCCGGTCTGGCCACGGGGATCGGCAGCTTCCTCGCCTTTTTCTCGAAGAAGACGAGTCCGCGGTTTTTGTCGGGGGCCCTCGGTTTCTCCGCCGGCGTCATGATCTATGTCTCGACCATAGAAATTTTCGTAAAGGCGAACGAGTCGCTGCAAGAGGCGATCGGCGCAACTGCCGGGTATCAACTCACCACCCTCGCATTCTTCGGCGGAATGGCGCTCATCGCGCTCATAGACAAGATGGTGCCGGAATACGAGAATCCGCACGAGGTACACAGCGTTGTGGAGATGGAATCGGATTGCGCTGCGGTTAAGGCCGAGGGAGTTCCTCATACGACCGGGAATTGGGATACATCGCGATGGCAGGCGGGCAATTCGGGCGCTTCAGCCTCAGGCGCCTCAGGATCAGACACCACCGGAACAGGGACACCGGGAATCGACGGCGGCTCGCTCAAGCGCATGGGGCTCTTCTCCGCCCTCGCCATTGCCATTCACAATTTTCCGGAGGGACTGGCGACCTTCACCGGTGCCCTGCAGGATCCGGCTCTAGGACTCAGCATCGCCGTGGCTATCGCCATCCACAACATTCCCGAGGGAATCGCCGTATCCGTGCCGATCTACTATGCCACCGGCAGCAAGAAAAAGGCCTTCGGCTGGTCGTTTCTCTCGGGGCTGTCGGAGCCCGTCGGCGCGGCGTTCGGTTACTTCCTGTTCGTGCAGTTCTTCAATGAGCTCACCTTCGGAATTATGTTCGCCTCGGTTGCGGGGATCATGGTCTACATATCCCTCGACGAGCTCTTGCCGACGGCCGAGAAGTACGGCGAGCACCATGTGGCCATCTACGGCGTCATCTCCGGGATGATCGTGATGGCGATCAGCCTGATGCTATTTGCCTGAGCCGGCAGGCCGGAGAAGCAACAGAGGAGGTACTCGATGCCCGACGATGTGCTGAAGATAGTAAACAGAAGCAATCAAAGAGGCGGGAGGATGCTCTCGGTGGTGGACCTGATTGCCGCAGATACCCTTTCAATCGAGTTGGCTGCCTGGCTGGTGGAGAGAGTCGAGGCAGGCTCCTCGTGGCTCGTAGGAGCTAATCCCGGCGGTGCGGGCAAGACGGCGGTAATGGGAGCACTACTCAGCATGCTCCCTCCGGGGGAAAGAGTGCGCATCACGAGCCGCGGTAGTGGATGGCAGTCCGCAGGCGCGGGAGAGTGCGTGGTGGCCTACGAGATCAGCCCCGCCTCCTACGAGGCCTATATCTGGGGAGAGGAGTGTCGTCGATTTGCCCGTCTCGGACTCAACGGGGTGAGGATAGTCGCTAACCTCCACGCCGACACCTACGGCGAGGCCGGAAGCCAATTGATAAGAGACAACGGATTGTCGGAGCAGGAGGCCGACGCCTTCGAGCTCTTCGTTCCCATACGCATGGAGCGTTCGCTCTCGGGGACCCGCCGGGTAGTGGAGCAGGTCCATTTGTTCGGCGGCGAGTCCGGCACGCCGGTAAGCCGCGACCCCGAGTTGAGCGGCCGGGGACAGGAGATAGCGGAGTTCCTCGAAACCTGTGTGGAACGAAAGATCGTGCGCATCGAAGAGCTGCGGCGGGAGTGGGTCGATTCGCATCAGTGAAAAGACCTCTGTGATTGCGCAGAGCGGATACCGAAAAAGTGGAAGAAAGTTAATTAGAGGAGGTGCACGATGGCAGAGAAGAAGAGAGATACTACCCGGGTGGAGTTCCACACCCGTGCAAAGCTCGAGCTCGGCGGGAAAACACCGAGCGGGAAAGCACCCGGCGAGAGGGAGATCAGCGGAAGGGTCGAGAATCTGAGCCTGAAGGGGATGTTCCTCATTCCCGACGATCCTGTGAGCGAGGTAGAGGTGGGCAGCGAAGTCTCGGTCGCCATCAGTCTCGCCGGTACGGCCTCCAACCTCTCTATCGAGCTGAACGGCGAGATCGCGAGATGGGACGAGCAGGGGATCGGCATTCGTTTTACCGACATGGAGTTCGACACCTTTGTCCACCTGCGGAATATCGTCGCCTACAACACCGGCGACGAGGAGAAGATCATGGAAGAGTTCTCCGAGACCTTTGACGAGAACGAGAAGTAAGAGCGGCCATGTACGACTTGCTCGCCGAGCACTACGAAGAGATACTCCCTACCAGCGAGGCGCAGGTGGAGTTCGTGCTCAGTTACTGTGCGAAGGCGAGCCCCGGGACGGAGAAGGCCGAGGCTGCGGCAGCAGCCGCCGGCGGAGAATCGGAGGAGACTTGCCACCCGCGCCTCCTCGAAGTCGGCTGCGGCACGGGCGCCCTTGCAGCTGCGGTTTCCGAAAGGGGAGTAGATGTCGAGGCGGTGGACCTCAACAGGGAGATGATCCGCCGTGCTCGGGAGCTGCATGGCTCTCGCACCGGCGGCCTCCGATTCCGCGAGGCCGACATGCGTGAGCTCGAGAGCCTCTTTTCGCAGGACAGCTTCGAGGTCGTATCCTGTCTCGGCAACACGCTGGTCCATCTGAGCGGACCGGAGGAGGTCCGTGCCTTTCTCGAAAGCACCGCGGGGCTCCTACGCAGCGGAGGCACCCTCATCCTGCAGATTCTCAACTACGATTACCTCCTCACCAGCCGGAGAGAGGAGCTCCCGCCCGTGAAGACGGCGAGGCTGGAGTTCCTCCGGCGTTACCGCTACCCGGAGGAGGGGCGCTGCGTGGTCTTTGCCACGAGGATCCGCGACCTCGAGACGGGGGAAGAGCGCGCCGACGAGGTGGAACTCTATCCCCTTAGGAAGGCGGAGTTGTCGCGGCTGTTAGAGACGGCGGGCTTCGGCCCCCCTCGTTTCTTCGGCGGTTTCGACGGCTCCCCCTGTGCGGGCGATTCCCTTCCCCTCATCGCCGTGGCGGAGAGGTAGGAGGATGGTACAGATCAACCGGCGGATCGTCCGCTACACGCGCGGCGAGGTGGTGCAGCTCTCCGACAAGATCATATGCGAGGAGTGGCTCGACCTCTACGTGAACGACACGCTCGTGCTGCAGACGCCGGTCTCCGGACGAGAGTACGAAGAGTTGATACACGGCTTTCTCTTCATGGAGGGCTATATAGTTCAGGGGACGCGTCTGGAGATCAGCAGCAGCCACGGGGCTTACTACACCCGGGTCGAGGGGGAGGTGCACGCAAGGACGGTCCGTGAGCTCGTCGACTGCGCCGCCTCCAGGATCGAATTCGGTGATGAGATCAGGCCGCTTCCCCTGGGGAGAACCCGCAGGGTGGAGGAGGTTCTGCGGCTCGCCGCGGAATTCCAGAAGCTCCCATCCCTCTACCACGAGACAGGCGGAGTGCACATGGCGGCCTTTGCTCGCGAGGAGATCCTCCATTCGGCGGACGACATAAGCAGGCGAAACGCCGTCGACAAGACCATCGGCAAGGCCTTTCTATCCGACGAGCAGCTCTCCGAAGGTCTGCTCCTCTCTTCCGGACGCATCTCGTCGGACATCGTCCTGCGCATGATCCGCGTGCGGATCCCGCTCATCGTCTCTAAGTCTGCACCGACGGACAAGGCGGTTGAGCTCGCCGAGGCCTACGGTATTACCCTCTGCGGATTTGCCCGCGGAAGTCGTGTAAACGTCTATACGCATACCGGTCGGCTCGGTTTGGGGCCGACGGAGTGAGAGCTTGTGGCAGATGCCGAAAGATATTATGATTTTCATAAAGCTTGGACGGAGGGAAGAAGGTGGCACGTCGATATGCAGTCATTCACGGACCGAATCTCAACATGCTGGGGCAGCGAGAGGAGCGCTACTACGGGACCGCCACGCTCGAAGAGATTGATGCGGAACTCGCATCGTACGCGGAACTGCATGGGGTGGAGATCGAGTCCTTCCAGTCCAATCTGGAGGGAGAGATCGTCGGACGCATACAGGAGGCGAAGGGCAGGGCGGAGGGCATAGTGCTCAATGCCGCCGCCTACACCCACACCTCCGTCGCGATCCGCGATGCGATCCTCGCAGCGGGAGTGCCTACGGTGGAGGTGCACCTGTCGAATGTCCATGCCAGGGAGGAGTTCCGCCGCAGCTCGCTCCTCGCTCCGGTCTGCAGGGGCGTGATCAGCGGATTCGGCCCCAAGAGCTATCTGCTCGCCCTCGAGGCCCTGATCGATCTTGGTAAGTGAACGTAAAATGGAGTAAATAAATAAAATAAACAAATTAACTCTTGTGTGTCGGACGTGAAAAGTTATACAATGGTATAAGACGTTCACACCGAAAAGGTATACACGTGAATACTCATATTCTCCTGATAGAAGATGAACGACGCGATTCTCGTGCCTGGGTCCGCAGCGCAGAGCGGCGGGGTTACCGTCTGCTCCGTTGCGTCAACGGCGCGGCAGCGCTCGAAATCTTGGATTCAGACAGGCAGTTCTCCCTCGTACTAGTCGATGCGGAGCTCGAGGATAAGACCGGAACGGATGGAGTAGGGATCGCCAGGCGGATACTCGAGCGGCACGATCTGCCCGTCGTATTCCTTGCCGACAGGGGAGATCGGGAGATCGTGGAGCACTGCGCCCACATCCCCGCCTACGGATTCGTGCTGCGGGATGCGGGGGAGTACGTGCTATTCCACACAATATCGACCGCCATAGACCGCTTCGAGGAGCGGCGGGAGATCGAGAGAAGGCTCGAATCAGCCCCTCCTTCGGATACCGAACAAAACGCGAGCGAGAGCGGGAGAACCGAGAAGGAGACCGCTGAAATCGAGTCGGCTGGAACCGAGTCGGC
>CAYFVU010000086.1:3412-7548 GCA_964346645.1 uncultured Spirochaetaceae bacterium | reverse complement strand
AACCGAGTCGGCCGACGAGGCGAGCAGAGAACACATACGCTTTCTCTCGGAAACCGCCTTCGAGCTCATCGACGCCGATGTACAGCAGGATATGTATTCGTATCTCGCCGAGACTCTGCGGCGTCTGAATCCCCATGCCTATGTGGTACTCAACTCGATAGACCAGGCCACGACTACACTGCAGACCGAGGCTGTTCTCGGCATAGAGCCGTATCTGGAGCGCATCATTCGGCTGCTGGGATTCCATCCGGAGGGCAAGAGCTACCGCTACGACGCTTCAATCGATGATCTGCAGAATGGGACGGTAACCGAGTTCTCCGGAGGGCTGCACGAGCTCTCTTTCGGTAAGATCCCTCAGATCGCTGCTCGCCGGGTAGAACACCTGCTCGGTATCGAAAAGATCTACGGCATTGCCTTCCTCGTCGACCGGGAGATCTACGCGAATGCCGTCATGATATTTCCGAAGGGCAGGGATCTGCGAGATCGGGAGATCGTCGAGACCTTCGCCGGTCAGGCCGCGATTGCCCTCAAGAGGAGAGACACCGAGCGTGCGCTGCGCAGCAGCAGGAGGCGGCTCGAGATCTTTCTCGATGCGCATCCGGATTTCTGCTTTCTGAAGGACGGCGAGCTCGAGTACCGTCTCTGCAACATATCCCACGCCCGTTTCCTCGGCCTCGGGGTGGAGGAGGTCATCGGCAAGAAGGATCGCGATCTCATATTTCCTCGCTATGCCGAAGAGATGGAGAAGACCGATCGGGAGGCTATCGACACAGGTCGCCTGGTGTTTACCGAAGAGAAGATCGAAGGGCGGTACTACGAGACGAGGAAGGTCCCGGTGACGGATGAGCAGGGGAGAACCGGCGTCGCGGGAATCGTCAAGGAGGTCACCGAGCAGAAGCGGCTGCTGGAGCGTCTGCGGCAGAGTAACGAAGAGAAGGATCTCCTCATGAAGGAGCTAAACCACAGGGTAAAGAACAACCTCCACATGATCTCCTCTCTGATCAGTCTCAAGAGCACGGAGCTGGGGACCGAGGTCGATCTCTCTGATGTGCGGAACCAGGTAGATGCGATCAGAATTCTGCACGAGAAACTCTACGAAACGGAGCACATCACGAGAATCGACATGCGCAGTTATTTCGAGGACCTGCTGAGGACGGTGTTATCGACGAAGATGGCCCGGTACGTCGAGGTCAACACCGAGATCGAGGCCATACAGCTTCCCACGAGAACCGCGATACCCCTCGGACTCATCGTGAACGAGATCGCCACCAACGCGCTCAAGTACGGCTTCTCGGTGAACCGAACCGGGACCTTTTCGGTGAGCCTGAATTCCGTGAACCTCGACGAGGGCGAGGGCAGGGACGAGGCTGAAGCTGAAGGCGAAAACGGGCGTAAGACGCACTGCAGGCTCGTCCTCTCGAACACGGGCCCTCCCTTTCCCGAGGAGGTCGACCTGAGCTCGCCGAAGACTCTCGGCATGCGACTCATCTCTTCGCTGACGTTGCAGATAGACGGCAGCATAGAGCTCGAGAGGAGGCCGCACCCCACCTTCACCATCACCTTTCCCATAGATGACTAACTTTTTTATTTTTTTGCATTATTTTCTTGTAATGGAGTTAATGTAATAGTAGAATTTTACTTTGAGCTTCTGAGTCGAATCGTACGGTCGAGGTCGGCAATGTGCGTATAAGTACCCACTTCTTTCTCAATTTTCTCATCATCATCGTGCTGGTGCTCATCTTCTCGAGCATCATCAGTTACCACCAGTCCAGGCGGCAAATAGTTGCGAGCAACACTGATCTCGAACGGCAAATCGAAAAGAGCATTCGGAACAACATAGAGACGGTCAGTGCGAGCTACAAGATGCTCGGCAAGGTCTACGACGATGAGCTCAGGCCGATTCTCGCCGAGATGCAGTCCGAGTACCGGGAGAAGGGAAAGATAGAGAAAATAGATCTCGCCGGAATAAAGAAAAGTGTGGAGCGGCAGGTCGACCTCTACGTCCTCAACATGGAGGGGGTCATCATCGCCACCACCTACAAGACGGATCTGGGGCTTGACCTGTCCGGAATCGAGGGATTTTTCGAAAAACTCCGGGAACGGTTTCGCGGGAGCGACTTCGTCTCCGATGCCGTCACGCCCGAGGTGAGGACCGGCAAGCTGCGCAAGTATGCGTACCTGCTCTCCCACGACCGAAAGTACATCTTCGAAGTCGGCCTCCACTCTCAGGAGTTCGATCGCTACCTCGAGTACCTGAGCTACTCCAAATTCGCGAACTTGATTTTCGACTCCTCCAAGTACGTGAAGAGCATCGAAATCTACCGGGCGAGTGACGAGCTGAGCGCTATCACCCTCTACGGAAAGCCGGATGCAGTTGTGGAGGAGGAGGCCCGGCGCACGGTCCGGAGGATGTTCATCGAAAAAACGGAGCAAGTGCTGAAGAGCGAAGCCGACCGGAAGATAAAATACCTCTTCTTAGACCTCAGAGAGGAGGACATACCCACCAATCTGAGCAAGGTAGTGCGCATTTCCTATGACATTTCGCTGATGAAGCAGAAGCTGAACGGTATCCTCTCATTCCACATCGTCTTCAGTCTGCTCATTATTCTCGTATCCGTCGTCTTTATTTACTATCTCTCGAAGACGCTCACCAAACCCATCGTGCAGGTAACCGAAAACGTAGACTCGGTTGCGAGGGGAAATCTCGGTCGTGATGCGGGGGCGAATATACGGCCAAACCACATCGACGAGATAGACACCCTGGTCGGCAGCATCGAGAAGATGGTCGACTCGCTGCAGGAGAAGATCACACAGCTCAGCGAGCAGAAGCGGGAGTTAGAGGCAAGCGAGCAACGAGTGCGGGAGAGTGAGAACCATATTCGCTCGCTCTTCGAGGCGGCAAAGGGGGTTGCCTTCGTGAAGGCTGAGTGCCGCGATGAGGAGCTCCCGATTACCGAGTTCAGTCCCGGGGCCGAGAGGCTCTTCAAATATGCGAGGGAGGAGATACTCGGGCGGTCGATCGGTGAGCTGCACACGCCGGAGGATGCGGCGAAGCATCCCGAGCTCCTTCTGGAACTGCAGGAAAACAGGCGTGAGCTGAGCGAGGAGACCTCTCTGGTGAGGAGTACGGGCGAGACTTTTCCCGCTCTCCTCACCATATATCCGGTCATCGACGACGATGGTGTCATGGTAGAGCTCATCGAGGTGGCGATAGACATTACCGCACGGAAGCACACGGAGGTCGAGCTGCAGAAACTGCTCGAAGAGCGTACCGTGCTGTTGAAGGAGATCCACCATCGCGTCAAGAACAATCTCGCTACCATCAACGCCATTCTCAATTTGCAGAAGGACAGCCTTTCGCAAAAGAACGTCATGGAGAGTCTCGAGGAGGCGAAGAACAGAATACGCGCAATTGCCATCGTACACGAGCAGTTCTACAAGTCCGACAACTACAAGGAGATCGACATAAAGACCTACATAGAGAACATCTTCGCCCAGCTGGCCAGGAGCCACGGATCCTACGGCACAGAGCTAAACGTAGATTTCGAGATCGAAGACATACGAATAGAAATCGACCGGGCGGTTCCTTATGGCCTCATACTGAACGAGCTCCTCTCCAACGAGTACAAGCACGCCTTCGCGGAGGGCGAGGAGGGTTTGATCCGGGTAGAGCTGTACGAGCGTGAGGGGAGCTATCGGCTCATCTTGTGTGACAACGGTCTCGGACTTCCCCCGGACTTCGAGGAGTTACGGAGCTCGAGCATGGGGCTGCAGATCGTCGACTCGCTCGTCTCTCAGATCAAGGGGAGTATTACCTACCTCTCGAAGAACTTTCCCGACTCTCCCACCGATTACAGCACCGAGATACGCCTCGAATTTCCCCATGGGTGAGGATAGGTACAGGGCCCGTGGAAGCAAAAGTAAAAACCTTTCCTTGCGGCCTCGGAGAAGTGGTAATATACTAGAGGAAAAATTAGATCGGCCGGCAGCTTCGTTCGACAGTGTCGGCGGGAGAGTTCGGCCGAATGAGAGAAAAGCGGTGAAGCAGAAAGTCCTACTCGTAGAGGACGATCCCATACTCGCCATGGACACGGCCCGCATGCTGGAGAATCACGGATACGATGTGAACACTGCGC
>CAYFVU010000086.1:0-3312 GCA_964346645.1 uncultured Spirochaetaceae bacterium | reverse complement strand
GCGCGGAAAACACTCGATATCCGAAAGCTACCCGTCGTTTTTCTCACCGCCCACTCGGAGAAGGAATATGTCGAGAGAGTGAAGGAGATCACCAACTACGGCTACGTACTCAAGGATTCCGGTGAGTTCGTCATGGCCGAAACCATCGACATGGCCTACCGACTCTTCGAGTCCCGACAGAGAGAGGGGGAGACCGAAAGGGCCTGCCGCGAGTCCATGCGTCATCTCTCCACGAACGTCTTCAAGTGCAGACAGGAAGAGGGGGATATCGTAGTGGTCTTCAGCGAGGGGCAGATCGCGGAGCGTTTCGGCATAACCACCGAGGAGGTGGAGGGAAAGAGGCTCGAGGAGGTGCTCAGCGAAGAGTACTACGCGAAGGTCCGGAATTTTTACCGGCGTGCCTTCGTCGGCGAGGATGTCGATTTCGAGCAGAAGATCGAAGGCATCTGGTTCAAGACCGAGCTGAGGCCGATTATCGGCGAAGGGGACGGAGAGACGATTACCGAGGTCATCGGACACTCCTACGTCATCACTCCGTTAAAGAATATAGAGACGGCGCTGAGAAAGTACAAACAGCGGCTCACGGTGGCGCAGCGCATCGGGCGTGTCGGGGTGTGGGAGTGGAACGTGCAGTCCGGCGAGGTCTACTGGTCGCCGGAGATGTACCTGCTCTACGGTGAGTCCGGTGGCGCGGATAGCATCAGAAAAGATGCATTTCTCGAACGCGTTCACGAGTCGGACAGTGATTTCGTGCGAGAGAGAGTCGAGGAGATAGCTCGGCGGGGCGTCGCTGTCAACTTCGATTTCCGCGTGCTTTCTGCGAATGGAGAGTTGAGAACACTCAACACCAGGGGAGAAGTCACCGAGGTGGATGCAGAGGGTCACCCCCTCTTCGTGGTAGGAGTAAACCAGGACATCACCGAGAGAAAGAGGGCCGAGGAGGAGAAAGACTTCCTCATGCGGGAGCTCAATCACCGGGTAAAGAACAACCTCTATATGATCAACTCCCTCGTACACATGAAGGATGCCGAGATCGGCGAACAGGTCGACCTCTCCGACATCGTGCACCAGATAGACGCCATACGCTTCGTTCACGAAAAGCTCGACACAACGGGCAAGGTTACCCACATCAACATTCGCAGCTACCTGCTCGACCTCCTGCGCACGGTCTTCGGCTCGTTCTCTTCGCAGACGGTGGAAATCGAGGAGAGCATACGGGATATGCAACTGCGCACGAAGCTCGCCATCTCCATTGGCCTCATCGTCAACGAGACGGCGACGAACGCGGTCAAGCACGGCTTCGTGCCGGGACGGGAGGCGAAGTATTCGATCACTCTGCAGCCCGGGGAAAAGCATTTCGTCCTGCGACTGTCCAATACCGGCAATTCGTTCCCCGAGGACATTGACTTAGACAATCCGACCACCCTCGGCCTGCGTCTCATCACCGCCCTCGTTACGCAGATCGAGGGAACGCTGGAGCTCGAGAAGAGTCCGAATCCGGTCTTTAGCATTTCCTTTCCCGTAGAGGCGGAGGATGCAGTGGGGACCGCTGGCTGAGATCTACTTCCAGTGTTCCCGCACCGCGCTCACCGGATCGGCTCCGAAAACCGGATCCTGAGAGGGCAGCGGTACACGGGAGATGCGATTCAGCACCTCGGGCCGCTCTCGCAGATCACCATAGTTCATGTCGGGCGATTGGGCATCGGGATAGGCACCGACGACCTCGAAGTCTCCGCTCTGGGAGATGTTTTTATGTCCGGTGCCTGCCGGCAGCAGCGCGATGTCCCCGGTCCCGAGCACGACAGTCTCCCCGGCTTCTCCTCCGAGCAGCACCTCCGCCCGGCCGCGGTAGATGCCGAGCACCTCGTGGGCGGTACTGTGGTAGTGGTGGTACAAAAAGATGCCGTTTCTCCAGGAGCTCTTCCAGTTGTTGCCGTGAAAGAGCTCCTCGTAGCTCTCCGGCCGCTGCGCCTGATCGCCGCTGAATGCAGCCTTGTACAGGATCACCGGGAGCCTCCCGTTATTGGGTATTGATCCGTCGTCCTCGAATATGCGTGTGGCAATCTCCATAACGTCCTTCCTTACCCAAAAGATATGTATAGTGCCGGCAAAAATCAAAAGTGACGGCTTGCGGCGGCACGGCTTCGAGGTCGTCACCGCCTATAGGGGCGAGGAGGCGATAGAGAAGATGGATACGGACCCGCAGATCTCCCTCGTGCTCATGGACATCGACCTCGGAAAGGGAATGGACGGGACCGAGGCAGCCGTCGAACTACTAAAAGGTCACGAAGTTCCCATTGTCTTTCTCTCCAGCCACTCGGAGGAGGAGTACGTAGACAAGGTGAGGGAGATCGCCGGCTACGGCTATGTACTGAAAAACGCCGGCGAGTTCGTGCTCACCGAATCCATCCGTATGGCCTACAAGCTCTTCGATGCCCATCGGGAGACCAGGCGCCACGAGCGGCAGTACCGGCTCATCGCGCAGAACTCCACCGAGATGATCACTACGACGAACAACGACTTCGAGATGACCTACGTCAGTCCCTCCGTCGAGTCTCTGCTCGGCTACACGCCGGAGGAGTTTCTCGCCCTCGACCCGGGGGATGTGCTCACCCCCGAATCCTTCGAGCGGGCTCTGGCTGCGTACCGGGAGCGGAGGCCGGATGATGACCGGGCGCAAAAGATGGAGCTGGAACACGTGCGAAAAGACGGATCGTCCGTCTGGTGCGAGAGCTACACCAAGCCCCTGTTGGACGAAAACGGCGTACGTATCGGCACTATCGTCTCTACCCGCGACATCACACAGAGGTGGCAGGCGGAGCGGAGAGCCGAGGAGAGTGAGCAGCTCTTTACAAAAACGGTCATAGAGCACCTGCCTATTCCCATTATCGTGTCGCATGGAGAGGATGAGAGGGTACTGGCCCTGAACAGGCAGTTCACCGAACTCTTCGGCTACACTATAGAGGACATTCCCGATGTATCGCACTGGTGGCCGAGGGCCTATCCGGTTCCCGAGTACCGGGAATGGGTGACCCGAAAGTGGCACGAGTATCTGTCCCGGGATTCGGCCATGACCGGAGAGATCGGGCCCCCGGAGGTGACCATTACCTGCGCGGATGGCATGGAGCGGCGTATCATCGTGCGCGCCTTCTCTATACATGATCTCCATCTGGTCTCCTTCGCCGACATGACGCATATCTATCAGGCTCAGCGGAGACTCGAGGATTCCCTGGAGGAGAAGGACTTCCTCCTCAGGGAGCTCAACCACCGGGTAAAGAACAATATCAACATGGTCTCCTCCCTCATTTATCT
>CAYFVU010000085.1:0-15336 GCA_964346645.1 uncultured Spirochaetaceae bacterium | reverse complement strand
GTTGCCGGGCCAGGAATATTTCTTGAGCGTGGTCATCGCCTCGGGGGTAAAGCGCTTCTCCCTGCCCTCCGGCCCCCGGGAGAACTTCCGGACGAAGTAGTCTATGAGCTCCTCAAAATCTCCGGCCCTCTCACGAAGCGGCGGTACGTGGATGGGAACTACGTTGAGACGGAAGAAGAGGTCCTCACGGAAGCGTTTCTCCTCCACCTCCTTGCGGATGTTCTTGTTGGTGGCCGCGATGAGCCGTATATCGACCTGTATGGATTCCTCTCCGCCTATACGCTCGAACTGCTGCTCCTGAATGGCGCGCAGGACCTTCGACTGCGCGCTGAGGCTCATATCGGCCACCTCGTCGAGAAAGAGAGTCCCCTCGTGTGCGAGCTCGAACTTGCCCTTGCGGCGGCTTATCGCGGAGGTAAAGGCCCCCTTCTCGTGTCCGAAGAGCTCGCTCTCGAGGAGGGTGTCGGGAATGGCTGCGCAGTTGAGCTCTACGAAGGGGCCGGCCGCTCGCGCGCTCCTGCGGTGGATCTCCCGAGCGACCAGCTCCTTGCCGGTGCCGTTTTCGCCGGTAATGAGCACTTTCGCGTCGGAATTGGCACTCTGTTCGATACGCTCCCAGATCTCGGCCATGCTCTCGTCGCTGCCTATCATCTCGTCCTCGAGCTGCAGCGAATCCTTGAGGCTCTTGTTCTCCCTCTTGAGCTCCTTCATTTTGAGGGCGTTGTTGGTGAGGGTTATGACCTTGTCGAGACTGAGGGGTTTCTCGAGGAAGTCGAAGGCGCCGAGTTTGACCGACTTTACCGCCATGTCTATGTTCGCATGGCCGGATATGACGATGACCTCGATCTCGGGATACCGGTCGGCGAGCTCCTGCAGGACGTCGATTCCACCCTTGTGCGGCAGCCACACGTCGAGAATGATGATGTCCACTTCATTCTCGTCCACCATACGCATCCCCTCGATCCCGTCGGGTGCATTGAGGGTGGAGTGGCCCTCGTCCTCGAGAATGTCGGTGAGGACGGTGCGAATACCGGGTTCGTCGTCTATGATAAGAATGGTGCTCATGATGCCCGCTCCACGGGTAGATCTATAAAGAAGGTAGTTCCGATGCCCCTCTGGGTTTCGAACCATATCTGCCCACGGTGATCGGCAATGGTTCGTTCCACTATGGGGAGGCCCAATCCGGTACCCTCGTCCTTGGTGGTGTAGTAGGGATGGAATACCTTGTCCTCCAGATCCGGAGGGATCCCACCACCTGTGTCCTCTATCTGTATTCTACAGTAATGGGTATGTCCCTTCCTGACAAGATCACCGCGCACATATATCGTTCCTTTTCCGCCCATCGCCTCTATAGAGTTCTTTATGAGGTTGGAAATCGCTCTGCTGAGCTGATCGGCGTCTACTGATGCATGTATCGACGGCAGGGATTCTGTTTCGACAGTGATCTCCGGGTAGGTTCGGTAATACGGCTCGGCAGCCTGCAGGAGGAGCTGCCTGATGTCTGTCTTCCGAAAGTTGGGGGTCGGTACCCTGGCGAAATCCCGAAATTCCGCGAGCAGTTCGTTTAGCTTGCCTATTTCCCGAATTATCGAGTGCACCGAGGAGTGAATAACCCCCTCGAGCCTCGGCGAGTCGTTGTCGTAGGCACGCTGTATCCTCTCTGCGGAGAGACGGATGGGGGTGAGGGGATTCTTTATCTCGTGGGCCATCCGCTGGGCGATCTCCTGCCACGCCGTTACCTTCTCCGTCTGACGTATCTGGGTCCTGGATTGTTCGAGTTCGGAGACCATGTCGTTGAAGGAGCGCACGAGCAGCGAGAGCTCGTCCCCCGACCGCGAGAGGATGCGGAAGGAGTAGTCTCCGGATATGACCCGCTGTATCGCCGTCTCAAGGTGCACGAGGGGACGGATGATCTCCTCGCTGAGGTGGAAGCCGACGAGTACCGAGAGGAGGAGTATCGGCAGGGAAAAGAGGGAGTAGAAGACTACGACGGCTAAGAGGAAGGTGTTCTGGAACTCGGTGTATTGGCGAAAGGTCCTGAGGGCAGAGGTGAGCTCGAGGGCCTTTCTGTCGAATCCCTCCGGGAGGCTGACGTTGAGCACCGCCGTCACCTCTCCCTCCGGAGCTTCGACCCTGCGCACGCCGCGGATAATGCTCATCTCCTGCTTCTGGGTGCGAGGCAGCAGCCCCGAGCCCGTGCCCTCCGGCGGTCTCCCGAGGAGCGCCTCCTCGTCTCCCGCCGAGTACACGATCTCTCCCCCCGGGCCGAAGACCTCCAGCGCGTCGGCCTGCGGGTAGGTCGAGCGCAGGGTCCTCCACATCGCCTCCGGAGAGTCGTAGGAGGATCTAACGATGTTGCCGAAGATCACGCTTCGGGTAAAGGTGTCGAGGTTGGAGGTGATTTCACTGTTGTAGTCCATGGCGATGTCGAGCCCTCCCTCCAGCGCTTCCGAGATGGAGGTCGAGAACCAGGACTCCATGGCGGTCCGGATAAAGCTTATGGAGAGCACCCCCTGGGGTACCGCAGAGAGAAAGGTGATGAAGGTGAAGAAGAGGATGAGACGCAGCTTGAATCGGATGCCCGGTCGGCCCTCGCGCCTCTCGCGTACGATGCGGAGGATGTTGTAGCCGATGGTCAGCACGAGAAAGGCGGGCAGGAGGATTGCGAGGGGTATGAAGACGTAGCGGGATATGAGCGTCCCCTTGGTGATCTCCGTCAGGAGCCTCTGCGCAAAGAGGAGAATGAGTACGATGAGCACGGTGTAGATGAGGATGATGAGTACGAGTCCGATGGTGCTCGGGTGCGATCTTGCGGAGAAACTCTTCATTTATCCGCCTCGGCTACGCGTCTCCAGGGAGAGCTGACTCTGAGATTCGGGAGAAAGGGAGAGAGCAGGGTAAAAGGGGGGACCGGCACCTCGGGAATGAGTGTCGCCTTCGCGTGTATATAGCGGCCCTCGCTGAGCTCGGCATAGATGTAGGGTGGGAGACTGACCGAGCTGAAGGCGGCTATGAAGGTGCGGTATTCGGAGAAGAAGCGCCGTTCTCCGTTCTCCTCGAGGGTGTAGCCCTCGAGGACGGGATTCCACATACCCGTATACACGGTCGTCCGCTCCAGCTCGAGCGCATCACCGATGAGCGAGAAGAGGCCCTCACGGGGGCTGAAGACCCGGATATGGTAGCGTATCTCCGCGGAGTGGCCCATTTTGAGCGCAGTTTCCAGACGGGCTCTGGGAAGGTTGATCGTTCTCAGTTCTATTACTGTGCCCTCGTCGATTTTTTTTGTGTTCGAGAAAATTTCCAGTTTGTGGTCCGATACTGCCGGGTAGGTAACGAATACGAGAAGACATGCAGCGAGCGCGGCAGTCCTGCTACTCCTCTTCAAACCGGTTTTCGAAGAGCTGTACAATGGCATCGACAGCATCGGCCTCGTCATCGCCGTCCGCAATCACGCTTATCTCCGAGTTGAAACCGGCGCCAAGGGTGATAATGCCCATAATGGACTTCCCATTAATACGCATGTCGTCCTTTTCCAGATACACTTCCGCATCGTACTCGTTTGCGGTGTTTACGATAAGGGCCGCAGGGCGAGCATGGATTCCAGCCCTGTTCTTTATAGTAACTTTCTTGGTTGTCATACGGTCTTCTCTAAAACGTGTCCTTATTACCAAAGTAGAGTTTACGGGCGTTTTCACTCTCAAGCCATTTTAACACATTCTGATTGAATTCTCTCGCGGAAAAATAGCCCATCTTCTTCATCCGCTCGTTCATGGCTGCGGTTTCTATGATAATGGGGATGTTGCGCCCCGGCTTGACCGGAATCTTGAGCGATGGGATCTTTACTCCGAGCAGGTCCCTATTGAAGTCGCCGCTCCCGAGACGGTCATACACCTTCTCCGCATCCCACTCCTCTAGCTCCACCGTCAGCTGCACCTGCTTCTTGTCGCGTATGGCACCTACGCCGAAGAGGTGGCTTATGTTGATGATGCCGAGTCCACGGATCTCCATGTGGTGTCCGAGGGACTGATTCTGCGCCGTTCCGAGGATGATGTTGCCGTTGGTTCTCTTGAGCTCGACAGAATCGTCGGTGATGAGCCGGTGACCCCGCTCGATCAGCTCCAGCGCGTTCTCGCTCTTTCCCACGCCGCTTGCCCCGCGTATCAGCACTCCGATACCGAACACCTCGACGAGCACTCCGTGTACGGTCTCTTTCGGCGCAAAGATATCGTTGAGGGCCCGCATCAACCTGAGCACGAACTCTCCCGAGGGGAGGTCCGTCTGCAGCACCGGGCAGTCCGCCTCCTCTGCGAGCGCCATGAAATAGTCTCCGGGGGTGTGGCCGTGAGAGAATACGCAGCAGGGAATCGGATAGGTAAAGAACTTACGCACCGATTCCATGTCGCGGTCGTGTTCGAGCTTGTCGCAATAGGATGCCTCTCCCCTGCCGAAGAGCTGTATCCTCTCGTGGGCGAATTCATCGAAGTAGCCGCTGAGGGTGAGCCCCGGGCGGTTTATCTCGGGCTCCTGAATGGCGCGCACGAGCCCCGGCCTGCCCCCGATACACTTGAGGTGCAGGGCGTTGTGCTCTTTGAGGTCGAGATCCAGTAAGTCGAGTACCGTAAAGCTATCCATATCTTCGCCGATACTATAGCACGAAACACCTATATGAGGAAAGAAGCAGAGAAACGGCCCTTAGTGCTCCCTCACCTTTTTCTTCTCTTTTCTTACCACGTGTTCGAGCTTGTCCATCATCAATTCTATCGCTTCATAGAGCTCGTGACTCTCCGAACCTACATGTGAGGGGTGGCCCCACTGAAAGTTAATATTGGATTCGACCGAGTAGCCTGGTTTGTTTTTCGTTACCGTGATCAGCAGGTCGATAATGTAGTCTTTGGCGAAATCGATACGGTGGAGTTTGTGTTCGATAAACTCCTTGGTTTGCTCGCTGAGATCGTAATGAACGCCTTTGAGTTCGAAGTTCATAAGCTACCTCCTCACTGAACTATATATTAAGCATAGGCCGCCCGGGAGCGGGTGTCAACGAAATGGAGAAATCTGCTGTGTGTTCTTAGTGCTGCGGGACGGGATACGAGGCTATCGGTAGTAGGAAGACTCTATCGCAAGCTCTCCGCGGTACTTTGCCACGGTGCGCCGGGCTATCGATATACCCCGCTTCTTGAGGATGTCGGATATTTTCTGATCTGAGAGGCGTTTCTTCTGCTCGCCGTGCTCCTCGATTATCTCCTTGATGATCTGCTTGACCGCCTCTTTGGAGTAGCGGGATCCGGAACTGCCCGCTCCGGATATCGAATTCGAGAAGAAGTACTTGAGGGGGAAGATACCCCATTCGGTCTGGATGTATTTTGCATTCACGATTCTGCTCACCGTCGTCTCGTGCACTTCGACCTCCGAGGCCACATCCTTCAGGGTGAGGGGGGCGAGGTGCTTCGGCCCGTAGAGGAAGAACTTGCGCTGGAACTCGACGATGCTGCGGGCTATGCTCATGAGGGTGGCGTTGCGCTGCTTTATGCTCCGTATGAACCAGCGGGCATCGCGCACCTTCTCCTTGCTAAAGCGCCGCGCCTCCTTTTGCGCGTCGTTCTCCCTCGACTCAGCCATCTCGCGGTAGTAGGGGTTTACCTCGAGCGCGGGAATCTCGTCGTCGTTCAAGACGAGCTTGAAATCGCCTTCGACCCGCCGGACAACCACATCGGGGGTTACGTAGGTGGTCGAATCGTTCGAAAAGAGACGTCCCGGATACGGGGTGAGTGTCCTTATGAACTCGACTATTCGTTCGACTTCACTCTCCCCGATTCCGAGTTTCTTCGACGCCTCTTTGGTTTCGTTCTTCTCTATGAGGTCCAGATGCTTCTCTATCATCTCCTCGGTGTGGGGAGGCGCATCTGGATCGAGCTCCGCCTGGACGAGCAGGGACTCACGGTAATCGGCGGTGCAGACTCCGGAGGGATCGAACTGCTGAATGAGCTGTATGACCTCATCGAGCATCTCTTGTTCCTGTTCTCCGACGAGTTTTTCCGGATCCTCGATGTGGAAGCCGTTCTCGTCCAGATTCCAAATGAGGAGCTCGCCGACGCGGTATTGGTCATTGCTGATCGGCTGCAGCCGCAGCTGCCACATGAGGTGGTCGTGAAGGGATTCGGGCCTGCTAAGCGCACCCTCCATGAACCTCTGTTTGGCATCGGCGCCCTCTTCGTCGTACGACCTTACGTAGCCGGGATCGGATGAATTCTCGAAGAAGTCGGGTTCCTCGTTCTTCTTGTTCTTAAGCTCCTCCCAAGAGACCTCGGAGGAGTTTTCCTCGACATCGAGGGCAGGATTCTGCTCGAGCTCCTCCTGTATGCGTGTCTTGAGCTCCTGGAGAGGCAGCGTCATCAGCTGGATGGATTGGTAGAGCTGAGGACTCATCTTGAGCTGTTGTTTCTGTACGAGTGTCGGCTTCTGATACTGCACGGTCATTTCCTACTAATATA
The DNA here is from genome assembly GCA_964346645.1 of uncultured Spirochaetaceae bacterium. GTDB lineage: Bacteria > Spirochaetota > Spirochaetia > DSM-16054 > Sediminispirochaetaceae > CAYFVU01. The sequence continues at coordinate 8,845 of CAYFVU010000085.1, read as the reverse complement.
ATGAACCCGGCACATGGCTTTGTCAATCGAGGTCGTCTAAGCGATTCGCGTTTTGGCTGGGCTTACAAAATGCGAATCGCTGTGCTCGGCTGTATCGCCTCACATCGTGAAGTCGTGGCCAAGGTAGATCTCGCGGGCCGTCGGATCGGCGAGGATCTCCTCCTTGCTGCCGTGGGCGAGGATCTCCCCGAGGTGGATGATGTAGGAGCGGTGGGTGATGGCCAGGGTGTGCTGGACATTGTGGTCGGTAATGAGGATGCCCACTCCCCGCTGCGAGAGCGAGGTGACGAGCTCCTTGATCTCGGAGACCGCAATCGGGTCTATGCCCGCAAACGGTTCGTCGAGCAGGAGGAACTTCGGCCTTGCCGCGAGGCTCCGTGCGATCTCGGTCCTCCTCCTCTCTCCGCCCGAGAGCGTGTGGGCCGTGCGTGCGCGTAAGTCGGTGATGTGGAACTCCTCGAGCAGCTCCTCGAGTTTTTCCCTTTTCTCATCCTTGGAAAGATCTCCCCTGGTCTCGAGGACCGCCCAGATGTTCTGCTCGACCGTCAGTTTGCGGAAGACCGACGGCTCCTGCGGAAGATATGAGATGCCGTACCTGGCGCGACGGTACATCGGCTCGCGGGTGATGTCGGTGCCGTCTAGGTAGATCGTGCCGTTGCTCCCTTTTATGAAGCCGACGATCATGTAGAAGACGGTGGTCTTGCCCGCGCCGTTCGGGCCGAGCAGCCCCACGATCTCCCCCGACTTCATGGAGAAGTCGACACCGCGTACGGCCACCTTCTTCCCGAAACGCTTGTAGAGGCCCTGCACCTGGAGAGAGTAAGCTTTTCGTTCGTAGTCGCTTACCTCACTCATCTTCGGCCTCCTCTTTGGAGGTGGTGACGGTTCCCTCCACATCTCCCTCGAGCCGGATCTCGTCGCTGTCGAGGTTTATGATGATTCTCGTGGCCCGGTAATTGTCGTCCTTCCACCGCACAAGCGGCATTCCGGAGAGGGTCAGAAGGGAGTTTTCTCTGTTATAGCGGGCGAACTCGCCCCGGCAGACCATCTTGGTGTCCTCGGTTGCCTTGAGGATCCTCACGCCTATTTGGAAGATCGTCTCCTGCTCCTCTCCTCGGTGCTCGAGATAACCGCTTTTCGCCACGAGCTCATTGCGGTAGTCTATCATTTCGTTGTAGCCCTCTATGCGGAGAATCTCCTTCTCCCGGTCGTAGAAAAGGGATTGGGAGCTGAGGTGGAGCTCCTTCTCTTTCTCCTCTGTTTTTACGTTGCCGCTGCAGCGGGCGAATCTGAACTCTTCGCCGTAGAGCTCGATCGAGTCGGCGCTGATGGACACTTTGTCTGAGACGATCCGGGCGTCTCCCGTGAGCACGGTACGCCGGTTGCCCTCGCGCATCTGTATCGACGTCGAGTCTCCGGAGAAGGTGAAACGGTTACTGCCTCCGCCCTCACTCTCTTCGGTCGCTTTCGCTGCGCCTTCAGCCTCTTCAGCCTTTTGAACTTTGTCGGCCTCCTCCTGCTCCTCTTTGCTCTTTCGGTAGATTCCCTCTACGGAGCCGGAGAATTGTATGCTGCGGTAGATTCCGGAGGAGGAGAATCCCTTGCCGGAGATGGAGGAGCCGCCTAAGCGTTCGATGTGCACGATGTCGCCCTCTTCTCCGCTGAGGCTCCGCTCTTGGTTGTTCCAGTAGAGATAGGGCGCCTCGATATCGAAGTCCTCCGGTATGTGGGTAAAGCGGACCGAACCGGAAAGCTCCACGTTGTCGCTCTGGGTAAAGACCGTGGCGTGTTTCGCCTCTCCCTGCGCCACTTTCTTTCCCTCGCCGTCATACTCCTCGAAGCGTACATCTTCGAGCTCTGCCCTGTGCTTGGATTTGTAGATCTTCGACGAGGCGGCGCTGACTTTAAAAGCAGGCTCTCCACGGCGAACAGAGGTGTGCTCGTAATTCATGAGCACGTTGTTCGGAACCTGATCGGCGAGCGAATCGGAGAGACGGCTGTCCCGGTAGTCGAAGCTGCAGGAGACGGCGAGGAGCTGGAGGCCGAGCACGAGAAACAAGGTCGCCCGCAGGGCTCCACCGTTACTGTTCTGTTTCAGATTCTTCACGCCGTGTTCTCTCCATACTCGCCCGGATGAAGCTGGAGAAGAGCGGATGGGGTTCTATAGGGGTGGAGCGGAACTCCGGGTGGAACTGCACCCCGATTCCCCACGGATGTTCGGGCCACTCTATCGATTCGACGAGGGTGCCTTCGGGGGTCACACCGCCGATTACCAGACCTCCAGTCGAGAGCTCCTCGCGGAACTGGTTTGCCACCTCGTAGCGATGGCGGTGACGTTCCCACACCTCGTCCGCGCCGTAACAGTCTCGTATCTTCGTTCCCTCCGTGAGCACCGTCTTGCTCCTGCCGAGGCGCATCGTGCCGCCGTAGAGGGTGACATCCACCTGCTCCTCGAGCAGACTGACCACCGCATGGTCGGAGTCGGGGGAGAACTCGGTGGAATCGGCATCCTCGTGACCGAGGACGTTGCGGGCGTACTCGATGACCATTACCTGCATGCCGAGACAGATGCCGAAGAGCGGGACCGAATGCTCCCGTGCGTACTGAGCCGCCTTCACCATACCGAAGATGCCCCTCTGGCCGAATCCGCCGGGTATTAGAATGCCGTTCACACCTCCGAGCTTCTCGGCTGGCGCATTCTCCTTCTCGAGCCCCTCCGAGTCTACCTTGAGAATGTTGACCTTCGCCGAGTTGGCGATACCGCCGTGAAAGAGCGCCTCGTGGATCGACTTGTAGGAGTCGTGCAGGTCTATGTACTTGCCGACGATGGCGATGGTCACCTCGTGCTCCGAGCCATTTATCTTATCCACCATCTCCTTCCACTCGGCGAGATCCGCCTCCCGGCTGTCTATCTTGAGCTTCTCGAGTGCGATCTCGTCGAGCTTCTGCCCGTGGAAGACGAGGGGCAGCTCGTAGGTGGTGGGAATGTCGTGGGAAGAGATGACCGCGCGCCGCTCGACGTTGGTGAAGCTCGAGATCTTTCGGACGAAATCGGCGCTGAGGCGGTAGGGAGCCCTGCAGATGAGGATGTCGGGCTGTATCCCTATACCGAGCAGCTCCTTTACCGAGTGCTGGGTGGGTTTGGTCTTCAGCTCGCCGCCGGCAACCTCGGGCAGGAGCGTCAGGTGGATGAAGAGCACCTGCTCCTTGCCGAGCTCTTGAATGAGCTGCCGTGCAGCCTCGAGGTAAGGGTAGGATTCGATGTCACCGACCGTTCCTCCTATCTCGATGATCGTGACATCGACCTCTTGGTCGTGGGAGGCGAGGAAGATCCTCCGCTTTATCTCGTCGGTGATGTGGGGAATTACCTGCACGGTGCGTCCGAGGTAGCGGCCCTCGCGTTCGCGGGTGATTACCTCCTGGTAGACCTGGCCGGTGGTAATGGAGTTGACCTTTCCGAGGGGTGCGCCGGTAAATCTCGCATAGTTGCCGAGGTCGAGATCGGTCTCCGTTCCGTCGTCGGTCACGTAGACTTCCCCGTGCTGGTAGGGGCTCATCGTGCCCGCATCCACGTTGATGTACGGGTCGATCTTTACCATGCGGATGCTGAGGCCTCTGCTCTCGAGCAGGTTCCCCAGAGACGTTGCGGCAAGACCTTTTCCGAGGCTGGAACAGACTCCCCCGCTCACAAAGATATATTTCTTCATGTGGGAGGATTATAAAACAGCAGCCGATTTTGAGCAATCGTCTATCGCGGGCAGCCCTACTTCGGGATTGCCATCTGCTCCGAGCCGGGCTGCACATAGAGATAGGAGGGAGCCGTTGATTCCAAGACTTCCTCCACATACGCCTTGCCGCGGGCCGAGGCCACCGCCTCGTCGGTTAGGTAGATGGGAGCCGACAGTCGAAGGGCGACGGCAATGGCGTCGGCGGGAAGGGCTTCCATGCTGAAGCTCTTCGGCCCCTTGCGGTAGTGAATGAGGGCCGCCGAGAACTCCTCGTCTACATGGGATATGACTATCTGTGTCACCTTGAAGCGGTGGCGAACGAAGAAATGCGCGATGAGGTCGTGCGCCGACGGACGCGGCGGGGTGGCACCTTCGAGCTCGATGAGGATCGAGCTCGCCTCCAAAGCGCCGACCGGGACCGGTAGAGAGATTTCTTCGTCCCTCTGTTTCAACACGACAAAGGGAACTTTGGTGCTCCTGTGCAAGGCCATGCCTTTTACCGTAAACTCTTTCATGCAATTAACCTCTCATCAACACTATATCACGCCGCCCGGAAAAAAACGTTTGAAACAAACGCTTTTTATAGGGCGTTATTGACAGCATATATCCCGTCACATAGACTTTACGATACATGGCACGATTTCTCTCAGACCAAGAGTTCAAGCAGTTTCGAGACATTATCTATAACGAGAGCGGCATTCACTTCTCCGAATCCAACCGCACGATTCTCGAGAGCAGACTCAAGGAGCGTCTGAGAAAGACGAAGATAGAGAGCGTCGGAGAGTACCACTCCCTTATCAAGAAAGACAAGGACGAGCTGAAGACCCTCCTCGACACGGTTACCACGAACCTCACCAGGTTCTTTCGCAATACCCTCCACTTCCAGACGCTGGAGAACTATGTCATCCCCGATCTCATTCAGCACAAGAAGAAGAACGGGCAGAACAGCCTCCGGGTGTGGAGCGCAGGCTGCTCGACCGGAGAGGAACCCTACTCGATAGCGATGGTACTCAAGGACAAGGTGCCGCCGGGAATACAGGCCGATGTCGTGGCCTCGGACCTGAGCCTGAAATCGTTGATGACGGCAAAGGAGGGCTTCTATGCGGAGAACAAGGTCAGCGGGATTCCGGAGAAGTACCTAACGCGGTTCTTCGAACAGAAGGACAGCGGTTATCAGGTCAAGGACGAGATCAAACAGATGGTCAAGTTCGACTATCACAACCTGAAGTTCGACAGCGGCCAGCGGAATCTCGATATCATCTTCTGCAGAAACGTGATTATCTACTTCGACGAGGCGGCGCAGAAGAGTGTAATAGAGAAGTTTTACGATTCGATGAACAACCACTCCTATCTTTTCATTGGTCACTCGGAGTCGCTGTTCGGCATGAAGACGAAATTCGAGTTCCACAAGACCGATTGGGCGGTGGTGTATCGAAAAATCTTGGAATAGGGGTTAGGTTTGAGTACAGATACGGTTTCGGTATTGGTGTGTGACGACTCAGCGTTGATGAGAAATCTCGTCGGCAAAATGGTCGAAAATGCACAGGGGCTCAGTCTTGCCGGAAAAGCGATGAACGGCCGCTTTCTCCTGCAAAAGATTCCGAAACTCGATCCCGACATAATTGTCCTCGACCTCGAAATGCCGGAGATGAACGGCATCGACTTCCTCAAGGAGCGGAAGAAGAGGGGAATAGAGATCCCCGTGGTCATCCTCTCCTCGGTTGCGCAGCGGGGTGCGAAGATTACCATGGAGGCCCTCTCCCTCGGCGCCTCGGACTTCATTCTCAAACCGTCGGGCTCGATATCCGAAGACATCCACAAGGTGGAGAGCCAGCTCGTCGAGATGCTATGGGGCTACGGGGTGGATTACCGTAGGGCCAAAGGAAAGAAGCCGGAACCGCAGAAGGAAGTCGGCGAGAAGGGGTCCGAAGAGAAAGGAGGCGCCGAGTCGGGCTCGGCTACCGCCGAGCTGAGACGGCCTGCAGCTGCGGAGGAGCGCCGGCACAAGGCCGCTGCTGCTGCGCCCGAGAAGGAGCTCGAACCGAGTCCCCCGCCGGTTTCCCGCGACGAGGCCGGAAATCTGGAAATCGTGGCCATCGGGATTTCCACCGGAGGACCGAATGCCCTCCGTTCGATGTTCGTGGATCTCGCCCCCGATTTTCCCCTCCCCATAGTCGTCGTGCAGCACATGCCCGCCGGGTTCACCACCGAGTTCGCCAAGAGTCTCGACCGCATCTGTCCTCTCGAGGTGAAGGAGGCGGCGGACGGCGACCTGATCAAGCCTGGGCGGGTGCTGATCTGTCCGGGGAATTACCACATCGAGGTGGAGCGGCGGCGGCTCGCCGGGGTGGTTCGCCTCAACCAGGACGGACTGGTCAACGGGCACCGTCCCTCTGTGGACGTGCTCTTTGCATCGGTAGCCAAGCATTACGGCGGAAAGGCCCTCGGCGTCATCATGACCGGTATGGGAAGGGACGGCGCAAAGGAGATCGGCGGCATTCACCGCAAGGGCGGCATTACCATCGCACAGGACCGTGTCAGCAGCATCGTCTACGGCATGCCCAAGGTTGCCGCGGAGATGGGCCATATCCAGAAAATTGTCTCTCTCGACAAGATGGCCGAAACGGTGAACAGTCTTGCCAAGGAGCACGTGAAGACTTCCGCTTAGCGGTGCTCAGCTCAGCTCTGCTTAGCACTGCTCTTGCGGCGCTTCGACTCTCCTGGTAATTAACGGCACATTCTTCTTTTTCGTCAATCCGTTGTAGAGAAAGCTCACACCGAAGCCGGCGGCGAGTCCGCCAAGGCCGGCAAGCGCCTGCAGTCCCTCGTCCGCTGCGGGGAGGAGTCGCCCGGTCAGGACGAATGCGAGGATGAAGGTGAGCAGAGGGAAGATCAGGATGGTGAACCCGGCGATAATGGTCTTTCCCGGTGGGATGAAAAACTCGACGGTATCTCCTTGCCGGATTATCAGGCCTGTATGGTTGGCGGCGGTTATCGTTCTCGTCTTCGCGGAACAGCCTGATCTCGTTGTGCACGAGCCGCAGGCCTCGCCGGCGCCGCAGAACAGCTTTACCTCTTCGCCGTTGACGCTCTGTACTGTGCCCGTGTCCTTCATGATGCCTTTTCTTTCACGACAGGGTGCCGAACGCGTTCGATGTGCTCCGTCTTTCCGTCTTCGGTGAGGTGCAGCACTACTCCCTGGAGCTCCAGGCCCTCCCAGTACTCGTTCGAACGCTCCGGAATCTGCGAGAGGAATTGCCGGATCTCGGTATCCGGCTCCAAGCCTCCCACGCTGAGAAAGCTGCCGGTGCGGCCCGCGTCGCAGATGACTCCGGTACCGTTCTGGAGTATCTGCTCGTCGGCGGTGAGCACTTTCGTGTGGCTGCCGATAATGGCGGCCACCGTGCCGTCGGCATGGTGGAACATGGAGTATTTCTCCGCCGTGGTGGTGGCGTGAAAGTCGACGACGACGATGGGCGTCTCCTGCTTTACCCTGCTGACCAACTCGGGAAGAAAGGTGAAGGGATTGCTCAGGTGTACCCGGGTGAATCCCGACTGGCCGAGCAGGTCGATGATCCCGATCTTCTTGTCGCCCACCTGGTAGACCCTCCATCCCCGGCCGGGATTCTGCGGCGGGTAGTTCGCCGGCCTCAGGATATAGGGCGTCTTACCGATGTGGGGGACCATGTCCTTCTTGTAGTAGATCTTCTCTCCGGAAGTGATGACGTCGATGCCGAGTTTGTGGAGGTATATCGAGTGGTTCTTGCCGATTCCGTAGCCGCCGGTGGCTCCCTCGCCGTTGGCGATTACGAAATCGATGCCGTATTTGTCTTTGACTTCGGGAAGGCCGTTTTTTATGCAGAACACACCGGCCTTGCCTACGATCTCTCCGACGTACAGTACGCGTATGCTCATATATGAGGAGAATACTATCAAAATAGGGGGTTTTAGGAAAGCGCTGATCTCGTTTTTCTTTTGTCGATTCCTCTTCCTCTGGTTATATTTACTATATAGGAACCTGCAGTCGCCGGAAGGGGCTGCAGAGACGGCCGCCGTACGGGGCCGGAACACGCACAGAGAGGTGTCTCATGAAAGACAAAATCGTAATCGATGTAGGTCAGATCATGGATGAGATCTTCGAAGCAACCAAGAGCTTCGGGGATGCATTCGGTGGTCACCAAGAGGCCCGCAATAGGGCCGAGGAGTTCTTTCGGAGGGACGAGAACGTGGACTACTATCCCTCCTACTCGTATCCTCCGATGAATCTCTATCTCACGCAGGAGAAGGAGCTGGTATTCGAGTTTGCCCTCGCCGGTTTTCGGGAGGACGACATCGAGCTCGAGTTCCAGGGCGACTACATGATCTTCTCTGCAAAGGCTCCGAATATGGAGCCGGAAGAGGATGTGAAGTACTTCAAGCGCCGCCTGAAGTTCAAGGAGATCGAGAACCAGCGCTACTACGTCCCCGAGGACAAGTTTGACCGAGGCAGTGTCAATGCAGTCTTCAAAAACGGAATTCTAAAGGTTGTTGTACCGCCTAAGGAGCATGTAGAATCTAAAGAGGGAATAAAAGTAGAGATAGTAAAGGAGGATGCGGAATGATATTCTGGATAATCGTAGGAATAGCAATAGGCTACTTCTTCAAACCCCAGCTCGACGTCCTTGTTGGAAAGGTAATACGAGCTATAAAGGACAACCGCAGCAACTACCACGACCGAGACAGATATTAGTCCTGACCAGCTTTGACGCTCGGCACCCCTTAGATCGAGCGTCAAAGCCTCTTAGTTTCAGCGCCAATAGCCTTTTACCCCGCCGCTGCGGGAGCTGACGCAGCAGCCCTCCTCTTCCACTGGGAGCTGGGCGGCTCACAACCCCTTAGAGAAAGGGGAAATGGCTAAAGATTTGGAGGCAATTCTCATTTTGGAAGACTTTAGTCTTCCAAAATCAGAATTGCTGTGCGCGGATTGACAATGGCGCGGCATTTTATTTACTATGTGGCAACTGAAAGAGAAGAGGCCTCGAATGGCTCATGAACGATCCGTCCGGATTGCCCTCTTCAATCTCACCCCGCCCAGGTGGTGAAACTGGTAGACACGCTAGGTTCAGGGTCTAGTGGCC
>CAYFVU010000084.1:0-15896 GCA_964346645.1 uncultured Spirochaetaceae bacterium | reverse complement strand
TCGAAACCGGGGCGACGCTCCTGAGCTCAGATGCTCACTTCTCCGTCATTCCGATTTTCTTCACGGTTTTAAAAGCAAAAGCTCCACTTAGCCCCTAGTAGAAAGGAAAAGACAGTTCGAAAGGAGCAGGAGACATTGCACAAAGAGACGAACCAAGGAGAGGAGGGTCGAAGCTCGGACAATTGTTTTACTCCCACCCCCTACGACGCCTTCTTCAAGGCCGCCTTCGCGGACTCCCGATCGGCCGCAGACCTCGTTCGCAACTTCCTGCCGGAGGACTACAGCCGCCGGCTCGAGGAGGCAGAGGTCTCGGTCGATGTGAAGGACTACATTAACCGCTATCTCACCGAGCACCAGAGCGACCTCTTAGTCGCCTGCCGCAATAAGGAGGGGCGGCAGTTCCACTTCTACTTCCTCTACGAGCACAAGTCTTCTCCCGAGCGAGAGACTCTGCTGCTGCTCGCCCGGGCACTTATCGAACTGACCTTCGACTTGCTCGGCAAGAGACCGGATAGAGAGCTAAAAGAGGGAAGCCCGGCCACACCACCGGCAAAGAGCGGCACCTCCGGCTCCCGATGGTTACCGGAGATCATCCCGGTAATCCTCTACCACGGTACTAGGCGGTGGACCTACCCGAAGCAGTTTTCCGAGCAGATCGACAGCATTGACGAGAAGGCGAGGCACCTCCTCCGGTTTGAGCCTTTCTTTATCGGACTGCAGTCCTACCGCGACGAGCAGTTTACCGGATCGCTGAAGACGGTGGTCGCTCTCATGGTGCTGAAGAATCTCAGTCGCCGGCTCGACCGAAAGGCGGCCCGGAATCTCATCGAAACGATGTACAGGAGGCCGGTGCCGCCGCACATGAAGGAGTTCTACAACCTGTGTTACACGGCACTGTCTCTGGTGAAGGATGAAGAAGAGTACGAGCTGCTTCTTGGCGAAATGGAGAAAGCGGGCTATACTGAAGAGGAGGAGAGAGCGATGACATACGCAGAAGCTGCTGAAAAAAGAGGAATAGAAAAGGGAAAGGAAGAAGGAAAAGAAGAGGGAAGAGAAGCAGGAAGAATAGAGGGCGAACACAAGACCCTGATTCGGCTCCTCGAAAAGAAGTTCGGCCTCAGCGAAGAGGAGAAAGAGCTCGTCCGCAGCACCGAGGAGCTCGAGAAAATCGAGGCGGCCCTCGACGAGCTCCTCGACGCCGAGATGAAGGAGCAGGTGCTCGTACATTTGCGATAGCCAAAATATTGATTACCGTAGAGACTTTTTCATTTCCTATTCAAGCTGGGTTCTTTCCCTACCTTGCAGAGTATATTCAGGGCGATCGCCTTCATCGGAAGATCTCCCGCCGACGGTATCAACTACAGCTCGATTACAGGCATCGGTGCTTCCTTCGGCATCACCTCGAAGCCCGCCTTCTCCAGCACATCGGCCATGTCCCGCACGTCGTTCGCCGGGTTCTCAAGCGGCCCCGGCAAAGAAGATGAGACTCAGCAAGAGAATTGCTGCTATTGACGTATGGGTCTTTTTCATCGAAGACTCCTTCGGGAGGTTACTTTGGCCTATATGCCTTTTCTATAAAATAAAGTATAGCTGCAGTAGCTCCAGTCTGCAAGCGTGAGGTGGACATTCGTGAGACGGCCATCTTTTTTCCATGAAAATTTTAGTGAGCCCCCACGAGATGTTATACTGTAAGCCATGAGAGACCTCGACTTTAAGATAAAAAACAAGATCATCGCGAACGAGACGAACTTCAAAACCTTCGCCAGGGCCTTTATCAAAAAGGCCTTCGAAGAGAGAGCCGAGTTGTTCGGCAAAGAATTGTATGATTCCTACTATAAATATATAGAGCTCGTTGCGAACCTTTTTATCGACAGTTTTTGGCCGTTTGAAGACTATCCGTATGAAAATTTGCTGCTCTTCCTGTGGATCTTCAACTTTGACAGGTCCTGGGATGTGAGAGGTTCGAATTCGAGAATCCATCCCGGCGTCGAAGAGTTGCTCAGAAAAACCGAGCCGGAGAAAGTCTTCAAGTTCCTCCACGGCACACATTACGAGACCATGCTCCATCTAAATGAGATAATGGTGGAAGCGGAGACCGCTTCGTAATATAACTCATGGTGATTTTTCCAGAGAACCGAGTGAGGTAGAGAGCTCCAATCCTCTACAATTGTGAAGGTGCAATTTGCATTTTTCTTCTTCAAATTGTACCTATGAAAAGGTGTGCAGAACAGATTATGCGCTGAATACAGACCTAAAAGGGGCTGCGAAAGAGCGACTGAACCGGCAGTATTGTGCCTACAGGATCTCACCCGACCAGCTCGTTGAGCCCCTCGACTACACGGTCGAGCTCTTCATGCCCTATCGCTGCGATCCTCTTGCCGATCCGCTCCGTCGACAACGTCCGGATTTGACCGATTTCTACCCACGACTTTTTCGGGAGATGCGTCGACTCGAGATCGAGGCTGAGGGGAAAGCCCGCCCGCTGCGGACGGCTCGTCAGTGCAAGGGCAATTACGGTTCCGGATTTTTTATTGAATATGTCGTGGCTGATAACGAGAACGGGTCGAAAGCCGGCCTGCTCGGAACCCCGCACCGGATTGAGGTCGGCCCAATAGATCTCGCCCCTCAGTATTCCGGCCATTCCTCGTTCTCCGCTTCGATTCCCTCTTCGGCGGTCTGTCGCTCTTCCGTCACATCCAGTTTATCGAGTTCCCGGGCCAGTCGCCCCTTCTCGTAACGCTCCACCCGCTCGGCCACCGCATCCTCGAAAAAACTGCTCCTGCTCTCGGACTCGTGTTCCCGCACATAACGGTCGACAAGATCGAGGAGATGCCTGTCTATCGTGACGGCAATCTTCGATTTTCCCATCTCCCACCTCTCAAGGTATGATATTTTATCATACTCACCCACTGCGTACAATCACATTTTTCAAAGATTTCGGTTTCTGCAGGGCCATAGGACTAAACATTCGGTAAGAAGGAATCGCTGTATGAGCGCTCATTCTCTATTCCTGTGACTCTTTCAGAGAAACCCAGTACTCCCGGACCCTTCGGTACATCGCCTCGAAGGACTCGAACTCGTCGTTGAGCACATTGAGGGTGTCGACGGTCTGATCGACGCTCTCCGGGTAATCGTGGGCAAGGTTGTTGCGGAGATTGCGGAAAAGCTACCACCTGTCGGCACTCGTAAGGATCCCGAGCTGGTCGATATGCTCTATTGTATCCTCATCCAGCTCTTTGAAGCGGGCACGCGTGATGGGGAAGGTCTGCTCGAGCAGCCGGCGTGCCCGTCTGCATTTCTCGATGTGGCTATCACACTCCTTGATTGCCGACTCTATCGTCGCAATAACAGACTCATTCACAGCTCTACAGCCTCCTTTCGAGCCTCCCGGATAATAAGAGGTCCTCTCTCTTTAGCCCCCTCGCTTTCACCAGTCCCCTCGGTATTTCGATCTACCGTAACGATATCTATCTTCATCTCCCCTATGGCGAACTGAATATCGCTCATGGTCTTCAGTTTTGCCCGTACGAGACTTCCCCCGGTCAGGCTTCCATCATGTTCCACCAGGAGATCGATGTCTCCACCCGACTTGCTGTCGTCCACCCTCGAGCCGAAGAGAAATACCCTGGCCGTGGAACCGAAATGTCGGTGTACCGCTCCTTTTATTGCCTCGATCTGCTCATCTCGTAATCGCATGCCTCATTCTACCTTCATGAGGGGGCCGCTACAAGTCACTCCGCCGAGCCCAGCTCGCTCTCGTCCTCGGGGTTTACCGGACGGTGGGCCTCGATGAGGGCGGCTATGGGGTCTTCGGCCTCGAGGATCTCGCGGATTCGAAAGAAGCGCGGATCCTTATCCGATACGGTTTCCGTCTCTACCGCACGCTGATGCTCGTACCAGTTCTTGAGGTCGCCGAAGAGGCGGGCAAAGCGCACATGCCAGGTCTCGGCCTCCCTCTGATGCCGATCTATATAGTCCATCAGCTCCGCCCGGTCTATGTGGAGGAGCCGCTCCTCGGCCTCTTCCGGGCTGTCGTAGATCCCCGCCAGGAGGGTGTGCCACACGGCAAAGTAGAGCTCCTGAGAGACACTGTTGCAGCTCGAGCAGAAGAGATCCTCCCCTACAACTCCGGTGAGCATCGGCGATTCGGCCACTATATCTCCCACCCGGTACTCCCTGAGGGCGGAGGAGAATGATTTTGTCTGTACGGCGTCTATCGTCGCCCCACAGGAGCTGCAGACCCTCACCTCATCGAGAATAACCGTATCGAATAGTCCCATTTTGCGCTCCTTCTGTGCCTGCGCCGGCACATCTCTTCGTGGTCTCCTTTTGTCTCTCTGTTCAGTATAAGCGGGGTAACCGCTCCGAGTCCAGAATGTAAGAAATAAAAGCAGGGGCGCTGGATGCTGAGGAGGATCGTTGTACAAGTCGAAGCTATAGGAGAGGCCGAGCTCCCCGTTTACCTCGAACTCCTCTAAGCTGTTGTTGCTGCTTGCCGGCTCTCATACCCGCCAAAGTGCCGGTATCGGAACCGCGGCCATTGTGTCGGAAAACTGCACCGTTTGCGTACCATTGTAGAGAACAATACCCCGTAGAAAAGCATTCCCGGCATCAGCCTCGAGGGAACGGAGTCCTTTGAAGTCTTCACTCTTTACCGAGGCCTTCCCCTTTACCTCTATACCGACGAGTCTTCCGTCCGGAGACTCGCAGACCACATCTACCTCCTTTCCCGATGCATTGCGGTAGTGAAACAGATTCGGCTTCACAGTCGACCATGCACGCTGTTTTCTCAGCTCGTTGAGGACAAAGGCCTCGAGCAGAACTCCATAGAAAAGGTCGTTTTCGTTCAGATTTTCTCCGTCGATACCGAGAAGCGAAGCGGCGAGACCGGTGTCGGCGAGGAATATTTTCGGCGATTTTATGAGCCGCTTCCCGCGGTTCGACGACCATGCCGGCAGCGGTTCGAGAAGAAAGAGTGTTTCGAGGATCCCGAGGTACCGCTTGAGGGTCGATTGAGGCAGAGAAGAACTATTCGAGAGTTCCGAAAAGTTCAGCAGTCCGGCGCTTTTCGCCGCCGTCAAGGAGAGAAGGCGGGGAAGAGAGGCGAGATGTTCAATATTCGCTACGTCCCTGACATCGCGGCTGAGCACCGTCGACACATACGAGTCGAACCAGGCCTTTCGACGAACGAATCTGCTGCGGCTCACTGCTTCCGGATATCCGCCCCTTACGATCCGCCCGGTAAGTTCTTTTCGGTCCCCGGCTCCCTCGATATCCGGTACATGCTCATACATTGCATCGATAAAGCGTTCCGAACGATCCTCGAGTTCACCCTGGGAGAGCGTTCTCAGAATCTGCACCTCCACCCTTCCGGCAAGGGATTCGGAAACCCGCGGGAGCGTCATAACATGTGAAGAACCGGTTAAGAGGTATCTGCCGGGGGCTCTGTGTTCATCGACGAGTTTCTTTATGGCCAAAAGCAGCTCGGGCACCCGTTGAACCTCGTCGATCACGGCTCGCTCACCGAGACCTCGCAGAAAGCCTTCCGGATCGGCGGCGGCAGCCGAAAGGACGGTTGCATCATCGAGGGTTCTGTAGGGTATGCGTTCTTCCCCGGCAATCTGCAGGGCAAGGGTGCTCTTTCCTGTTTGCCGTGCCCCGATGAGGAGCTGGACCGGAGTGTCTTCTCTGCTTTCGCGCAGTTGCACTATGATATTTCTTCGGTACATGGTTGCATTTTAACCAATCTTTGGTTAATTTGCAACGCTCATTGTCTCACTACGAGGCGATCGAAGCTTTCACCCTTTGCATGGCTCAGAGTGGAAGATCAGCTGCCCGATCAGCGGCGAAGATACACCTCCCAAAGCCCGGTGAGCTCCTTCCGCAGACGCCTGCCGAGCTCGTGGTTTGTTCCCCTGCCGGTGGTTACGTCGTCGTGGTTGTCGAAGACCCGGTAGGGTATCTTTACTCCCGAGACCTGCAGGTATTCGGGGTCTCCGCCTGCGAACTCCTGCCAGTCTACCTCGCCGTAGAGGCGGCGGAGTTTCTCGTCCTCGAGGGAGTGCTCGAGGATGCTGTGGAGCCTCTCCATGCCGCGGCGGCTGAGGATCACATCGTCCTCGAACCAGGCCCAGAGCATGGGGAAGTCGTCGATCTCCCGAAACTCTCCTATGCGGAACTCCGACCGTCGCCCCTCGATGTCGGAGTGCTTCAGATAGTCTATGATCTCGCTCTTGCCGGCCTCCGGACGGCCGATGAGAAAGAGGATGTCGAATACCGATTTTTGTGCTGCCATGTCTGCTCCTCTCTTTCCAGATAAACTTCTACTATAGCATGTGGCAGGAGCTCAGGCCGGCTCGACGGCTCAGACGAAGGGATCGATGAGCTGCTCGCTCATCTCCCAGAGCCGTCGGGCATCCGCATCGTCACCCTCGAGAAAGCGGGATCGTGCCGGTCGGCTGTTTTTGAAGTAGCGGCCGCTGATCCCCTCCACCTCCGGCGAGGAGGCGAGGTAGACGGAGGTCTCCGCCCCCCGCTCCACAGGGGCGCCGCCTGCGAAGAGGACGTGGAGGAGCTTGGTGTTGATGACGCCGGGGTGGAGGGCGTTGGCGGTTACACCCGTTCCCTTGAGGCGCCGGGCGAGTTCTCGGGTAAATATGACCATCGCCACCTTCGACTGGGCGTAGACGAAGGAGGGGTCGTAGCCTCGCTCAGCCTGCAGGTCCTCGAAATCGATGTCGCCGGACTCGTGGACCATGGAGCTTACGTTTACGATACGCGCCGGGGCGTTCTCCTCGAGCAGGGGAAGCAGCCGGGTGGTCAACAGGAAGTGGGAGAGGTAGTTGACCGCGAAGGTCTCCTCGAGGCCGTCGACGGTCTCGCGGCGCTTCTTGCGGATTACCGCGGCGTTGTTTACCAGCACCTGCAGGTCAGGATAGTCGGCAGCAATACGGTCTGCAAGATCCCGGACCGAATCCATGTGCGAGAAATCCGCCGTCAACAGCTCGACCCGGGGGCCTCGCCGCCCGATCTCCTCCACGGCCCTCTCGCTCTTCTCACCCGGCCTGCCGATCACCACGACCGAGTGGCCCTGCTCGGCGAGCCGGGCGGCCGTCTCCTTGCCTATTCCGTCGCTTGCACCGGTAATTGCTGTTCTCATACCTACCTCCTCCTATAGTGTTAGTGTACGAGCTGTTGTGCTCCGAGGCAAATCCGGCGCGCTCGGCGATCCTCCTCAACTCTTATGAGTAGAAAAATTGCCGGAATAAAAAGAGTCGTCCACATCCAATTCCGACTTTATTTTTCCCGGCAGCGGGTCTACAATAGAAACAAGTCATGGAAGCACATCGTTACAAGAGCATCATCGACAACTCCGAGGACTTCATCACGCTCATCAGCAGAGACTACGTCTACGAGATGGTAAACGACACCTACTGCGAGGGGATCCAGAAGAGCAAGGAGGAGCTGCAGGGAGCGCGAGTCGAGGATGTATGGGGGTCCGAGACCTTTCATAAAACGATCAAGTGCTATCTCGACCGCTGTTTTGCCGGTGAGAAGCTCCACTACATCGACCAGTTCAGATTCGGCCCGTTCATGAAGTACATGCACGTCTCCTTCTACCCGTACCGAGAGAATGAAGAGATATCTCATGCCATCGTCTTCTCCCACGACATCACGCAGCTCGGCCAGCTCGAAAGCAAGCTCAACCACTACGAGTACCGCGATCCGATTACCGGACTCTTCAACCGCCGCTCGCTCGACGTCATACTCGACAAGGAGATCGAACGGGCGGGCCGTTCGCAGACCGAGCAGATGCGGGTGCTGCTCTTTATCGAGCTCTCGAACCTCGAGAAGGTCATCGAGCTCTACAGCCAGGAGATCGGCGACCTCCTGCTCGAGAACACCGGGCAGAAGATCCGCTCACAGCTGCGCAACAGCGACTACATCTTCCGCTTCGACGGCAACCGCTTCGCCGTACTGCTCTCTCGGGTAAGCAACAAACTCGATGCAGGCAAGGTCGCCGAGAAAATCTACAACACCGTCACCTTCCCCTACGCATACAAGGGCAAGGACATCATCGTCGGCTGCGCTATAGGCGCCTCTATCTACCCCTTCGACGGCGAACAGAAGGAGGATCTCATAAAACGGGCTACCTCGGCCATGCTCGAGGCACGAAGGAGGGGCCGCAACTTCATCCTCTACAACGAGGACATGCATGCGATGGCCGTCAAGAAGCTCGAGCTCGAGAGTTCGGCCTATAGGGCCCTCGAGGAGCGACAGTTCGAGCTGAAGTATCAGCCGATCGTGAATGCCGAATACCGGATCGTAGGTGCCGAGGCGCTGTTGAGGTGGCACCACCCCGTCATGGGCCACATCTCCCCGGTGGAGCTCATTCCCCTCGCCGAACAGTCCGGTCTCATCCTGGCCATCGGCAAGTGGGTGCTCTTTACCGTCTGCAAATCTCTCGCCGCCTGGAGCAGGCAGTTCGGCATCTACCTCTCCTACAACATGTCCGCCCGTGAGTTCTCCTCATCCTCTTTGGTAAGCAATGTGAGGACCGCCCTGACGAACGGCAACTCGATCGATCCCCACTTCCTCAAGATCGAGATTACCGAGACGAACTGCCTCGCCAACATCGACAACTCGATCTCCCGCATCGAGGAGCTGAACGACATGGGAATCGAATTCTACATCGACGACTTCGGCACCGGCAACTCTTCGCTGCAGTACCTCAAGAGGCTTCCGGCACACGTGCTCAAGATAGACCGTAGCTTCGTGGAGGGAATCGAGCATCGAAGCGAGGACCTCGAGTTCATCGAGCACATCGTCAAGCTGGTGAAGAACCGTGGAAAAGATGTCATCATAGAGGGGGTCGACAACAGGGAACAGGCAGAGATACTCGCCGGCCTCGGCTGCGACCGCATGCAGGGTTTCTACTTTAGCAAGCCGGTGGACGCGGAGACCTTCGTCCAGATGCTCCACCAAGGCCGCCCGCTGCCGTAAACTGTCCCCGAATAGTCTACTCATTTACTCCTCCCCATTACGCAAAACCTCGGCACTTCCCTCTTTCCGCCGCTCTTATTATATTTATGACAACGGAAGTGAGATACTATGGAAACGGAACTCGAACGCGCCGATGACCTGCTCGAAAGCGGTATGTACAAAGAGGCGGTTGAACTGCTCAACCGCCTACTCGAAGAGGAGCCCGATGAGCCGGGGGCTCTCTGGCGAATCGGAGCCGCCTTTACCGAGACCAACGAGCCGTCCAAGGCGATGAAGGCGCTGCACTACTACTTTGCCCTCTGCGAAGACGAAGGCCCCCCGGAGGATGAGCAGGGACAGGCCTACGAGGCCTACGGCTGCGCCACCTTCAAGCTCGGGGACTACGAGAGTGCCAGAGATGTGCTCGAAAAGGCCGAGGGTCTGCTTCCCGACAGCGCCTCGGTCAAGAGAAACATAGGAGTCGTCTACAACCAGCTCGGGCTGAAGCGGGAGAGCTACGAAAAGTTCCTCGCCAGCCACCTTCTGAATCCCTACGACTACCGCACCGAATATGCCCTCGCAACCGCCCATATACACTTCGAGGAGTACGAGCAGGCAAGAGAGGTACTCGAGAACATGCTCGAGCTGCAGCTGCCCACCGATTTCAAGAAACTCGCCGAAGAGAGCTACGAGTGGGTCCTCAAACGGACCGGTCGTCCGGCGGAGTAACAACCCGGGAGCAGATCGGCGGCGTTGCATCGCGCCCTCGTTTCCGTGTAGGCTGACGGTATGGAGCAAGTCTACCGGGTCTCGGAGCTCAACGGCATCATCAAAGAGGTAATAGAGACCTCCTTTCCCACCGTCGCGGTGGAGGGCGAGATCTCCAACTTCCGTCCCGCCTCCAGCGGCCACTGGTACTTCTCCCTCAAGGACGAGCAGACGATGATCCAGGCGGTCATGTTCCGCCACAAGTCCCGCTTCGTGCGTTTTACACCTAAGGACGGCGACAAGGTGGTAGTCACCGGAAAGCTCGGCGTCTATGCCAAGCGCGGCGTCTACCAGATCGTATGCGAGACGATTGAGCAGTCCGGCGTAGGCGACATCCTGGCGATGATCGAGGAGCGTAAGAAACGCCTCGCCGCCGAAGGGCTCTTTGCCGAGGAAGAAAAGAAGCCGCTGCCCCTCTTTCCGCGCCGGATCGCCGTGGTCACCTCGCCCACGGGGGCGGCCGTGCGGGACATCCTCAACGTGCTCGGCCGCAGATCCTCCGGCCTCGACGTGGTGGTCCTCCCGACTCCAGTCCAGGGAGAGGAGGCGGGAAGAAAGATCGCGGCGCAGATCCGCAGGGCCAACATGCTCGGCCTCGGCGACGTGATCATCGTGGGACGGGGTGGAGGCTCGCTCGAGGACCTGCTCCCTTTCTCTGATGAAGCGGTGGTAAGAGCGATAGCTGCCTCAGATACCCCGGTCATATCGGCAGTCGGCCACCAGACCGACTCCTCCCTCAGCGACTATGCCGCAGATGTCTCCGCCCCCACACCATCGGCTGCTGCCGAGCTCGTCAGCTCGAGCAGGGAGGAGCTCTACGACCGCGTGGTATCGATGCGCGAGGAGATGGAGCGTCGTCTGCGCGACCGGGTGGAGCGGGCCCGTCTGCTCGTAGAGCGCTTTACCCCGGAGAACCTCGAAGATCGGATTCGCGGACTCATCCAGCCCTACTACCTCCGCCTCGACGACGCGAAGGAGGAGATGATCCGCACGATCGGCAACCTCGTCTCCGACCAGCACCACCGGGTAGAGATCCTGCGGCGGGAGCTCGAGGCAAACTCGCCCGAGGCTACCCTCAAACGGGGCTATGCGGTGGTCACCAGAGCGCAGGACGAGTCTCTCGTACGATCTTACCGGCAGGTAGGAGCCGGTGATCGTATCGCCGTTCGCGTCGCCGAGGGGAAAATAGGGGCGGCCGTAGAGGAGAGCGGACCCGACGTACGCACGAGCGGCGCAGAGGAGACGCAGGGAACCGAGAGCGCAGCAGACACGCAAACCGGAAAAGGAGAGAGCGGTGAAGAAGTTCGAAGATAGGCTGTCGGAGCTCGAGGAGCTGAACGAAAAGATGAAGCAGGGGGAGATACCTCTCGACGAGGCGGTGCAGCTCTTCGAGCGGGGAATAAAGCTCGCGAAGGGCCTCGAGAAGGACCTCTCGAAGGTAGAGCGGAAGATAGAGCTGCTGGTAAACGAGCCGGAGTCTCCGGAGGAGAAGCCGAATCTCGAGCTCTTCGGCGAGGAGCCGGCCGCCGACGAAGAGAGCTGAGCCCGAGAGACAAACACGCCTGCGCAACCGCCGCGTCGTGAGACACTACTCCGACACTGGCAGCTCTATCCTGTCGCCGACTTCGGCATCGGCTCGCACGAAGGCCCCCCTCGGGAGCTCGAGGGCGTAGCGGACCGCATGACTCGACTCGACGCTGCGCTTCGAGTGCGGCTCGAGCTCATGGATCTCCCGGATCTCCCCGTCCTTCGAAATGTAGGCGATCGAGAGTGGGATCTCGGTGTTCTTCATCCAAAAGCTGAGGTGCTGATCACGCTCGAAAACGAAGAACATCCCCTCCTTCTCGCCGATCGAGGAGCGATGCATGAGCCCCCTTTGACGCTGCTCCGGGGTACGGGCGACCTCTACGGTAAAAGTCTCGTTCCCTACCCGCAGTTTCACCTGCTCATCCAACTTCTCCGCCTCCGCCGTGCAGGCGGCGAGTCCGAAGACCGTCATCATCAGAACGGCGAGAGACGAGCTGACGCGTCTCATCCGCATCTGCCGTTTCTTCCGCACACAGCAATCGTACCGCACTTCTCCCCCTACTCAAAACTGCTCGAGAAAGCGCTCTCGTGTCAGTGTCTCCATCGACTTCTTCTTGCGCTGCTCACGCTTGAGCCGCTCGAGCACCTTCTTGGCCATGTACTTTACCCGCAGCGGACGTTCGAGGCTGATGATGACCTCATCGTTCTCCCAGCGGGACTTCTCCGGAGAGAGGGTGTCGGGCTCGCCGTAGGTATTGGTAAGGGTGGTGAACATGGCGTAGTGTCCGATCCTATTCGGATCGAGGATGATGGTGATGGTGTAGAGGGAGTCGTTGATAAACTGAAAGGAGGCGCGGTCGACATAGTAGTAGCCGCGGGTCTCGATGAGACTGGTGTTCGGCGTGCGCATCATGCTCACATCGGGATCGCCCCGGAAATTGAAGTTCGGATCCTCCTTCAACTCCTCCTTTACATCCTCCATGTTCATGCCGAGGAGGATGTTGTTGAACCCGCGCGAGAGCTCCTCACTCTCGCCGGGCTCGGCCCCGACAGCTGCGGCATCCTCATCAGACGGGCCCGGTTCGGCTCCGGCCTCATTGTCGCCGGCGGCATCCTCCGCGCTCTGCCCGGCGGGCTCGCCGTTCCCGGCGGCTCCCGCCCCGGTTTCCTCCGCCTGAGCTGCAAGCTGGGGCGGATGCCGGAGGTTCGGGGCGAGCAGCAGCAGACACAGCACGAGGAGGCGCACACATGCGTACAAGCTCTCGATCTTTTTTCCTCCGGCCATGTTCACCTGTCTCTACTCCTCTCGTTCTCTCTAAGTATCGTCACAACAGCCGCCCATGATTAGAAATGTACATCGTATGTGTCGAAGATGAAAAGCTACCTCAGCTGAACATGTGTGGTTCCAGTGTGGTTCAAAGCTTGTTGAAATTTCTGCTCATACCGCGGATAATGAAACCCGTATGCTGCGGACATCACCTTTCGTCAGAGTATTCCCACTCATAGTACTCACCATTTCATTGGCCGCCGCCTTCGCAACAGGGGAGGAGCTCGAGAGCCCGAAGGTGGTGGTAAGCTCCGACGCGGAGGTCGAGGACGGCAACATCGAAATAAGCTCGGTGCCGCCCGAGGCGGAGGTGCGGATAAATGGCAGGGAGGAGGGGAGAACTCCGCTTACAAAAGACCTCGCCGCAGGGGCATACCGCATCACCGTCTCCGCAGAGGGCTATCGAGAACATTCGAAGTGGATCTCGGTACGTCAAGACGAGGAGAAACGGCTGCAGTTTACACTCAGCCGCATTACCGGGAGCTTCGATCCGAAGGTGAGTCCTGCCGGAGCCACCATCACCGTAGGAGAGGAGAAGGTCGAGGAGCTTCCGGTGCAGCTTCCGGCCGGCACCTACATCATCCGCATCTCCCGCTTCGGGTATCGGCCTTGGGAGGGGAGAATCCGCATACGCCCTCGCGAGGTGACCTCCCCCCGAGTAGAGCTCGAGCCCGCGGAGGCCGAGATCACCTCACTCTCCGCCTCCCCGGCGCGATTCAATCCGAGGATCGGAGGGCCGAAGGGCTCGAGCACAGTCGACTTCTCCGTCAGCGCGCCGGCCGAGACGATGGTACGCCTGCTCGACGATTCGGGCAATCTCATAGAGGAGCATCGCGTATCGGCCCTCGAGACAGCGCAGCACGAGGTTCTGCTTCCCTCCACCGAAGAGGGAAAGCAGAGACTGAGAAGCGATGCACGACCGCCCGCCCGCACGAACCGGAGAGGGGAAGAGCCCGGTGCATCGGAGGCCGGCGGGGATGGGGCCCTCTATACGGTGAGGCTCACCGCCGACTTCGCTGACGGGACTTCGCTCACCCGCGAGACCGATCTACGGGTAGACCCGGGTATGAGACCGGCCTACTACAGCTCCCCTGCAGGGAGCTACGGCACACTGGTCTGCCCTTTGCCCGCCCCGAAACACGAGGGCACGCAGGTCGCCTTTACGCCTCTCGTTTTCTACGACCTCGATATCGAGGATTATACGAATCAGCTCCGTTTTCCCACCGTACTTCACCTCTCCCGGCAGACCGGCAACGGCTACGCATTCGCCGGAGCGGTCGGCGTCGACATCCGGGAGAAGGAGGACGATGCATTCTTCTTCGGTGCCGAGGCACAGAAGAATCTCCTCCTCGGCACACTGCCGCGCTTTCTCAGCCTCTCGGCGAGCATCTCCGGCGGCTTCCTGCGCTCGCACAGGAGGCGGAGCCTCCACCCCCGGACCGGCGCCCTCCTCGCCTTTCCGTTGCGCCTGGATGCCGGTCCGCTCGGCCTCGTGCTATCCCCTAAGGGAGGCCTTCTCTACGCGGAGGGCCGCGATACGGCGGCGGGACGCTACGGCGCCGCAGGAGCCCTTCTCCTCGAAGGAGGCTCGGCGACACTCGCCCTCTCCCTCTCTATCGAGCAGGACAGCTACCGGCCGAACAAGCCGATCTTCGAGGTCGCTGCAGAGAGCCGCTTCATAATCCCCGAGACCGACTTTGCCGTCTCTGCGTATGCGGGAGCGGATCTGAGCAATGCGCCGGAGAAATACTCGGCCGGCGCCGGAGTAGGCTCGACCATTTACCAATAACAGGGCCATTAGAAGGGGTACAATCGGAAGAGATACGGATATGCCGCCGATCGAAACACCGGACAGACGACTCTTGAAACTCATACGCCTCATGCCGTCCTCGGACGTACAGAACCGGCTCATGAGGATCACGGACCGTGAGATCGCCGTCTCCCTTCTCTACCTCGTAGAGGAGGAGCGGGCCTACGTGCTCTCGTTTCTCGGCGGGGCGAAGCGCCGTCGTGTGGAGGAGGAGTTCGAGTACACCGACCGGATGCGCATCCGCTATCCGCAGTACCGAGTCATGATTGAGAGCGTCATTTCTCAACTCGGAGGTTCGGGAGGTGGACCGGTGCGCAGCTACCTGCGCCCGATCCGTGACTGAAGCCGGCTCTAGACCTTCACCGCGCTGCGGCCGGTGTAGTCGTCGCGGTGGAGCAGCGGTCCGCCGTCGGCAAAATACTCGTCCACAGCCTTCCGGGCACCGGTGAAATGGCCGTAGTCGTCGATGAGCAGCACGCCCCCGCGCTCGAGCCTCGGATAGAGCACGCTCAGTTCCTCGGCAGTGGATTCGTACCAGTCGGTGTCCAACCGCAGCAGCGAAATCTCGTCGGGTATGCGCTTGCGGAGGGTCGCCTTCACGTCGCCCTGAATGGGGAGGATCAGGTCGATCGGATAGTCGATCTGGAGGAAGTTGGACATGACCTCCCGCTTCGGCACTGCCCAGCTCTGGAACCTGCTCCAGTTCTCGGCGACGTGGTGTCCGTTCCAGGCAATCCGGTCATCATCGGTCGGCGGAGTCATGCCGGCAAAGGTGTCGTAGAGGTAGATCCTCCGCAGGCTGCCGCCGAAGGCGCGCAGCGAGAGGGCCATGAGCATGCTCGCCCCGCCCTTCCACACGCCGCACTCGACGAAGCTCCCGTCGATTCCGTTCTTGACGATGTACTCCACCGACTTGTAGATCGAGTAGCCTCGCTCGAGGCTGATCATCGTGTAGCGCTCGACCTGCCGCCAGAGGGAGTAGAACTCCTCCTCTATATCGATGCGGTACTGCTGCGGCGGGATCACGCCGAACCCCTCCTTCTTCAGCTCGTCCGCCGTCTGTATGATGTCTGCCGTTTCGTACGTCTGCTCTACACTCGCCATTACCTCTCTCCCTTCGAGCGTTCGAGACGGCGGAGAAACTCCCGCTCATCCACTATCTCGACACCCAGTTGCTGTGCTTTCTTCAATTTGCTCCCCGCCTTCTCTCCGGCGAGAAGATGAGTGGTCTTACCCGTCACCTGCGATACGGTCTTACCTCCCCGCGCCTCGATCTCCTCGAGAGCCTTCGTGCGGGGAGCGAAATGATCGAAACTCCCGGTGACGCACCAAGTCTGTCCGGCAAAGGGGAAGCGCTCGAGGTCGAGCTCTCCCGCCGTGCCGGAACCGGCGTCGGTTCCCTCGTCCGCTGCGGCAGCCGCGGCTATAGGTATCTCGCCCTCCCGCGCGGCAAAGTTGAGGCCGGCCGCCTTCAACCGCTCT
>CAYFVU010000083.1:0-15981 GCA_964346645.1 uncultured Spirochaetaceae bacterium | reverse complement strand
TGGAAAAACAGATGGAAAAACAGATGGAGAAACAGATGGAGAAACAGATGCGCCCTTATAGCCGTGCATGCGGCAGCGTAGCCACCGTGTAAATGACGGGAACACGTCGAAAGCAGAATTAGGATAAGTATCTTTTCGCTCTTGCAGACTTGTGCTACTATACGCGGCGAGGTACGGAGAGAAATGGCACATAAGAAAATGCGCAATATCGGAATAATGGCACACATAGACGCCGGGAAGACGACTACTACCGAGCGTATACTATACTACACGGGCAAGAGCCACCGCATCGGAGAGGTCGACGACGGCGAGGCGGTCATGGACTGGATGTCGCAGGAGCAGAACCGAGGTATCACCATAACCTCGGCGGCGACCACCTGTTTCTGGCACGACACACAGATAAACATCATCGACACCCCTGGCCACGTGGACTTTACCGCGGAGGTGGAGCGTTCCCTCAGGGTGCTCGACGGCGCAATCGCTGTATTCTGCGCGGTCGGCGGAGTGGAACCGCAGTCGGAAACCGTCTGGCACCAAGCAGCCTACTACAAGATCCCCCGCATTGCCTATGTGAACAAGATGGACAGGCTAGGAGCCGACTACTTCTCCGTAGTAAAGGAAATAGAGGAGAAGCTGCAGGCCAACCCGGTCCCACTCTACATACCGATCGGCAAGGAGTCCGATTTCAGCGGCATCATCGATGTGGTGACCATGGAGGTGCTCTACTTCGAGCCGACAACCTTCGGCAGCGAAGTCAGGCGCAGCCCCCTCACCGACGAGCACGCAGAGTATGCGGCGAAGTGGAGGGAGTCGCTCATCGACAAAATCTCCCCCTACTCCGACGAGATAACCGAGCTCTTCCTCGAGGGAGACGCTATTCCCAAGGATCTGATCATGGACGCGATCAGAAAGGCCACCCTGGATCGGGAGATCGTGCCCGTCTTCGTCGGTGCGAGCCTGAAAAACATCGGCGTACAGCCGCTCATTGACGGTGTCGTGGACTACCTGCCGAGCCCCTGGGAGGCTCCGCCGATCCACGGTATCGACACGAAGAAAGACGAGGAAGTGGTCATCCATCTCGACGAAACGGAGGAGCCCCTCGGACTCGTCTTCAAGATACAGGCGGATCGCGAGGCCGGCTCGCTCAGCTTCATTCGGCTCTACACCGGAGAAATCCGCAAGGGGGCATCGATTTACAACGTGGCAAAGGGCAAGCGCGAACGGGTCAACCGTTTGCTGCGCATGCACTCCAACCGCCATGAATCTCTCGACAGAGTAACCGCCGGCGACATTGCGGTGGTGGTAGGATTCAAGATCGCTCAGACCGGCGACACAATCGGCTCCGAAAAACAGAAGATCCTCCTCGAGAGTATGCACTTTCCCGAGACCGTAATCTCCGTCGCCATAGAACCGAAGACCATGTCCGACCAGGAGAAGCTCAAGAAGGTGCTCGAGCTGCTGCAGCAGGAGGACCCCACGTTCTCTGTTACCGACGACGAAGAGACGGGCCAGCTGATCATAGGCGGCATGGGAGAGCTGCACCTCGACGTGCTGGTTACCAGGATTGTGGAAGATTTCAAAATAGGTGCGAAGATCGGCAAGCCGCAGGTCACCTACCGTGAGTCTATCTCACAGACCCACGAGCACACCGAGGAGTTCCACAAGGTCGTGGCAAACAAGGAGAACAACGCAGTGGTCACCCTCAAGGTCGAGCCGCTGTCGAGGGGCAGCGGAAACCATTTCGAGTGTGCGCTCGACGACGACACTCTTCCCCGCGAGTTTCGTGATGCGGTAGAGCGTGGCGTAACGAACGCCTTCTACTCGGGTATCATGTACGGGTATCCCGTCATCGACGTGAAGGCTACACTGATTGACGCCGAGTACGACGAGCAGACGGCCACCGCCTTCGCCTACGAGGCGGCCGGATCCCTCGGTTTCGACGCCGCATGCAGAGATGCGGCTCCCATCCTCCTCGAGCCGATCATGCGGGTCGACATCATGAGCTCGAAGGACTTCATCGGCGACGTCATGAGCCACATCACCGGGCGCAACGGGGTAATCGAGAGCCTCGAGAGCAAGCCGACCTTGGAGCACGTACGTGCCGACGTACCACTGGCCAACATGTTCGGTTACTCCACCGCCCTCAGAAGCATTACCCAAGGACGCGGGACCTTCGCCATGGAGTTCAGCCACTTTGCCAAAAAAGAAGGCGGCCTTTCGCAGGCGTAGACCGTCGAAGGCGGAGCTTGCCGGAGACATAGGTAGCTGCAGTCATAGGTCATCTGCCGTTGGGGGCTGGAAAAACTCATTTTTTGTTGACAACTCCACATACCGGTTTTAAAGTAATTAATCCCATTTTTACCTAAGGAGCATACAATGAGTTTTACCACCGCTGACATCAAGAACATCGCTATCATAGGGCACAGCGGCACCGGAAAAACCTCCTTATTAGAACAAATGCTGTTCAACGGAGGTGTCATTCCGAAAGCCGAAAGCGTCGAATCCGGCAAAACCGTGAGCGACTATTCAGATGAAGAGATCGAACGACAGAGCTCGATACACACCAGTATCGCTCATGTCGATTGGCACGATAAGAGACTGAACTTCCTCGATGCACCCGGCATTGCCGATTTCGTTGGAGAGGTAGTAGCGGCTCTTCGCACCGCCGACACCGGCCTCATGGTTGTCGGGGCTCGTTCCGGAGTCCAGATCGAGACCATCAAACTGTGGAGACGATTGGATGCCAGAAAGATGCCCCGGGTTGTCTTCGTCAACAGAATGGATGTAGAGCGTGCGGAGTTCGACGCCACCTTCAATGATCTTAACGACAAGTTCGACAAGACCTTCGTACCGGTAACCCTCCCCATCGGCAACGGCGCCGACTACAAGGGAATGATCAACCTCATAGAAAACAAGGCTTATCTGGTACACGATCCCAACAAGAAGGATCAGCCCACCGATATTCCCGAGGATATGATGGACTCGGTCGAGGAGTACCGCTTGACGATGATCGAGTCTGCCGCCGAAGGCGACGATGAGCTCCTCGAAAAGTACTTCGAGGAGGGTACACTCACCGAGGACGAGATCCGGCGAGGCCTCTTCGAGGGACTGCGAGACAACAAGATCGTTCCCGTCCTCTGCGGCAGCTCCATGCAAAACAACGGCATCGCGAGCCTGCTGAACTTCCTCGCCAACAATGCCCCCGCCCCCGACGTTACACCCGAAATCGGGTACACCGAAGGTGGAGAGGAGATAGAGCTCCCCGTATCTGTCGATGAGCCGCTGAGCTGCTTCGTTTTCAAGACCAGCATCGACCAGTTTTCCGGACGGCTCTCCTTTCTCAAGGTCGTAGGCAGCAGCCTCAAGTCGGAGTTGGAGATATACAACTACAGAGAGCAGAAGAAGGAGAAGCTGCACAAGCTGTATAAGGTCAACGGCCGCAAACTCGAGGAGGTAAAAGAGCTCGTAGCCGGCGACATCGGTGTGGTCAACAAGCTCGAGGGAGTCAACACCAACGACACTCTCTGTTCTCCTGACCGCATCCTCAAGCTCAGAGAGCTGGATATGCCGCAGCCCGTCTATGGTCTCACCATCATGGCGCAGGACAGAAAATCCGAGGACAAGCTCAACGACTTTCTCCACAGGATCACGGAAGAGGACCTCACCTTTACCGTTACCTTCAACTCTGAGACGAAGGAGAGCGTCATCTCCGGTATGGGCGAGCTGCACATCAACATGATCCTCGACAGAATCAAGGACAAACAGAAGATAGAGATAGAGACGAAAACCCCCAAGGTTGCCTATCGTGAGACGATTACGAGCGCCGCATCGGCAGAGTACACCCACAAGAAGCAATCGGGAGGTCACGGCCAGTTCGGTCGAGTAGTACTCGAGATCCGCCCCCTCGAACGCGGGGAAGAGTACCAGTTCGAAAATGCGATCCGGGGCCAGGCCGTCTCCAAGGGCTACATGCCGGGAATAGAGAAGGGTATCCATGAGGCCATGGAAGAGGGATTCTTAGCGGGTTACCCGATAGTCGACATCGGCTCGACCGTCGTCGACGGAAAGGAGCATCCCGTAGACAGCTCCGAAATGGCGTTCAAGGCCGCGGGCAAGGGCGCATTCAAGACTGCCGTTGAGAAGGCCAACCCGGTACTGCTCGAGCCTATCATGAAGCTGAGGGTCTTTGCCGACGACCAGTACCTCGGCGACATCCTCTCCGACCTGAGCTCGAAACGCGGACGAGTACAGGGCCAGGAGGACCTCGGCGGCGGAATAACACAGATCACTGCGGAGGTTCCGCAGGCGGAGATGCTGAGATACGCGATAGATCTGCGATCCATCACCTCGGGAACCGGCTCCTTCGAGCTCGAGTTCGACCACTACGAAGAGGTACGGGGCAAGATCGCAGATGCAGTCATAGAAGATGCGAAAAAGACCGCAGAGGTCGCCGAATAAAAGGAGTTTTTATACGTATCTCGCGAGTTCATTCGAACTCGTGACGTTGCGCGGCCGATTGCGGATATGCACGAGGGCCGGCGTTGTATCATCAGCGCCGGCCCTCTTCTCTTTTGGTATGATTCCTGGTATGGATCTCCTACTTTCTGTCTTTCAACGGTGTGTAGGAGAGCGCATCGTTTCTGATGTGCTTGTAGGCTGGTCGTATGATGCGCCCGCCGTTTATGATCTCCTCGATCCGGTGCGCAGCCCAGCCGGCGATACGCGCAATGGCGAATATCGGCGTGTAGAGATCCTCCGGAATGTCGAGCATGTGGTATACGAAACCAGAGTAGAAGTCGACATTCGCCGAGATCACCTTGTCGGAGTTCTTCACCCTCCGAAAAATCTGCGGAGTCAGCCGCTCCACGCGCTCGTAGAGATCGAACTCCTGATTGTAGCCCTTCTCATCGGCGAGCTCCTTCGCCCTGCCCTTCAGCAGCACCGCACGCGGGTCGGAGAGAGTGTAGACGGCGTGGCCCATTCCGTAGACCAGCCCGTTGCCGTCAAAAGCCTCCTTTCGAAGAATCTGCTCGATGTAGGAGGCCAACTCCTCCTCGTTGTCCCACTCCGATACGTTGGATTTTATGTTCTCCATCATCTGGCGAACCTTGATGTTCGCACCTCCGTGCTTTGTACCCTTGAGGGATCCGACTGCTGCGGCCACCGCCGAGTAGGTGTCCGTGTCCGAGGAGGAGACGACGTGTATCGAGAAGGCGGAGTTGTTTCCGCCTCCATGCTCTGCGTGCAGGACGAGGGCCAGGTCGAGCAGCTCCGCCTCTAGATCCGAGTAGGATGCGTCGGGACGTATCAGCCGCAGGATGTTCTCCGAAGTACTCGCCTCCATATCCGGACTGTGGATGTAGAGGGTCTTATCGTGGTGATAGTGCTGTTTTGCCTGAAACCCGTAGGAGACGAAGGTGGGAAACCGCGCGATCAACTCGATCGACTGTCTGAGCACGTTCTCTATGGAATAATCCTCCGGATTTTCATCATATGAGTACGATGCGAGCACGCTGCGGGCGAGCTTGTTCATGATGTTGTTGCTCGGATTCTTGAGAATCATGTCCTCGGTAAAGGAGCCGGGCAGATGCCGCTTGCTTCCGAGCAGATTGCAGAAGGAGTCGAGTTCCTCCTTATTCGGCAGCTGTCCGAAGAGGAGAAGGTAGATGGTCTCTTCGAAACCGAAACGCTTCTCGGTCTGAAATCCTGCAACTAAGTCCCTCAGATCTATGCCGCGGTATCTGAGACGGCCTTCGACCGGCACTTTCTCCTTCTCGTCTACGATATAGCCGTGCACGTCGCCGATTTGGGTCAATCCGACGAGCACGCCGGTACCGTCCTCGTTCCGCAATCCCCTCTTTACCCCGTATTTTTTGTACAGTGCGGGATCTATCTGATTGTTTTTCTCCACTGAATCCGCATAGCTACTCAGATTGATCCAGTTGTTCTCCTCCATACTATCTCCTCCGTTTATTGTATATTCTTACACATTTTTCGTATATTTATCATAGTGTCATCGCATATGCAAGCACTGTAGACGAGTATAAAGGTCATCGGGAAGATTTCCCTCTTCAAACCTCTTTTCTGAACAGGATCTCACGTATGAGGTGGTTCTTCGCTTTTCCCTTTTGCTCGAAACTCGTGTGCGGTCTCCACGGTACCGAAGGCGCAAAGACTTCGCAGCTGTTTTTCAAGCAGTCGATACCGCTGAGTATATTCACTATGTGCCAGGCGTAATCCTCCCAGTCCGTGACCACGTAGAGGTATCCGCCTTGTCTCAGTTTGCGTGCGACCATTCCGGCGAACTCCGGTTGAATGATCCTACGCTTGTGATGCTTCTTCTTCGGCCAAGGATCGGGAAAGAAGATGTGCACACCTTCGAGCGAGTCATCGGGGATCATCTGCTCCATTGCCGAAACCGCATCGTAGTAGATGACCTTGATATTGTCGATGCCCCGCCGTTCTATCTCGTCGAGGAGCTTGCCCACTCCCGGCGGATGCACCTCGATACCGATGAAGTTGTAGTCCTCGTATTTCTCTGCGAGCTCGAGTGTCGCGGCGCCCATGCCGAAGCCAATTTCGACTATAACCGGTGCTCTCTTTTCGAAGAGCGACTGCAGGTCGAGCGACTCCTCCTGATACGGTATTCCGTACAACGGCAGCAGCTCATCGAGTGCCCTCTTCTGTAGCTTGGACATTCTTCCGGCGCGGATCACATAGCTTCTGATCCCGCTCCTTCGGGTTTTCTCCTTTCCTGCAACTGCGCCGCTCATGCCGGTTATGCTAAAATAAAATGGAGGTGAGAGACAAGATAAAAACGAGAAAATTGGGGCATTCTGGTCAGGTTTGTACTATGAGGCTCTTCACCTCCTCGAGAGTCTCCGCCTCGAGCATACGCTGTGCTCTCTCCTCGACATGCGCGATTTCCGTGGAGGTAATCACTTTTCGCACATGGTGGATCGAACGCGGATCGACGCTGAAGCTCCGTATCCCGATCCCGAGATAGAACTTCAACATTGTCTCATCGCCTGCCGAGTCGCCGCAGACGGACACCGGGCATTCGGCCGCTGCTCCCGCATCTGCTATCGCCTTGAGGGTCTGCAGCACCGACGGATGGTATATGTTGTAGAGATCCGCAACGTTTTCGTTGGTCCTGTCGACACCGAGCATGTACTGTACGAGGTCGTTTGTCCCGATCGAGAGAAAATCTGCATATTTTGCAAGAGTACCTGCGGTCGCTGCGGCAGAGGGGAGCTCTATCATGGCGCCGAAAAGGGGGGACGAATTGTGGTCTGTCCCCTCTTCGGATAACTCCTGTATGACTTCTCCGGTAAACTTCTTCGCCTCGAAGAACTCCTCCGGACCTGAGATGAGTGGAAAGAGTATTCTCAGGTCTCTATCCACCCCCGCCTGCAGGAGCGCCCGCATCTGTGTCTTGAAAACGAGCGGATTCTTGAGGGCGTAGCGTATTGCCCGCAGCCCCATAAAAGGATTGTTTTCGCTCGCCTCTTTCGTCGAAGAGAGCTGTTTGTCCCCGCCTATATCCATCGTTCTGAAGTAGACGGGATCCATTTCGGCGAGAAGTCTCTTGTAAATCTGCAGCTGCTCCTCCTCGGAGGCGAAGTCGTTGCGCACGAGAAAGAGGTACTCGCTGCGGTAGAGGCCGACTCCGGCAGTGCCTGCCTTTTGCGCCGAGCGCACGTCGCTGAGGATGTTGATGTTGGCCAGCAGCTCCACCAAAGTTCCATCGGCTGTAGAGATTCTGTGCACCGTGTTAGCGGCACTGAATATCTCCTCGGTCTGCGCCTTCATCTCCTCTTGGAGGTTCACATAGCGTTCGACCACTTCTTCGTCGGGATCGACGATGATCGAGCCCTGGTACCCATCGATCACGATGAAGCCGGAGTCTTCGCCGAGAAAGAAATCCTCCTCGGAGAGGAGCACGGTGGGAATCACGAGGGAACGGGCGAGGATGGAGATGTGGCTGGTGACGCCCGAACCGAATATTACGAAACCCTCGACATTCTGGGC
Source organism: uncultured Spirochaetaceae bacterium (assembly GCA_964346645.1). GTDB lineage: Bacteria > Spirochaetota > Spirochaetia > DSM-16054 > Sediminispirochaetaceae > CAYFVU01. The sequence goes on along the minus strand of CAYFVU010000083.1, from coordinate 7,950 downwards.
AGCCAATTTTACGAGCTCCGAGGGAAGGAGATTTTTCGCAACCACTATCTGTCCGGTGTAATCGCCGTCCTCCTGATGCTCCTCCGCGAGGTTCTTGAGTATCCGATGTCCGAGGTCCTTTACGTCGTGGATCTTCTCCTGTATGTAGTGGCTCTCACTCTCGAGAAAGAGACGGATGTAGTCGTTCACCACCTCTACCACCGCTTCCGCAGGCTCTACACCCTCCTCTATCTGCTGCCGCATGGAACCGGCGAATTCGTCGTCGCTGAGCATGAGCAGGTGCGCTCCGAATATGAGAGAGCCTGCCTCGGAGAGCTTCTCGTCCATGTGGGATTGAATCTCTTCGAGCTGCTGCTTTGCCTTCTCGAGGGCCTTCTCGAATGAGCCCGGAGAGTCGGCGTACTCTCCCACCCCCTTCTGCATCAGCACCGCATCGTCGAGATCGCCGATGGTAACCGTCCGCCCCATGGCGATCCCCGGCGAAGTGGCCTTTCCCTGGTAGTAGTGCTTCTTGCTCGAGGGGCCTTCCTCAGCCTGCTCCTCTTCCTCGCTCTTTACCCCTCCTTCGGCCTCGCCCTTTACCGCCCCCGCATTCCTCAGCTCCATGAGCATCTTGGCGTTCTCGAGAAAGTTGGCGAGCTGGCTCGCGATGGTGGAGAGGGCACGTATGTCGTGCTGTGCGTAGTAATCGGGGCGGGAGTCTTCGAGCACGATCACACCGAGTTTCTTGGTGGAGTGGAGAATCGGGACCGCAAGAAAACTCTCGTACTTCTCCTCGAAGATTTCCGGAACATATTTGAAGTTTGGGTCTTCGGAGCCCTTCGGAACGCAGATCGGCTGGAGTTTCTTAAGGGACGTGCCGGTTATTCCTTCGCCGATTTTCAGTCTGAGCTTGCCGATCACCTCGGGGTTGAATCCGACCGCAGCTCTGAGGACGAGATAGGAGCTGTCCTTGTCGAGAAGGAAGATTGCACAGGCCTCTGTCTCCATGTGGCGGGCGATCACCTTCACCACGAGATGGAGCAGGCCCTGGATGTTGGTGCTCCGCTGAAAGATTCCCGTGAGCTCTCCCACGTTGCAGAGCAGGTCGAACGTTTTCTTTCGCATACCCTCTTCGAACCTCTCACACCATTATAGTAGAGACTGGAGCTTTTCTCTAATAAATTCCGACTTATCTTTGAGAGCAATCGCCTCCGTGCTCATAAGCAGCACATTCGGGTTGTGGGGATCGAGCTTCACGTTCCCGCCGCCCTCCTGAATAAGGCGCATGACCTTGTCCACCGATACCTTCGAAACCTTGCCGAACTCTACGTGGACCTTTCCTCTGCGCTCCTTGAGGGAGCTGATAAAGAGCTTGCGGCAGATGATCCTGAGCTCGGCTATGGAGAGGAAGCTGCTGACCTCATCCGGCATCGGCCCGAAGCGGTCGTTGAGCTCTCCCACGACACGGTCGAGATCCTGTTCCGTCTCTATGGCGGCTATCATCTTGTAGATCTCCATCTTCTCCGAGGCGTCGCGGATGTACTCGTCGGGGATGTAGCCGGAGTAGTCGAGCTCGAGGTACACCTCGGGGGCCTTCTCCGTCTTCTCCTCTCTCTCCTTGAGATTCGCCACCGCCTCGTCGAGGAGTCGCAGATACATGTCGAAGCCGACCGAGAGGATCTCCCCGTGCTGCTGCCGGCCGAGGAGATTACCTGCACCGCGAACCTCCAGGTCCTTCATGGCGATCTTGAATCCGGAACCGAGCTCGGTAAAATCGCTGACGATCTGCAGCCGTTTCATCGCGATATCCGAAAGGGCCTGACGTTCAGGATAGAGGAGGTAGGCATATGCGGTCTTGTCCGATCTGCCGACTCTTCCCCTCAGCTGGTAGAGCTGGCTGATGCCGTACATGTCGGCACGATCTATGATAATGGTGTTTACGTTCGGGATGTCGATTCCGTTTTCTATTATGGTGGTCGCCACGAGCACCTGGAACGCGCCGTGTACGAAGTCATGCATGATGTCCTCGAGCTGGGAGCTCGACATACGGCCGTGCGCGTTCCTGACCATGACCTCGGGAACGATTCTCTCGAGGAATTGCTGCACCTGTCTCAGAGTTTCTACCCTGTTGTGCAGATAGAAAACCTGACCTCCCCTTTCTACTTCACGGCGTATGGCCTTTGCGACCTCCTCCTCCTGGAACTCCCGGACGTAGGTCTCGATCGGACGTCGGTCGATCGGCGGCGTAGTGATAACCGACATATCCCGTATCTGCAGAAGCGACATGTGAAGGGTTCGGGGGATCGGCGTTGCCGACAGGGTGAGGACGTCGACCGAGGTCTTCAGCTCCTTCAGCCGCTCCTTGTCCTTTACACCGAAGCGCTGCTCCTCGTCCACCACCAGGAGGCCGATCGACTTGAACTGTACGTCTTTCTGCAGCACCCGGTGTGTACCGATGAGGATATCCACCTCCCCATTTTTCGTCCTTTCGATCGTCTTTTTTTGCTGCGCCTTGGATACGAAGCGGGAGATCATCTCTATTTGTACGGGAAAACGGTTGAAGCGCTCTATGAAGTTCTCGTAGTGCTGTTCGGCGAGGATCGTGGTCGGAGCGAGGAATATCACCTGCTTACCCGAGATCACCGACTTGAATGCGGCTCGCATCGCCACCTCGGTCTTGCCGTAGCCCACGTCGCCGCAGATGAGGCGGTCCATCGGCTCGACCTTTTCCATGTCCGCCTTCACCTCCTCGATGCTCCGCAGCTGGTCCTCCGTCTCTTCGTAGGAAAACTCCGCTTCGAATTCTACCTGCCAGTCGGTGTCTTGCGGAAACGCAAAACCGGTAGCCGATTTTCTCCTCGCATAGAGGGCCACCAGTCGCTCGGCGAGATCTTCCACCGACTTTCGCACGTTGTTCTTTCTGCGCTCCCAGGACTTACCTCCGAGGGTATCGAGCTTCGGGATCTGTCCCTCCTGCCCGATGTAACGCTGGATGAGGTTGACCTGCTCTATGGGGATGAAGACGGTCTCATCGTTGGCGTATTCGAGCTGGATGTAGTCGCGCTCGGTGCCGGCCGCCTGTATGCGGTCTATGCCGCAAAAGCGTCCGATACCGTAGTTTACGTGTACTACGAGGTCTCCGGGATTGAGCTCGACGAAGGTGTCGATAGCAGCGCTCTTGGCCCGCTTTACCGATGCCGGCCTGCGCTTGCGGCGGCCGAAGATCTCGTTCTCCTGGATGAGCATCATCTGCAGCTCCGGCAGGCGGAATCCTCCGGATATTCCCGATGAGATGACGGATATGTGGTAATCGGAGAGCAGATGCTCTATGCGCTGCGCCTGCGTCTCCGCCTCGGCGCAGACCGTTATGTCATAGCCGTTCTCGATGAGAGTCGCGAGCTCACTTTTCATGTAGTTTACATTGCCGAAGAATGAACGAGGCCCCTCATAGGAGAAACGGATCCGCTCCTTCTTCGGATCCTTTATCGCCGGTATCACCACGTTTCGGTGATGAGACTGTTTTACCCGCTCGTAGTCGACCAGCAGGTAGTCCGGCCGCAGGGCGGGTATCTTCTTCGCCCGTGCATCGCGGTAGAGGTTCTGATACTCCTTTTTGAGTGATGCGTAGCCGCTCTCGAGCCGGTCGTCGTAGAGAAAGAACTGGGTGGCGCCGCCCTCGAGATAATCGGCAATGCTCCAGAGCCTGTCGAAGGTTGCGGAGAAGAGGAACATCTCGTCGTCCCCCTCGAGCTTCTCCTCTATGTCGCCGATATATGCCTCTTCCTTCGGCATGAGCTCTCGCAGCTTTTCGATGCGCTCCTCATCCCAGACGATCTCCGAGGTCGGGTGGATCTCTACCTGCTCGGCACTGCCGGTAGAGTTCTGACTTATCGGATCGAAATATCGGATCTCCTCGACCTCGTCCCACTCGAAAACGATACGCACCGCCTCCTCGTCTCCAGGGAGAAAGATGTCGAGCACCTCGCCCCTGAGAGCGAATTCACCCGGCACCGAGACTTTCGGTACTCGCAGAAAACGGAACCTTTGCAACGTCTCCTCAATCTTGCTCGGGTCCAGGGCTACGCCCCTCTTTATGGTCAAGAGGCGCCGGGAGATGAACTCCGGGGGTGGTACGGGAGTAAGAAAAGAGCGCAGCGATGCGACAATGATCGAAGGCTCTCCCTTGAACAGCTGCACGAGTCGGTGCATCCGCTCGCCGGCTATGTGGAAGGGGGTTCTCTTGCCGCTCAGAGGCACCGTGTCCCACCACGGGAATAGGTGGGCCCTGTCGGTGAGCAGTTGCAGGTCCTTGACCAACGCCTCTGCCTCGTTCTGGGTGGGGGTGACCAGTAGGTAGGGGCTCTTCGAATCACGGAAGAGGCGCTCGAGCAGCAATGCCAAAAAGGATCCCTCGACTCCCTCCACCTCGACGGTAAACGAAGAGCTCCTGAAGGTACGAAGCAGTTGGAGAAAGGGAGGATATGTGCCTAATTTCTTATTCAGCTTATTTTGGAATAATGTTATCATGATAAAATCCGAAGATAATAGTGGTATGAAAAGGATGAATAGTAAATACGCTCTCCTGCTATTCCTGTGGATCTTCCTGTTCGCTCAGGCCGTATCGGCTCTGCAGATACCCGAGGGGGTAGAATTGTCCCTGAGGCTCTACAACAAACGCATATACACACCGAATTCTCCGGTCGAACTGCACGTCGGGGTGGTCAATTCGTCGTCCCGGCCATTCTCCTTTCACGTAGCCGACAACAAGATCTTCAGTCTCGATCTCTCCGTAAAGAACCTGCACAACGAGTCTTTAGATCCGACACAGGAGTATATCAGGAGGAGGTCTTCCAATCAACAAGTCCTCTACCGAGAGATACGCCTCCTTCCCGGAGAGGAGTACGCCTTCGTAATTGAGCTCTCAGCTTTCGTGCGCATAACGGAGCCGGGAGTCTATTTCGTACAGGCCTCCATGAAACCCGAAATAGAGACGCCGGAAAGATTGGATTCGAATGAAATCACGCTCCACGTGCGCCCCGGAGAGATGACACAGCAGGAACAGAAGTATGCCGACGAGCAGTTAGAAGAACGGGAGATAGAGACACTTAAGCGTCAGGATCTCGCCCCGGACGAGGTCGTCAGATACATGATCGACGCCCGCAGAAACGGAGAGTGGAAGAAGTTCTTTCTCTACCTCGATGTGCAGAGCCTCATGCTCGAGCACCGTCTCAGGAAGGAGCAGTGGAAGAGGCGGAGTGATTCTCAACGTCAGGAGATGATCGAGGAGTACAAAGACATGCTCCGGTCCTCCATGGTCAACAACGAGATCCTCCTGATACCCACCTCTTTCAGGGTCGTCGGGTATCAGGTCAATCTAAACGGCGAAGAGGAGGCTGAGGTTCGAGTCCGGTCTCGCTTCAAATATCAGGATTTTACCGAGATCAAGCTCTTTATCTATTACCTCCACCGGAAAGAGAAATACTGGGAGATATACCGCTACGAAGTGACGAACGAGGGTACCGAGTAATGAAATCGCTGCTGGTTATCGAGAACCCCGACACCAAGGAAAGAATCGTCCGCCACCTTTCGCCACTCGGTTTCGACTTTATCCACTACTCCAATCCGATAAAGGCCATGGACAACATCGAGGAGATATCTCCTGATCTCGTACTCTACAGCGCAGAAGATTTTCCCCGCCACTGGAAGCCCTACATACGTCTCCTGCGCGAGATACGCGGCCGTGAGACCTCCGTCTTCATCCTCCTCATAGGCGAGAATTTCCCCGGCGAAGAGGCTTCGAAGGCCACGACTCTAGGCGTCAACGGAATGGTCAAATCGACGCTCGATGAGACCGAGGACATTCACAAACTAGAGGACATCTTCTCCCGCTACGGCATGTACGATGACGGAAGGAACGACCGGCGGATCTCCGCCAAATATCTTCACGAGGCGGAGTTCATCTTCTCACACCCGCTCAGCCTGTCGATCATCACGGGGACCATTACCGACCTCAGCCTCGGAGGCCTCAGGCTCGAACCTGACCATCCGGAGCTCACATCCGACATCCCCGAAGGGGTCATCATAGATAACTGCTCGCTCAGCATCGAGGAGGAGATTCACACGGTATCGGTCAAAGTAATTCGGAACAACCGCGTAATCGCATTCCAGTACATCGACATCTCCACTGATACCCGCAACGCCCTCATCGAATACCTCAACAGCACCCCCGAACGGATGCTGAGACAGATCTCGTAGCCCTATGTGTTGAAATGTACCTTCTCCTTTTTTATACTTTTATGTGGAGGGTACAGATGAGTGTAAAGAAATACCTCGATACACAACCGCTCTACGAAATCGTGAGGTACCAGAAGCGGCCCGAAGCGAAGGAAGATGCGGTGTGCTTCTCCGGTGCGATTCGAAAGCATCCCTACGACTCTGATAAGTTGCTCCTCATTACCAATCCGTTCAGCTCGGAGACCAAGTTCTTCGAGTTTCTCATACCCGACATCGTCTACTACGAAGAACAGCCGAATCTCACCACCGAGGGCGGCGAGAGTATATTCATGATGAAGATTTGGGTGAAGAACGGCAGTTACGGGATGCAATACCATCCCTTCGAGGTTTCGAATGGACTCCGATACCTCGACGACAGCGAAATTCTCCACCACGTAATGTCCTGATTATGAGCTACACCGAAGCGTACAAAGATAGGCTAAAATGTAATCTCTGCCCACATGGCTGCATCATTTCAGATGGCAGAACCGGTGTCTGTATGGTACGCATGAATGAGGGGGGAGAGCTCTCTCTTCCCTTCTACGGCAGACTCTCTGCGGTCTCCACCGATCCTATAGAGAAGAAGCCGCTCTACCACTTCTACCCGGGCAGCTCTATTTTTTCCGTAGGTTTCTACGGCTGTTCGTTCAGGTGTCCGTTTTGCCAGAACTTTCGCATAGCCCACTCTACCCCCTCCGGAGGGAGCAGAATCGAACCAGAAGACCTGGTGGAGACGGCCATGCGGGAAGGAGCCTCTTCGATCGCCTACACCTACTCAGAGCCGCTTATCCACTTCGAATGGGTTCTCGAGACCTCCAAAATAGCCCATAAGCGAGGACTATCGAACGTCCTCGTATCGAACGGCTACATCAACCGGGAGCCTGCAGAAGAGCTCCTTCCTCACATAGATGCGGCGAATATAGACCTCAAATCCTTCAGAAACGACTACTACACGAAGGTAATCGGCGGCCGGGTGCAGCCGGTGCTCGACTTCATCGCTTTGGCGGCTCGTGACACCCACGTAGAGGTCACCACTCTGGTTATACCGGAAGAGACCGACTCAGAAGAGGAGATTTCCGATATTGCCGGTTTTCTTGCCGAGCTGAATCCCGACATGCCCTACCATCTCTCGGCATACTACCCGACCTACAAATACACGAAGCCTCCCACGAGCCCGCAGAAGGTGCTCCGCCTCGTGGATGTGGCGAAGCGTCATCTCAACCACGTGTATCCCGGTAACGTCGGCACCCCGGAGGTGAGCACCGAATGTGCCTCCTGTGGGAACGTCCTCGTGCTGCGCCGCGGCTACGGGGTCTCTCTCCCGGGCATCGAGCGTGATAAACCCGGTCACGCGCACTGCTCCTCTTGCAACGCTCCGGTGCCGTTTCCCGTGTGAGCACGTGTAATGAGTGTTCCACTTCAAGACTTTTTACTCACGACCCGTTGACACTCTGCGCTCTTTTTGTGTATATTTCTCGACGTTGCATACCGCACATTCCCCTGTAGCTCAGCCGGTAGAGCGGGTGACTGTTAATCACTAGGTCGTTGGTTCAAGTCCAACCGGGGGAGCTAAATGTTTTATATTCGATTCTTCGATCTACAAGCCTTCGGTTCGCCGGAGGTTTTTTTGTGTATCTTCGATTTTCATCTCTTCGATTTTCATCTATTTACGAGTTTCACCTTCGAATCAAGAGC
>CAYFVU010000082.1:0-16127 GCA_964346645.1 uncultured Spirochaetaceae bacterium | reverse complement strand
TCCTACGACGAGAGTACCATAACGACCCTCAGCAGTCTCGAACACATCCGCCTGTGAACCGGTATGTACATAGGCCGGCTCGGCGACGGAAGCAACGTCGACGACGGCATCTACATCCTCCTCAAGGAGGTGATAGACAACGCGATAGACGAGTTTATCATGGGCCACGGGAAGAGGATCCTCGTTAAAATCGATGGCGGGCTGGTGAAGGTGCGCGACTACGGCCGGAGTATCCCCCTCGGGAAGGTAGTCGAGTGCGTCTCCGTCATCAACACCGGCGCCAAGTACAACGACGAAGTCTTCCAGTTCTCCGTGGGGCTCAACGGGGTGGGGACCAAGGCTGTCAACGCCCTCTCGGAGAAGTTCCGCGTCGTCTCCTTCCGCAGGGGGCAGTACTTCGAGGCTATATTCGAGCGCGGCCGGAAGGTGAAGGAGCGCAAGGGGAAGAAGGAGGGAGAGTGCGACGAGACCTACGTCGAGTTGGTCCCTGACCCGGAGATCTTCGGCGAGTACGCCTATAACATGGAGTTTGTCGAGCAGCGGCTCTGGAACTACGCCTGCCTCAATGCGGAGCTGAGCCTCAAGCTCGGCGCAAAGCCCTCCTACTCCGAAGGGGGACTCCTCGGCCTCTTGGACGGAGAGATAGGTGACGAGAAGCTCTACACCCTCGGACACTACCGGGCCGACCGTCTGGAGTTCTCCTTTGTAAACGGACAGTTTACCAGCGACGGAGGAACCCACCTCAGCGCCTTTCGCGAGGGAATCCTCAAGGGGGTAAACGAGTATTTAGGCAAGAACTTCTCCGGTATGGATGTGCGCGAAGGGATATTTTGCCTCCCTCACCCCCATGTACACTGTCTGCGTCACTTCGGTATTCTGAAGCGGGTTATAGAATACCACGGGTTCCGCCCATTCCTCGGAAAACGCGTTGGCCATTCGGTCCCTGAAATCCCTGTCCGGCGGCTCGTTCGACCACAGACCGAACACCCCGCCGGGGAGTAAGTGCCGTTTTAGACGTTGAAGTCCCTGAACACGGTAGAAGGAATCGTTGGCCGGGTCGAGCAAGGCGTCGGGACTGTGGTCTATGTCGGAGAGAATCGCGTCGAATCGACTACCGGGCCGCCCGGGGTCGAAGCCTTCATCGGAAAAGGCACAGGCGAAAAAATCGGCGGAAACTATCCGGCAGCGCTCATCACCGGTGAGCGTAGCGGAGACGGGCAGCAGCCCCCTGCGGTGCCAGTCGATCACAGGCTCGAGATATTCAACCACAACAAGGGAGCGCACGGCCGGGCTTTCCAAGACCGCCGCTGCGGAGTAGCCGAGGCCGAGACCTCCCACCACAACGTCGAGCCGATTGTCCGCCGCATGCTGCTCCTCTGCAGCGGATCGTGTTCTGCGGGCGTGCTGGATCCCAAGGCGCCCGAGGGCCGTCTCCGAGACGGTGAACAAGGAAGTCATGAGGAAATCATCCGCCAGCTTTACCTCGTAGACCTCCGCGTCCAGTCCGATATAGCGACGGCGGCGTAAAACGAGCTCCCCCAGTGGGGTGTGGGAATGGTCCAATTCTTCAAACAGCTTACTCACGAACAACTGCCGAAGGAAGAAAGGTGTCTGCGGGCACTTACCACGTTCTCACGCAGTAACCCGGCAATCCTCTTATCTCCTGCACGGTAGCCTCTCCTGTGCAGGTCGGTCGGTATAAAACTCTTCATATTCCCAATGCATACTATTGATTGCACGAGAGTTCAAGTCCCATCTCTACAAGTTCCCCATCTATAGAATTACTGTAGGTATTATTGACCCCCTTGAAAAAAGCAACTGAGGAATTTTCCGGCAGCGACTTTTATGATAGCCCTCGGGAGGGGTAGATCTGCAGCCTCTCTCTTCTACACGACATCTATTCTAACAGGGGGGGTATAAAACACATGAATTATTTCATTGCTGGAGCATGTTTTACACATACCGCTGCACATGTTAACCTTGTAATCCCTTAGAAGGAGGTAGCTATGAGGAAAACACTTTTTCTTATCATCATTACTCTGTTTATCGGCGGATTCGTGTTCGCCGAAGGACAGATGGAACGGGAGGCCGGAGCCCCCGCTGTAACGCAGCAGACCGAACAGGGACTCCGGGCAGTGCGGATCGACAGTGAGAGTCAGCTCGTCGGCGGACCCGGCGCAGAGAGCCGGGAAGGCGATTTCCTGCTGGCCAACGACCGTATCGAGGTCGTGATCGGTGCAGTCGATCACTACAACGGCTATGCAATGTCGGGCGCTCACTTGCTGGACGCGACTGTAGCAGGTACGGACAACGACATGCTCGACGACATCCACACCTACTACGGCTGGCCAAAACAGATCATCTATCAGAGTGCCAAGGTAGTGAACAGCGGTGAAACCGGCCAAAAGGCGGTTGTAGAGGCCCGCGGACATCACAGTGATTACGAAAATCTGAAGATGACCACTCGGTATATCCTCGAACCCGGTGATAACTACATCACCATGGAGACCAGCATGGTCCATGAGGGCGAGGAGACGATCGAGGAGATGCTCCTCGGTGATGCCGCCTATTTTGGCTATGCGGGCAAATCGTTTATCAACGGACTGGGCTTTAACGTAAGTGAGGCCAACACGATCCTTGTAGGCGGCGTAGGCGATGGTGTTTCCTACGGCCTTACCACCAACGAGGTGGATCCGGAAACAAACGAGCTGCGCAAACTCTACAACGAGTACATCTACATGGATCCCCTCGTGAAAGAGGTGAGCCTTGAGCCGGGCGATACCGCCGGCTACAGTAGACAGTTTATCGTCGGCGACGGCGATATCGACAGCCTGCTGCGGACCACCTATGATATCCGCGACATGAAGAGCGGAACGGTCAGCGGCGTTGCCGTCAACGCGATGGGACAGAATGTCGGCGATGCGGTAGTCGAGTTCGTACAGGACGAGAAAGTCTACAGCACCGTGGACACCAGCACAGTCGGCCGCTTTGAGGCGGAACTCGAGCCGGGCACCTACACGGTAAAGGCCCGTAAGGACGGCTACAACACCGTTGAAGTAGGCACCGTCACGGTGAATGCAAATGAGAAAAACCGCATGGAGGCAGTGACCCTGCAATCGGTAGATTCCAACCGCTACGTGTGGGGACCCTACCTGGGCGAAGTCCACACCGACTCCATCACCGTCAGCTGGAAGACTCTTCTGCCGGCCACCGGCACGGTGAAGTACGCTAAGAAGTCGGCCTATGAAGAGAACGAAAGCTTTACCAATACCGTGGAAGTAGAGAACAACGCCAAGTTCCACGAGGTGAAGTTGAAGGGACTTGAAACCGACACCGAGTATGTATATCAGGTCAGCACCCAGAACACGCTGGTAGGTGGAAAACAGAGCGGTGTAAACAGTTTTACTACCGCACTGCCGGAAGGCGCGGATCAGTTCAGCTTCGTGGTCTACGGCGACACCCGTACCTATCAGGAGCGTCACAAGAGGCTGATGAACGCGATGGCGGAGGAAGATATCCGCTTCATCTTGCACACCGGCGACCTGGTGGACGACGCCCGCGTGCTTAACCAGCTGGACGGATTTTTCGAGGCCATCCGCAAGCCGGCCAAGAACATCCCCTTCCTGCCGGTGATCGGCAACCACGAGTACGGCTCCAAGTACTTCTATGACTACTTCGACCTCTACGAAGGCGGAGGGGATGAGAACGAGCAGTGGTACTCCTTCGAGTACGGCAACGTACAGTTTATTGCCCTCTCTTCCCAGGTGCTCACCATGTGGAACGACGAGGAGTCGATGAAAAAGCAGACCGAGTGGATGAAGCAGCAGCTCGAGGAGAGCGATGCCGATTTCAACTTCGTCATCTACCATCAGCCTTCCTACAGCTCCATCAAGGCGCCGGGCAATACGGAGCTCCGCGAGTACTGGGACGATATATTCCAGGAATACGGCGTGGATGCAGTCTTCAACGCAGATGCCCATTCCTACGAGCGGCTTGATGTAGATGGTCTGCCCTTTATCGTTACCGCCGGCGGCGGGGCCCCGCTCTATGAGATAGAGGAGCGCCAGCCGCAGACGCAGGTGCTGGACAACACTCACCTGCATTACACGGTCGTCACCATCGACGGCGATAAAGCCACTATGAAGACCAAGAAGATCCTGCGCGTGCCGGATAAGGAGAAGCCCACCGAGGTGGAACCCGCTTCCGGCCTGCTGGATGAGTTTAGCATAAGCGCAAAGTAAGGCGCTTCCACGGTTTGTATCTAAAGCCCGCGGTCTATCCTGCCGCGGGCTTTTCGTTTTACAAGCCCCGAAGGCGAAAATACAACGCCGTCAGTTTCATGTGCAGCGGAATGTACTTGCGAAAGTACCGAAAAACCTGCCCGTCCTCAAGACGTTTATTAAATCAGAAGTTCGAAGGGGGACACGGTGAAGACCTTCATCGACGACGATTTCCTACTCATGGGCAAGACGGCATGCACGCTCTACCACGGCTATGCCCGGGAGATGCCGATCATCGGCTTTCACTGCCACCTTCCGTTGCAGAGAATATGACATGGCAGAAAAACGACTGATTCTTCTGGTTGACGACGACACCACCGCTCTCGAGCTGATCCGGGATCTGCTGGAACCCCACGGAATAGAGGTTCACATGGCCAGATCGGCCACGAGCAGGGTGCCTTCACCGACGCAGCGGAACTCGGCGGTCACGTACAGATCTGGGACCGCGAGTTCATGCAGTACAACTATGCCGGTCCGATCAAAGCGATGACCTGCACCTTCATGGAAGAGAACGGCAAGGGTTTCGACATCACCAGCGATGCCGCCAAGAAGTGGCTGAGCTACCTGCAGCGGATGCAAGAAGAGGACATCGGTGTGTGTGGACCACTACCGATGACCAGGGCTACTCCAAGTGGAAGACAGGCGCCACCGGCTCATTCTACGCCGCTCAGGGCCACATCATGGAGCTGGTCAGCGTGACCGAGGACGAGTCCGACATCGCCTACCTCGGCTGGCCGGACGCCGATGAAAACGGCAGCATCATCTGGACCCACTCGGTCTGGATCCCGAAAGTCTCAGATAAAAAAGAGGCCGCCAAGACCTACATCCGCGAGGTAATCTTCAGCCAAAAGATGCAGCAGTGGAGCTTCAACAACTACGGCAAACTGCCGGTGATGAAGGACTACTACGGCGACGGCATTACCTGGTTACAGGACCAGATGCCCACCATTCTGAGCGTTGCCGACGCCTCCAGCCCGATTCCCCTATTCGCCGATCTGCAGGAGTACCTTGACATCCTCTTCATGCTGGTCATTGGTGTGCTCACGGTGCCGTACATCATGTACCTGATTCCTATCTACCTCATGGAGTACCAGTTAGGGCTACAGAACTCCTGGATCGGTCTCATCCTGCCTTATGTGGCCCTCAACCTGCCGTGGGGCATCCTGATCATGCGCGGCGCCTTCTCAACCATCCCCACGGACCTACGGGACGCGGCGATCATCGACGGCTGCAGCGAGTTCCAACTCTGGTACAAGGTACTGATGCCGATCAACCGACCCTCAATGGCGGCCACTACCATCATCACCTTCGTTTTCGCCTGGCAGGAGTACATGTTCGCCAGCACCCTCATGACCAGCAACGAGTGGCAGACCCTGCCGGTGCTAATTCTCTTCTTCATCTTCCGCGATTTCTTCATCGAAGGATTGAGCGAGGGAATGCTGAAAGGATAATATGGGACGGTATGAAACGAAAGAGGATGTTTCCGGCGGTTGTTGTAGCTCTGGCGTTGATTATAGTTTTACTCGGATTCTGGTACGGTCAATACCGGTGGTTCGACTCCTCCGGCGAACGGATCGTTCTCAAAGCGGCTGACGATCACGAGCTCTCCTACCCCACTACCCAAGGTCTGGTTCGCATGGGCGATCTGCTCAAGGAGTGGACCCGCGGCCGCATTACGGTGCAGGTATACCACTCCGTCAGACCCATCCACGACCCCGAGGACATACGGAAGATGAACATCCGGGTCCAGAAGGCGGAGATCATGAGCGACATCGTGCATGCTGTCGGCGCCAACCCCGTCAAAATGGCCTTCGAAGAGGTCTACACCGGCCTGCAGACCGGGGTGATCCAAGGGGCGGAAAACAACGTGCCCTCCTGGATCACCAAGGGCCACTACGAAGTGGCCAAGTACTATACCCGCACCGCCCACGTTTACACTCCCGAGATCATCCTCTTCAGCGCCAAGACTTGGCAACGGCTCTCCGAACGGGACCGGGAGCTCATACACCGGGCCGCCCGGGAGTCCGTCCCCTATCAGCGGGAGCTGTGGAAACACAAGGTGGAGGAATCTCTGGAAAAGGCGAGGGAGGCCGGCTGCGAAATTATCGAAGAGGTGGACCGTGAGGCTTTTCGCAGGGCATCCAAAGAGGTTTACGATCAGCACGCCGAGGGGTTGAAAGCATACATCAGTCGCATCCGGGCAGCGGGACGGTAAAACCCCCGGGAACCTGCGGAAATTGCCGAAACTGCAGAGATAGGCTTTAACCGCGGAGACCGGCTCTCCCTTAATTCATCTCAGGCACACAAGCTCACTCCTATCCTTCCCCGTAAAGTCTCTCCCGGCTCGAGTCTCTTGAGTCCGAGGGAGGGGCGATTGAAGGCGTCGGTAGCGGCGCTTACGGCTTCTACCGCGATGCTCCGCCGGTCGGGGGCAGTAAAGAGCTGCCAGTAGGGAAAGGCTTCACTGCTTTCGAGCTCCAGCCGGTAGCTCTCGTTGGCAATTACGAGGGGGAGGGCCGTTTTGTGGACGGCGATATCCAGATCTGCCCCGCCGAGCCCGGTTGGGCTGCGAAAATCGTAGGAGCTCTCTTCTACCGACGGGGTCCTGCCGGTCGGCAGCAGCGTGGAATCGACTTCGACATAGTAATCCGAGGGGACGAGCAGATGGTAGCGATCGATTGTCTGCGAAGCTGGGAGGTGAAAGTAGGGATGCCAGCCGAATGCGAGGGGAGCAGCCCCGCCGCCGGTGTTTCTCACCTCCATCTCCAGGAAGAACCGGTCGAAACGGAGCCGGTAGGTAATACGAACGGAGAGATGAAAGGGGTATCCTCGAGCCGTCTCCGGCGTGATTTCCGCGGAGAGCTCCGCCGTCGCCTCCATGGTTTTCGACGTGGCGGCGGACTGCGGTTTGCCGGATAGACTCGAATCGAAGGTTCCATACTCCATCGGGAGCCTGTAGAGAAAGCCGTGTATGGCGTCCCGACCATTCGGCTCATTGACCGGAAGGCGATGTTCGGTTCCCTCCCACAGGTACCTCCCTCCGGGTATCCGGTCGTTGAAGGGTAGCAGGATGTGGCCGTTGAACCCCCCGCCGCTGCAGCTCTTTCTGCTGGACTCGGGCGACCGCTCCTCGGCCTGCAGGATAGGCAGAGGAGCGGAGCTGTTTTCCGGCTGTAGCCTGATCTGTTCTATCCGTCCCCCGCATGCGGGGTCGATCTCCAGCTCCGCTCTTCGATTTGCCGCGGAGAGTCGGAGTCTCATAGCTCTTGTCCTGAGGAGTACTCGTTGCCTACCTTCCGCGCCCGCAAGGGTTTGTCTATATTGATCCCGAGCTCGATACCCGTTTCTATGAGGAGGTTCCAGCCGGCGGCGAGAAGGAGGTAGGGATTCATCTCTCCGAGCTCGGGGATGCGGATGGTGGGAAACGAGGTCTGCCTGCTGCTGATGGCGATTACGGACATTCCCACCCCCTCCTCGAGCACCTCTCTGAACTTCTCCTCCTCCTCTTCGAAGGGGTCCACCACTACCACGGCTTCGTTCGGCTGCATCACCTCTTCTATCCCGTGAACCGCGTAGGTCCCCTCGAGGTAGTCCGATTTGAGCCGTGTTATTTCATTGGTCTTGAGGGTGAGCTCCTCCGCGACTCCATCGTTTCGACCGGCAAAGTAGATCGTCGGGGAGGAGGAGAGCGTACGGGTGATCCCGGAATCTATAGCTGTGGAGAGTGCCTCGAGAAAGGCTTCGGATAGCGAGTCGAGATCTACCGCCTCGTCGCCGTGTGCGCTTCGAAAGAGGGTCTCGTACACGAGGGCCTGTTCCACCACCGATTTGCTCGCTGCGACCGCATCTTCCTTGCCGCACCGGAGGAGGTAATAGCGATCCGCCAATTCGGCAATAGGGGTCTGCTCCCGCCCGACTATCGCGGCAATTGCCTCTGGAGACTTACCGTTCTTCCCTCCTGAGCTCTCCTCTTCGCGCAGGTGGCGGAGGAGCTGTACCCCCTCGGCGGTTTTCCCGGAGTTCGAGGCAACGAAGAGGTGATACCCGCTGAGCTGGTACTCGGCTGCCTGCAGGGCCCCTTCGACCACGACGGATTGGCGGTAGCCCCTGCTGCGGGCAAGGGCGGCGCTTCTCTTTGCAGGAAAGATGCGCGAAGACCCTTCGCCGGTGAGCAGGATCCTGTCGGAGCTCAGCGATAGAAGCCGGGCCCCATCCTCATCGAAATCCCGGATAACGGCCGAAGTGTCCCACATCTCTTTCACCAGGGAGAACTTCGAATAGGGGTATGACTCTTTTTGCATGCTGCTCTTCCTCCTCTATTTACCTATTACTGAGCCGGTTTCGCTATCTAGAAGGCATGGTAGTGCGGGAAGTCTCCCACAAGCGGTGTACAATAATCAATAAAAGCCTGGGTGACGAAGCCCTCGGTAAGAAATTCTTCGGGCAGCGGCTTTGTGTGAAGTGCTACATCGGAGAGGGGGGTGCTGTCGTACCGTACCGCATAGGCCTTGACTCGAGCCGACTCGTCAATTCTCTCGATGATGATCATTTTGCCGCTCAAACCGCCGGCTGCCGCCCGAACCGCCTCTATCCCGACAGCCTCGGCCTCCTTCCGGTCGATCTCGCTGACCCGGTCGTCCGCGCACATCTGGAGGGATTCGGGGATCTGGAATTCTCCCCTAAAACCGAACTCGTCCGAGAGAATTCGGTGGAGTCCGACGGCTGCCGAGGTCCCGCCCATGGCACCGAACTCTATATTGGAAAAGCGGTCGCGCTCGCTGCTCGCGCAGACGGGGGTACCGTCTTCCCAGACTACCCCCTCTCCGACGACTACGGAGGCCCATCCGTAGGACTCTACCGTGTCGGAGACATCACCGAGGAATGTATCTCTGTTCATGGGGTGTTCGGGGACATATATGAGGTGGGGTGGATCCGAGGGGCGCTTCTTGGCAAGGGCCGAGGCGGCGGCGAGCCAGCCCGCGTCTCTTCCTATGGTCTGGTAGATGAGAAAGGTGTCGACCTTCTGCATGTCCTCGGCGAGTCTGCCTCCCTGGCGGATAGAAAGGGCTACGTAACGGGCCGCCGAGGCGTAGCCCGGAGTGTGGTCCGTACCGTAGAGGTCGTTGTCGACGGTTTTCGGCACCCCTATAGCCGTGAGCTCGTATCCCGTATTCCTGCAATAGGACTCGATACGGTTGATGCTGTCCATGGTGTCGTTCCCGCCTATGTAGAAGAGCGTACCGATCTCATAGCTCTCGAGGAGCCTGCGTATATTCGGCAGATCCTCGTCTCTGAGCTTGTATCTGCAGGATCCGAGGGCCGAGCCCGGTGTGCGGCGCAATCGCTCGATCTCTGCAGGTTCGAGGCGTGAGAGATCGATGAGCCGCTCGTCGAGAAAACCTTCGATCCCGAAGCGCATCCCGTAGATTTTCTGTTTTCCCGATATCTTCTGAGCTTCGCCTATGACTCCGGCGAGGCTGGCGTTTATGACTGCCGTAGGCCCGCCTGCCTGACCGACGAGAATATTTCCCTTCATGAATTGACCTCCGCTTCACGAATTAGTATCAGACTCTGGTATCAGAGCATCTTCAGCACGTTGTTTTAGATCACGAGAGTAGGAGAAGAACTCCTCGGGCGTCATGGAGCGGATGAAGACGAAGCCCCGGGTAGCGCGGACGAGGGCGCTCGGATGCTCGTAGAAGTAGTCGCGGCCGAGGGCGTCGGCCATCCGATCGTACTGTTCGACCTGTATCTTCTGCGCGAGGAGGGAAAAAGGGCCCTCGTACTCGTGGCTGGGAAAGGAGGCATCCCGTTGGCTCAGGTAGGTGTTCATGAAGGAGTGGTGCTGCAGGGTGAGCATGTTCAGTGAGACGGGGACGAAGATATCGGCATCGGCCGGATGGAAACGGTACCAGACATTGCGGTAGCCGATAACCTCTATGTCGTCTCTCTTCGTCTCCTCGCAGTAGATCTTGAGCGCCTCGGCTATCGCCTGCAGTACCTTGTAATGGGTGTCGGGGCCGCTCGCCTCGGGATCGAAGGCGAGGGTGACGACGTCGGGCTCTACTCTTCGGAGGAGATCGAGAACCGGCTCTACGTCCCGTGAGAAAGAGGGATCTTCGGTAAATATATCGCCCTTGTAGAACCCGAGGCGGAGGTGCTCGATAGACGATGAGTTCCACCCGAAATAGCCCCAGAGACAGGCGGATTCCCACTCCCGGCACATGCCCTTGAGGGTCTGGATGTAGGGCAGATCCTTCTTTCCAGGGTACTGAGTCTGGAAGTAGTTAATCAACTCCTCTACACGGTTGGCTATGTTGTCCGGGTCGGAGTCCTCGAAGACATGGGTGAGGTCCCGGTAGAGACGGCGCAGTGTTCCCTCCTCCTGAATCTCCTCCGATCGCTTGGCAAGTCCGTCTAGGTACACCCATACGTCGTGATCGCGAAAGTGTCGGTTTTCGGCGTCGAAATAGCCCGTGTCGATGAGGGAGGCGAAGCCGAACCGGTCGCTCTTTAGGGCGGATTTCATTCGACGGCAGATCTCGAGCATGTACCTATTCGTAACCGAGGTGAATCCGCTGGTAAAGGTGGCAAAGTAGTGGTGATTGCTGTGCTCCCGTATGTGCCGAACGACGAAGGGCAGGTACCCGAGCATGATATCGTCGTGGTGAGGTTCTGTGTGGAGGAAGCGCGTCTCTTGCCGTATCCTCATTCCCGCAGATATCTTCTCCCGAAAGGCATCCGCTACCTCCCGGTTGATCGACGCGACATCGAGCTCCGTTTTTCTCAACAATTCGGCCGAAAAGGGCATGCTCCGGTAATCGGCTTCGTCGAGATCTCCTATTCGCTTCCCCTTCTCCTCTGCCAGGTCCGCTACAATGCGCTGGATCTCTCTCCGGCTCACCTCCTTCGTCGCCTTGAACTCCTCGAGCCGACGAGCGGTGAGCTTTTCCGCCGCCCCCCTGGTGAGGTAAAAGCGGGAACCCGGCAGCTGCTGGAGGGCCGTGGCGGGATACCGGATATCGGGCTCTTTTTGTATCGCATCGGCAACTATCCCGGCCTTCGAAGCCCCTGCGGCCATGACAATCGCGCTACAGTCCTTGTTGTAGGTAATGGTCGAGAGGCCTATCGTAATAGTGAGCCGCTTCTTCGCCACTTCGATGCCGCCGAGGTCGGAGGCGGAGGCGGCCTGGGTCTCGTAGTTTATCGGTGAGAGGCGAGTGGTGGAGTAGAAGTCGCTTCCTCGCACATTGAAGGCAATGTGACCGTCGGGGCCGATACCGCCGAGAAAGAAACCGATGCCGCCGAGCTCGCGGATGCGGGCCTCATAGGCGCTGCACCACTGGTCTACCGAGTGGAGCACCTCCTTGCGAAGCCTCTCCTGTGCGCTTCGCGCGTGGCGGTGACGCAGGCTGAGATCTACCGCCTCGTCTCCCCACAGCTCCTCGAGATCGAGACCCTCGGGTATGCCTATGTCCTCCGTATTGATCAGGAGCGCTTTTTCGGTATCCATCCCGAAGCCCTCGAGGTAGTATTTGTGGACGTAGTGATAAAAACTGTTGGTGTGCCGCGGGTTTATCGGATAAAATTCGTCTATTTGCACGAAATGGAGGCTCTCCATTTCCGGACGAACCGAGGGGTCGATGCCCCAGGATTCGAGCTCTTTGCTCACTTCGCGCTTGTCCCAGTTTTGGAGAAAGCGTATTACCTCGGCAATGAAGTACTGAGGAGTTTTGCCCGTGGGCAGGGAAACCACGCCGCCGGGATGGTCTTGGACCCATTCGAGGAAGCGGGCCGCGGTGAAGGTACCGAGCTTCGGGAAACTCTCGACGACCAGTACGTCCATGTGTTCGTATTCGGAGATGCGGCGCCTTCCTCCACTGTACTCCAGGTATCTCTTTTCGACTTCCGACATCTGCCGATTACCTCCAATGGTTCGTTATTCGGAGACGCACTGTTCGGTCACCGCCCGGGATATGAGCTGTGCAGCGCCCATGACGGGAAGCTTAGCCTCCATGCGCAGGGTAATGGGGAAGGCGGTTACCTCTTCCGAGACACGACGATACATTCGCTCGATGGTTCGGTCGCCTGTTGAGCCGTCTCCGGCAATGATGAGCTGATCGGGGGAGAGAAACGAGCCGATTCTCACTATGTAAGATGAAAATGATTCGACTACGTCGCTCTTCTCCTGGTGGAGAATCTCCCCCGCCTCTCCACGTGATCCCTTGTAGAGTCTTCCCCCGATAATAAGGCCTGCGCCGAGGGAGCGGTGGGTGGCGTTGTAGAGGAAGAGCAGCAGATTGGGGTAGCGCTCCTTGAAGAGATGGTGCATGTAGAGGGCGGCACAGTTGGCGTCGTTTTCGACGGTGACGGGAAATATATCGAGGGTGCGGGAGATGATTTTATTGGTGAAATCGGGTATCTCCCAGGGGAAATCGGGAGAGGTGGATACATCTCCCTGTTCGTTGACGATCGAAGAGATGGTAATTCCCGCCCCGCTGTAGTTGTCGCACATGTCGAGGTGGTGGTGGATCTCCTCGCTTACGAGATCGGGGACCGTGTCCGGTGATTCCGGATTGAAGGGCTTGGTCTCGGTATGCTGTATAACCCCGGCGTAGTCCATAAGGTGGGATACGATATGATCCTGATGAATGTACATACCGGAGAAGTGGGCGAAGTCGGGAGAGATGGTAAGGAGGTTAGAGGGCTTTCCCCCGTTCTTGCCGGATTCTCCCTTACCGGTTATGCTGATAAAGCCCTGTTCCATGAGCTCTCTCGAGAGATTTGATACGGTAGAGGGGCGGAGCCTGAGCTCCTGTGCGATGAGTGCCTGTGAGATATGCGGGCTGTGACGGATGGCGTTGAGGATGCTCAGCTTATTATTCTTTTTCGTGTCCTGTTGACTTGTATTCTGTCTCATGGTATTTATTCATACAATGAACTAACTAACGAGACGATTTTAGTAATATCGCCGGTTGATGTCAAGGCAGGTGCAGAATGAACAACGATAGTATTGGTGTGGGAATCATCGGTGCCGGTGAACGAGGTGTGTTCACCATAGCTGCGCGTATGGCCGAACGGGTTCACGAGGAGCGGTTCATTGTAAAGGCCCTTGCCGACCTCAACGAGCAGAGACTGAGCGAGGGAAAGGGCTTTCTCGAGGATGCCTACGCGCAAAAGAGTGTCGATATAGAAATACGTACCTATGGAGACTTCATGGATCTCATTGAGGATCCCGAAGTTGAGCTCATCCTCATTACCACCTACACGGCCCATCACCTCGAGGCGACTATCCCTGCCCTCGAGTCGAAAAAGCACGTGTACCTCGACAAACCCATTGCAACGCGGATAGAGGACTCCTACCGCATTATCCGTACCGAGAAGAGAGAAAAGAATCCCCTTATAATGGGTTTTACCCGCCGCTACGAGACCCCCTGGCGCAAGGTGCATGAGCTGCTCGAGCAGGGTACCATAGGAGATCTTCAGATGATCCTCCTCCGTTCGGTTATTCCCTATTCCCGGTATCTTCAGCGATGGCATCGGGACAGGAGCCTCTCCGGAGGAGCCCTCAACGACAAGGCATCGCACCACTTCGACGTGTTCAACTGGTTCAGCGCGAGCAGGCCGAAGCTTCTTCAGGCCATGGGGGGACGCTCATCGGTCTTTGCACCGGATCCTGATGCGCCGAAGCGCTGCAGAGAGTGCGACAGAATCTGCCCCTACCGGGTACTGCCTAGCAAGACTGTCTCGGAGCTCGGAGTATTCTACACACTGGAGAAGGAGTATGCCGATCAGGAGGCACGGCTCTTTATGCAGCCATCATGGTACCACGCAGAGGATAAGAACGAACGCGCCGATAACTGCGTCTACGACCCGGAAGCCGACATTTTCGACCACGCGATGGTCCACGTCTCGTACGAAAACGGGGTAAAAGCCTCGCTGTTTCTCTCGATATTCGGCCCGCCCTCGGTGGATCAGGAGACGCTCGAACTCGTAGGCTCCTCCGGAAGAATCCGGCTCATTCGAAACAGCGGAGAGATCGATGTGGTGCGTGACTACGGCGCGAGACAGGAGACAATCGACGCCTCCGATTCGCATCTCGACAGCTCCCACAACGGCGCCGACATCGGGCTGCTCAAGGATATTCGCGGATTCTGTGCCGGGGGAACACCCGTTGCCCAGTCGACCGACGGGCACCTCTCCCTCCGGATGGTCCACGCCGCAGGTCAGGCCATCGACCGGGGCGGCGACACGATCAGCATGGACGATGTGCCCTATGGAGAACTGTAATGAGTACGTTGGAAGCTTTTAGAGGAAAGAGCGCTTTTTTTGCGGACCTCCACAACCACTGCAACATCTCTTATGCCCACGGCTCCCTTGAGGAGGCGTTGAAGAACGGGCGGCAGCGGCTGGATATCTGCTCGGTAACCGGACATGCGCACTGGCCGGACATGCCTCAGCGGGACGGGAAGATCGATCATATCATCGATTTCCATGAAGAGGGGTTTCGCAAGCTCCGGGAGGGGTGGAGTGCGGATCTCGAGCTTATGCGTAGCTTCGATCAAGATAGGCAATTTATCGTCTTTCCCGGCTTCGAGATCCATTCTATGGATGCGGGGGACTACACCATCGTGTCCAAGAGCTTCGATGTGGATCTGTTCTATCCCTCTTCGATGGATGAATTCCGGCAAAAGCTGGAGGAGCACTCGGGTCCGCGGGAAGAGCTTATCGCCTTTCCCCACCACATCGGATACAAGAGCGGGCGTCGCGGGATAAACTGGGAGCAGTTCGACGACGCGCTCTTTCCTCTCGTGGAGATAATCTCGATGCACGGCTGCGCGGAGGAAGACGAGAATGATCACCCCTTTCTCCACAGCATGGGACCGGGTTCGAGCTACGGTACCATGCGGTACGGCCTGGGAGCCGCCGGCAAGAGGTTCGGCATACTCGGCAATACCGACCACCACAGTGCTCATCCGGGAAGCTACGGCCACGGGTTGAGCGGAGTGTGGGCAGACGGTCTGGATCACGAAAGCGTGTGGGAGGCTCTTCGCGGCAGACGTACCTACGCGATGTCGGCCGACAAGATGGAGCTGGAGTTTGCGGTAAACGGGGCGCCAATGGGCTCCGTCGTTTCGGGCCGCGATCGCATAATCGATTTCCATCTCCGCGCGGGCGGGGCCCTCGATTCCCTCGATATCATCAAGAACGGGGAGCTCTTCTCCAGATTCTCTCCCCTGGATTTCGCCTCCCGGGGCTATTTGGGCGAGACGGAGAGCGGCGGGGAGCTCCTGCGCACTCTTGTCTATTTCGAGGCCGGCTGGGGCGAGAGAAACAGAGCTTTCGACTGGGACGTAGAGTTGGGAGTGGATCGCGGAAGGCTGCTGCGCGTGGATGCGCGATTTCGCGGCGACGAGGTCGTCTCTCCGCTCGATGCCACAGGCGAGAGCTCCGACTTTTTCCGCTCCTGCTGGGAGTACGTCGACGAGAGGAGCGTCTCGTTTTCCAGCCGTACCGCCGGAAATCCGACGAACACCACTCCCGCCACCCAGGGACTCGCCCTGGAGGTGGAGGTGCCGCAGGATGCGGTCCTTAACTGCAGGGTCAACGGGAAGAGCTATCGGGTACCCTTCGGTCGGCTCCTCTCTGAGCCCTTTATAGAGTACAGCGGCGGTTTCGATTCCCCGGCTTTCAAGATACACCGCGCTCCCGCGGAGGACGAGTATGTGTGGAGCGGGAGGCTCGAAGACTCTGGTGATGAGCCTTCCTACTACTACCTGCGGGCCCGTCAGAAGAGCGGAGCGAAGGTCTGGAGCTCCCCCGTGTGGGTCGAGTAAAGACGTCTTC